>JBFMFT010000570.1:0-2708 GCA_040751925.1 Chloroflexota bacterium
CGCTGCTCGGCCGCACCATTGACCAGCCTATCGAAAACGGCTTCCTGGGCAGCGCAGACCTCAACCAATGGGGTTCGGGTCTCTACAGCGTGCGCCTGACTGTCGTGGACACCTCCAACAACGAAGCGGGGCAGTGTACGATACAGGTGTTGCTAGACAACTCGTGAAGCGTGAAGCGTGAAGCGCAATCTTTTCACGTTTCACGCTTCACTTCATAAAAACAGAGCATTGTCGCCCCATACCGTCGCTGGTCAACGAGGCGAAGGTGTACGAGTGAGAGTTCCTGGAATTCCTTGGGGTGAATCTGGGCGATGACCTGGCCGCCGGCCGTCAGACAAGCCTCTGCCTTCTGGTCAATCAGTTGCAGGGCCTTCAGCCATAGGCCCTGATATTGCGGAGGAGCCACGTAAACCAGGTCAAACGGCCGTCCTGGGCCAGTCCGCACGTAATCAAAAGCGTCCATGCCCAAGACCTGGGCGAACTGGCTCAACTGGGTGTGGGCCAGGTTTTCGTGGATGGTGCGGATGGCCGGCCGGGCCGTGTCAATAAACACACATTCGGCCGCTCCCCGACTCAAAGCCTCGATACCCACCTGCCCGGTACCGGCAAAGAGGTCCAACCAGCGCGTGCCGGCTACCGTATCGCCCAGGATGTTAAACAAGTTCTCCTTGACCCGATCCATGACCGGCCGCGTCGTCTGGCCTGGCACGAGTTTGAGTTTACGACCTTTGGCCCGGCCGCTAATGACTCTCATCTGGCCTTGACCTCCAACGTCCTGAGCGGGTAATAATCACCAAGCTGCTCCCCCTGGGCGTCTAGTAAAGGCAGCCGCCAGCCTTCCGCCCGCACCCATAGCCCGGCCGCCAGCCGATAAGTCCCGGCCGGCAACGCCAACGGCAGGGTTAGCCGGTGTTCGTCGCGCACGTATTTGTCCACAGACCAGCGGCCGGTGGGATAGTCGCCGGGGTTCAACTTGTCTGATTGGGCAACCAGTACACCGTCGCTGTCCAGGAGGTGCAGGAAAACCTGGTAGTTGACGGTGAGCGGCTGTTGGGCCTTCCAGTATAAACTGACCGCCAAGGTCTCGCCTGGCGTAACCAGCGTGGCTGGGGCGTCAAAACCAATGAGGGCAATCTGGCGGCCGAAATCGGCGTACACGTCCGTCTGGGCAGGAATGGCCGTATAACCCCTGGATTGATAGCGCAGCCAGCCCACAGACTGTAGGGCCAGCCAATAGAACAGGGTCACCGCCAAAACCGCAGCCATGACCCGCTTGATCGTACCTGGGGCCTCGCTTTGCCCCCGCCAATTGCCAATAACCAATTGCCAGTGACCCCCCTCCCTTCCTTTGCTTCTTTTCCGGTAACGCCAGGCCACCAGCAGAACCAGACAAAGGGAGACGGCCGACAGGCTCCAGGCCAACCGTCGCGCTGGCGTGCTGGCAAATTGCACGTCTACCAGGTGGCGGCCGGGCGGCACAGGGATTACCAGAAAGCCCTCCGGCTTGCCCAATTGTGTCTCCACCACCTCCCCATCCACGCGGGCCTGCCAGCCCGGAAAGTCAAATAGAAAGAGGCGCAAGAGAAACCAGTCATCGTTTTCGACGCGGTAGCGCCAGTGCAGAGGGGTGATGGTCTCTGTCTCCACCGTGGCCCGTTCGGGAAGGGTAGCCCGGTTGATCCGGTCGGGCGGCCGTCCGGCCAGCAAGTCAGTCATCATCGCCGGCTCGGCGCGGGGAATGACGTCTACCGTGGCCGGAATGAAATCGGCCGTCGAGGTGGTACCAAGCCATCGCCCTTCCTGCTCAACGCGGGCGTAGCCGGCCAGAGTAGTGTCGCCGAAGTCGGCCGGCCAGGGGGGAACCTGGCTGAGAGGTAAGGCCAGCAGGAGCGTCAAGGCGATGAGAACGGCCGGCGTCCAACGATGGAGGAGGAGATGGAACGCGGACGACGCGGAGGAACGCGGATTCTTGGGGATCGTGTGGGATAGGAGAGTAGAGACGCTTATGCCAGCCAGAATGGACAGCACGACCGCTGTCGGGCCTAATAGTCGCCAGGGAAATTGGAGGAAAGGCAGCAGGGGGATGCGTTCCCACAGCCCGGCCGAGACTGGCAGCATGAAAAAAAGCAGGGCAGCCAGGGTCAGAGCAAAAAAGGCCACCTGACCACGCTGGCGGGCGCGGCCGGTGATCAGAGCCAGGCTACCCAGGCCACCCAACAACCACTGGGCCAGACCCAGATTGAAGGCGAAATCCGGCTCAGACGCGCCCCAGTCAAGCCGGCGGGATGGGCCTAAGAGACTGGCTATTGACAAGAAATGATTACGGTAATCGAAGTGGCCACCGTCGCCAATCAGATTGCCCAGGTTGACCGCGCCCTGCTCCAGCCCTACCGGCAGCCAAAAGAAAGCGGTCAGCCCGACGCCGAGGATTAGGGGCAGCAAGAGGTGGTATGTGGCAAGTGGCAGGTAGCAGGTAGCAGATGGCAAGTAAGACTTGTTATTTGCCACTTGCCACTCGCCACTTGCCACTTGCCACTTGCCACTTGCCACTTGCCACCCCGCCCAAGCCAGCAATAGCGCGAAAAAGACCATGGCCATCAGGTTGTGGGTGAGAATGACGGCCGCCACAGCCAATGACGCCTGTAACCAGCTTGACCAGTTTGCCTGTCGCCGGAAACGGTCTAAGGCCCACAAGGCCACAGGGAAAA
>JBFMFT010000571.1:0-2691 GCA_040751925.1 Chloroflexota bacterium
GATAAACAGGCTGTTTAGTCGGGGAGGTCGTGGAGGGGGTTGTGTTCATTCGCCCGACGGCCGGGGGCGGGTTATAATGCTGTTGGTCTGGCAGCGGATAGACGTGTTGGTGTGTTGTCCATCCGCTGCGGCCGTGCCTATACCAGAATTTCACCCGGCCGGTAACTGCTCACCCTCACCCCCTACCCCCTCTCCCTACCAGGGCGAGGGGAGGTGTTCGTCCCCTCTCCCTCTGAGGGAGAGGGTTGGGGTGAGGGTGGGAGTGGCTGAGTAGGTACCCCGGCCGTATAAGGAGAAAGATGGCGTTTGACCTGGATATTCCCACCCTTATTGCCCGAATGGTCGTCCTCGTCGTGGCCTTTACGATTCACGAGCTGGCTCACGCGCTAACGGCCGACTACCTGGGCGATTCGACTCCCCGCCAGATGGGGCGGATTACCCTCAACCCTCTGGCCCACCTGGACCCTCTGGGCACCATTGCCCTGCTGATTGCCGGCTTTGGTTGGGCCAAGCCTGTCTTGGTGAATCCCCAAAACCTGCGCGGCAACCCACGCACGTCCATGGCGATTGTGGCTCTGGCTGGCCCACTTTCTAACCTCTTTCTGGCGGCCCTCGTTATTCAGCCGCTACGCCTGGGCTGGTTAGACAATTTGATTTTAGGTGACGATAGCAATTGGGCTTCCTTGTCCCTGTTTATGTTTGAATTTATTTTCATCAACATCATTTTGGCGGTGTTCAACTTCATCCCTCTGCCACCCCTGGATGGCTTCAAGATTCTGTCAGGCATCCTGCCGCCTAATCTGGCTTATCAGTTGCGGCCGTTAGAGCAATATGGTTCGCTGATTCTGATGGCCCTCATCTTCTTGCTGCCAGCGGTGGGGGTGGACGTTATCGGCGTTCTGTTGGGTGAAGCGGCCGGGTTCATCTTCAATTTGCTGATTCAGTGAGATGGGAGGAGTCTCCTACAGGCTGGGGCAGTTTTGGCGTATTCTAACCGCCCGGCCGTTGCCCACTGCCGCGCGGATGGAGATAGCGGCCGCGCTAACCCCGCCAGAAGTGGCTTTGTTTGAGCGTTTAGCCGCCAGCGATCAGTGGCACAGTTGGCGGGTGATGCAGACGTTACAGGCGGCCGGGCACGACCAGCCCGATCTCCTGGCGGCGGCCCTGCTGCACGACGTGGGCAAGACGCGGTGGCCTCTGACGCTCTGGGATAGGACTCTGATTGTTCTGGCCCAGGCTATCTGGCCCAAGTGGGTGGCTGTCTGGGGTGAACCAGGTGGGCGCGGTTGGCGGCGGCCGTTCGTGGTCAAGGCCCAGCATCCCATTTGGGGCGCGGAGATGGCGGCGGCGGCTGGCAGCCGGCCCTTGACCATCGCCCTCATTCGTCGCCACCAGGACCTTCGGCCGGCCGAGCCGCGCAGCGAAGCCGATCGGTTATTGGGCTATTTACAGTGGGCGGATGATCAGAACTGAAAAGCCTTCGTAACTATTCGGCAAGAAACCAGGTTTTTCCCTGGCAGAGCGTGATTATTGGCAAAAAAACCTGGTTTCTTCAGTGAGAGGAGTTTATGCAAGCAAAAACGATCTCTATCATTGGTCTCGGCCGGTTGGGGGCGTCGGTGGGGCTGGCTTTGAAGCAGGCGGCCGTGCCAGCGCAAATCGTGGGTCACGACAAAGATAATAAAGCTGGTCAGAAGGCGAAGGAGTTGGGCGCGGTGGATAGCCTGAAGTGGAATCTGGCCGAGGCGGTGGCGGTGGCCGACATCCTGATCGTGGCTGTGCCGCCCAGCCAATTGCTGGATACGTTGAACGTGGTCGGCGGCCACGTTCAGGAACACGCGGTTATTCTGGATACGTTGCCGTTGAAAGGGCCGGGGCTGCAATGGGCGCGGCAGAACCTCCGGCGCGGCCATTACGTGGGGGCCAGTCCCGTTCTGGCGGCCGATTCGCTGACTGACAGCCGCGAGGGATTGGCGGCGGCCCACGCTCGCCTGTTTCAGCAAAGTGTAATTTGCCTGATGCCCTCGCCGGCGGCGGAGCCGAAAGCGGTGGAGACGGCCGTGAATCTGGGGGCGGCCCTGGGCGCACAGCCTTTTTTCATTGACCCGGTGGAGTATGACGCGCTGGTAGAGGGGGTAGAAACCTTGCCTGGCTTGATGGCCGCCGCCTTGTTCCAGGCCGTCACTCGCTCGGTGGGCTGGCGCGACGTGCTGCGCTTCGCTGGCGCGCCCTTTGCCTTGATGACCCTGCCCCTGCGCGACGGGGCTGACCTGGGTCATTTGGCCTTGCAGGATCGCCAGGCGACGACGCGCTGGCTGGACGCTCTGCTAGAGGAGTTACAGGCTTTGCGCCGCCTGGTGGCGGCCGGGGATGGCGACCTGCTGCGGGCGACGGTGGAGGAGTTGAGCCTGGAACGGGAAAAGTGGCTGCGGGATCGCGCCCGCAACGAGTGGAATGAGGCGGATCGCCAGGAGGTGGAAGTGCCTGGCTTCGCCGCCCAGTTGTTTGGCTTCCGGCCGCGCAACAAGGTGGGCGGCAAGTAGCAATTGTAGCGCGCAATCGAGCCGATTGCGCTACATTGCCTCATTCATCAATCCATCGTAGTAGGCCGTCCACCATTCCAGGTGTTCCAGGATGGCCTCCATTCGTTGGAGGGGTGGGGCGTGACGGCCGGGCAGCGGCCGGGGCGGG
>JBFMFT010000572.1:0-2689 GCA_040751925.1 Chloroflexota bacterium
GGCTTACCTGTTCGACTGGCGTTATCCCCAATTTCTGGCCAGTCCGGCCCAACTGGCCGAACGGTGGCGCTGGCATCAACTGGGTCAACGACCGCCCTACAGCCTGGGCGATCTAATCTTGCCGGACAGCCCGGCCGTTCTTTTTGAGAGTTGGTATGACCCAGAAACAACAGATGACGGCCTGGCTTTCCGGTGGTCTAATGGCCCGTCGGCCAGGCTGGTGTTCCGGCCGGCCGGCAGCCATTGGGTCAACGGCGACAGGCTGGTGCTAAACCTTTCGCTCGACACTTTCCGCGAACAGACCGTCTACGTCTTTTTCAACCAGCGCAAGGTGGGTGTCTTCTCCAGTCAGGCCCGGCCGCTCGAAGTCTCCTTCGGACTACCCACGCGCCTGGTGTATCGGAACCGGCCGAACGTGATTGAGTTTGTCATACCTGGGGCGGTGAGTCCGGCCGAGGTCGTTCCTGGTCATGGTGACTCGCGTGTCCTGGGTGTGTTGTTCCGGCAGGCCAGTATAACGACGCCGGCCCCCTGATCACCAGGCAATCCGCAACACCTTTGCCCCGCGAATCCGGCGCGCTTTGAGGTCGGATAGGGCCCGATTGGCTTCAGCCAGGCGAAATTCCTCGACTTCCGGCCGGATTCCGGCCGCCGCCGCCAGAGCCAGAAACTCCCGCACGTCCCGGCGGGTAACGTTGGCGACACTCTTGATTTCTCTTTCCAGCCAGAGATGGCTGGCGTAGTCCATCCCCAACCAGGCTGCTTTGTCGCTGTCCTCTTTGCGGATGGCGTTAATGACCAAACGGCCGCCTGGCTCCAGGTTCTTCAACATCGCCACCACCGGCGTCCACACCGGCGTCGCGTCAACAATGCTGTGCAACAGCGTGGGGGGCGTCTCGGAGATGTCCCCAGCCCACACCGCCCCCAATTCCAGGGCAAAGGCTCGCTCCTTCTCGCTGCGGGCGAAAACGAAAATCTGACTGTGGGGGTATTGGTAGCGGGCCGCCTTGAGGACAAGGTGATTGGACGCGCCAAAGCCGCTCAAACCCAGGTTTTGGCCGTCTTGCAGGTGGCACAGGCGGAGGGCGCGGTAGCCAACAGCCCCGGCGCACAAGAGTGGGGCCGCCTCTACGTCGCTAAGGGTCGCGGGGATCGGGTGAGCAAAGGCGGCCGGAACGGTCATGTATTCGGCGTAGCCACCATGGGCGTCACGGCCGGTGGCTCGGAAGTCTGGACACAGATTCTCCTGCCCACTCAAGCAGAAGGGGCAACGCCCGCAGGCCGAGAAAATCCAGGCCACTCCCACTCGCTCGCCGATCTGGAAACCAGGATAGGACGCGGATGGAAGCGGATTTCTATCGTGAGGAGGGTCTGAAGGCTTGGGGGAACTATTCATAGGCGGGCCGAGGGCGGCGACGCGGCCGACCACCTGGTGGCCGGGGATGACCGGCAGGTGAGGCGGTGGGGTGCGCCCTTCAATTTCGTCCAATTCCGTGTGGCAGACGCCGCATGTCAACACCTGCAACAAGAGTTCACCCTCGCCGGGCGTCGGTTCCGGCCACTCCACCAACGCTAAGGGGGTGGGATTATCGGCCAGGCCACCCAATTGGCGCAAAAGCATCGCTTTCATAAACAGATTAACACGGATGAGGTAGAGGCCGGGAAATCACGATAGGTCGCAAAGTTGCCTTACGCAGACCCACCGTATTGCCGTAACGGGTATGATTGATCCAACCCCGCACAGTGGCGCTGACCTGGGCCAGGGCCATCTGACCGGCCCGGTAACCAGCCACCAGGCCCCTGAGTCGTCGCCGGAAATAGACGCCCTTGCGCCGTTTCAGGCGGCGGTGGTCGGAAAACACTGTAAAGCCGAGGAATGGGATACCTTCGCTAACCGGCCGGGGGTGAGCCACGGGATGGATCGTCAGGCGTAAGGTTGCCAGGCGATCCTCAATGGCTTGTTTCCACCGCCAGAGAGTCGCCTTGTCCTCGGCAAAGAGCAGGAAGTCGTCCACGTAGCGCAGGTAGGCCGGGCAGCGCAACTCGCGTTTGACAAAGTGATCAAAGGGGTTGAGGTACACGTTGGCCCAGAATTGGCTGGTGAGGTTGCCAATGGGCAGGCCGCGCGGCCGGGTCGCCGCTAACAGGTCATCGCCGGGGAAATAAACCATCTGGTAGGCTTCGGCCAACACACCCTGACCACTAGCCAGAATGCGGTCTATCAACCATAACCCGTTGGGGTCGGCGATCTTACGGGCCAGAATGGCTCGCAGGATGGCGTGGTCCAGGCTGGGGAAGAACTGGCGCACGTCGCAGGACAGCACGTAAGGATAACGACGGGTAAAGCTCTGGCAGCGGTTGAGGGCGCGGTGAGTGCCCTTACCAAGGCGGTTGGCGTAGCTATCGGCGATAAAGCTGCGCTCGAAGATAGGCTCGATGACGTTGCAGAGGGCGTGATGAACCACCCGATCCCGAAAGGGCGCGGCGCTAATCAGCCGCTGTTTGGGTTCGTGGATATAGAAGCTGGTGTAAGGGCCGGGGCGGTACGTGCCTGCTCGTAGATCGGCCTGCAACTGGATCAAGTTATCCTCCAGGCGGTATTCGAAGGCGGCCACGTTGGGTTGGCCGCGCTTGCCTTTGGCCGCTTTTCTATAGGCCAGCAGCAAGTTATCCCAGGCTACCAATTCGC
>JBFMFT010000573.1:0-2688 GCA_040751925.1 Chloroflexota bacterium
TCGCGGCCGTCCTTGAGGGCGTTGTAAGCAAGGTCTAAGTGGGCGTCTACGATGAACATAGCGGGTAGCGGGTGGCAAGTGGCAGGTAGCAGGTTTTGCTTGCCACCTGCCGCTTGCTACTGGCCACGTCTAGGGATTGCCAAAGATAACCCTTTCGGGTGGAAAGTCCAGCCAGAAGCGGGTCAATACCTCTTGAAAAGTAGACCCTTCCGGCCCCAGATGCCATTCACTGGCGGGCAGAAGCGTGTGATAGGGTTCTTCGCCACCGGAAAAGACCCAGTTCATCGCGGCCAGAGCTTGCAGCGTTGTGGCCCGCCACTCGGCTACGGCCGCCTGGTCATCTGGATCATAGAAATCAATGTGCGAAAAGTTCATGCCCCATTCGTCAATGGAGCAAGTCTGCACCAGCAAGGGCAAACCCAGGCCATCCGGTTCGGGCTGCGTATTGTAAGGATAGTTGATTGCTCCGAGAAAGCAAGTGCCAGGGGGTTGGCCGCTGGCCAGCATGGCCTGTTCACACAAGTAGTTGTGGCGGCTATCCCAGAAGTCATAAGCCTCGATAAACAGTTCACGCAGGGGTACCGTGGCTTCGCCAGGTGGATAATCCGGGTTGTCGAAGTCAATCACCACTCCAGCGTCCACGACCAGTCGCAACTGGCCGCGAGCGGCCGTTTGCGGCAGGAGGGCTTTGATCGCGTCGGCGTTGGCCTGGATGCCCGCGCCGCCGGCCGAGAGCCCGCCGAGGAGAACCTGCGTCTGGGGGTGACCGTCATCCAGTCCATAGCGTTCTACCAGGACCTCTAAAAGGGCGGCCACGTTGGCGCGGCCGGAGAAGTACCAGCCATCGGGATCCGCTTCGGTCGGCCGTCGGGTCGTGGTCGCTCCACTCCAACCATCGCTAGAGCAGTAGAAAGCGTGGACGTGGTTAGCCTGGTGGAAGGTGGGATTGAGGTCTGGGTCAGCCTTTAGGATGTCCAGGTCTTCCAGGTCGAGAAAGGCCCGATCCGCCTCCGGTGGAGTGGTGCTTAGGCTGCCCCGGCCGATGCAACTGATGGCGTTATCGTCGCAGAAGCCGCCCCCCTGCAACAAGATGACCCAATCATAGCTGATTGGATTGCTAGATAGCTCCACCTCCAGGCCAAAAGGGGTACCATCATTACAGCGGGCTTCCGCCCAGCGCTGCGGGTTGCGTTCGGCCGGCTTGACCATTTCCGCTTGCGTGGGTGGGATGGGACGCGCACAGTCCGATACGTCGTAGTGGCTGCCCGTCCAGCGCGTCCGGCCGCCGGTCCAGGTCGAACCCAGACCCGTGCATAAGACGACGCTGGAGTGGAAGTTGACCGGGAAGTAGCGGGTGTAGCCAGAGCCAGACGGCCCGCCCGCCTGGGCCTGGCCTGATTGGGGAATTGTAGCCAGAAGTGTCAAACAGAGAGCAATCAGCCGACAAAGATAACTATGACTTATCCTTCGCATCCCGTCTCACCAGGCCCCGCAACGTCGCCAGATTGACGGGATCCATCTCTACCTCCTGACCATTCTCATCCTTCTCCGTCTTCTCCGTTTCCAGGTGGGCCGGATGGTCGCGCCAACGGGGGTCGTTGACGAAGTGGGCAAACCCATCCAGCCCGATGTGACCACGCCCAACGTGGTCGTGGCGATCCCTGCGCGCTCCCAAGGGGTATTGGCTGTCGTTGAGGTGGAAGCAGCGGATACACTCTAGCCCCACCAGCCGCTCAAACTCGGCCAGGGTGGTTGCGTAGCCCTCGGCCGTGCGAATCTCGTAACCGGCGGCAAAGACGTGGCAGGTGTCGAAGCAGACACCCAGGCGGTTTTGCCATGCCGCGCTCTGGTCGGGCCGGCCGTGTTCCAGCAGGTAAGCCAGATGCTCGAACTTATAACCCAACGTCGTCCCCGTGCCAGCCATCGTCTCGATGCAGACCGTGACCTGCGCCCCGACCGTTTCCTCTAGCAAGCGGCGTAAGGCGCGGGCGACGGCCGCCAGTCCCGTCTCCTCGCCACTCTCCATCTGCGCGCCGGGGTGGAAGGTTAGCAGGGGAATCCCCAGAGCATCGGCCCGCAGCACTTCGTCCTTGAGGGCCTGGTACGACTTCTCCCACAGGGCGGGGTCGGGCGAGCCAACGTTGATCAGGTAGGCGGCGTGGACGGCCACCGGATGGATGTGGGGGTGATCGGCCGCCGCCTGTCGGAAAGTGGCCACGTCCTCGGCCGTCAGGGGCTTGGCGTTCCACTGGCGGTTGCTCTTGGTGAAGATTAACATCGAATCGCAGCCGGTCTCCTGGCCACGCTGGAAGGCGGTGTGCAGGCCGCCGGCCGTACTCATTTGGGCGCCTAATCGCATAACTGTCTCCTTGCGGAAACATCCAACGTTTACCAAACGTCGGATGTTTCCTCCATAGTAACAGTTTTTTGCACAGAACGCCAACCTAACAGGCGATACGCCCTACGGCGCAGCGATCTGGCGCGCCGGCTCCCGACCCTGTACCCAGTTCGTCACCAACTCCTGCATCGTAAAGCCGTTTACGACTGCCCCCTGATCTCCCCAATAGCGGTCATTGATCAAGACACAGTGGTTCTCGCCGGCCGGGCTGAAGGCGGCCGTCACGTTCTCGAACGAAGCCCGCACTCTGGCCGCAAAATCCTCAGCATTACGACCGGTGCCACTGTGGA
>JBFMFT010000574.1:0-2687 GCA_040751925.1 Chloroflexota bacterium
TCGAGAAACCGGATTCCTTACAGGCGCGGGGCGGCTTTTGGTTGCAGGTGGGCGACCAGCAGCTGCACGTGGGAACAGAAGACGGCGTTGACCGGCGGGCCACGAAAGCCCACCTGGCCTACGAAGTGAACGACCTGGCCTTCTGGCGCGGCCGGTTGCAGACGGAAGGCATCGCTATTGGCGACTCCATTCCCATCCCCGGCCATGACCGTTTTGAGTGCCGTGACCCCTTCGGCAACCGCCTTGAGTTCATCCAAAGGATCGAGGGCGGGGATTAGGGGATTAAGCAAGAAAATCCCCTAATCTCCTAATCCCCGCGAAAAGATATGCATCCAACCAAGCGATTCTCCAATCGAGTGAGTTACTACGTCCAGTACCGGCCGCGCTACCCGCAAGGGGTTATTGACCTGCTGGCGGAACACTACGGCTTTTCGCCGGCCGCCATCGTTGCCGACGTAGGTTCCGGCACCGGCTTCTTGTCCGAACTATTCCTGCAAAATAGCAACCTGGTCTATGGAGTGGAGCCGAATAAGGAGATGCGTGAGGCGGCCGAGACCCTATTGGCCGCTTACCCCAACTTTCGCAGCGTGGAGGGGACGGCCGAAGCCACCACCCTGGCCGACCACAGCGTGGATTGGGTCACCGCCGGCCAGTCCTTCCACTGGTTCGACCCCGACCTGGCGCAGGTGGAGTTTGGGCGGGTTTTGCGGCCGGGCGGCCGGGTGGCCCTCATCTGGAACGACCGCAACACCACTACCCCGTTCGCCCAGGCTTACGAGAGCCTGTTGGAGCGCATCAGGAGCTACCACCAACTCCGCCACAATCACGTGACCGAGGAGACCCTACCCCGCTTTTTTGCGGCTGGCGGCTACCAGTTGCACACCCTGGCAAATTACCAGCAGTTTGACTATGAGAGCCTGTTGGGTCGCTTCCTCTCCTCCTCCTACGCCCCTCTACCCGGCCAGCCCGACTACGAACCGGCGACGGCCGAACTGCGCCGCATCTTCGACCAGCATCAGGTTGACGGACAGGTGCGCTTCGACTACGAGACGCTGGTCTACGTCGGGCAGCTAGACCGGTTGCCTCGGCCGGGGGCAGTGCTATAATGCTCTGAAAAAGACGTAATGTGTAATGCGTAATGCGTAAGATGGCTTGGCGGATGACGGATTACGTTTTACGCATGACGAAGAACAGGAGAACGACCAATGCCCTCTCTAGGTGGATGGGAATGGGTGATTATTCTGGTAATCGTATTGCTACTCTTTGGCGTGGGGCGGATTGGCAAACTCGGCAGTGAGTTGGGCAAAGGCATCCGCTCCTTCCGCGAGGGCCTGCGCGAAGGGCAGAAGGATGAGAAGGCTGAGACCAGTGAGCAGAAGGAAGAAAGTGGCAAGTAGCAGGTGGCAGGTGGCAGGTGCTTCCTACTTGCTACTTGCTACCGGCCACCTGCCACAGCCCTAGTGTCTGACGACAGGCAGGTAGAATTCGTAGACCTCTGGCACGACGAGTAGTTGGACGGGGAGGGCGGCCGGACTGCCCAGCACGTTGTCTTCAGAAGCCGTAATGGTAATCGTGGCCTCGTAAACGCCGATGGGGAGACCATTGCTGTCGGCCGTCACCGTCAGGCTCTCCCCATCACCTCCCGAGGTAGGGGAAAAGAGGGGCGTAAACGTCCTACCGGCTTCCAGGGCGGCCGTCCAGGTCAGACTGTAACCATCGGTAAAGTCAACCTGCACGCTCTGGCTGCTGGATTGTGGCTGGTCAACGTCGGCCAGGAAGAGCAGCCCGCCGGCCGGGGTCACGTCCATTCCGGCCATGACCGACAGGTGAGCGTCGTCCCAGTACACGTCGTTGTGCTTGACGGCCCATTGGGGCGCAGAGAGAACAAAGACAGTGATCGTGCTGGCCTGGGCCTCCGCCTGTACCTGGAACAATCCATACACGTCGTACTGTTCACGGGCTGGCGACCAGACAATGGCCGGATTTTGCCAGTCCGTGCCGCCGGTGGGGTCAAGGCCGATGGTCTGGGTCAATACGCCATACTCTGGGCCGGATAGGTAATCATCGTCGTCGTCGGCCGACCAGGAGTGTCCCCACAGACTCAGGCAATAGCTCTGACCAGGAACGGCCGCTACCTGCTGGTAGAAACCGGCCTTGTGCGTGCGCCAGAAGGTGAAGTATTGCTGGGCGGCTTCGCCTTCGTAGACCCGTACCGGGCCGGGGATGCCCAGTGTGGCCTGTTTGTATTCGGGCATAACGTTGGTGTCTCCGGGGTCATTGGGGTCGCGGGAGACCCACCAGGGCGTCCAGTCTGGGGCCATCATAGCCGAGAAGCAAATGCCCCAGGGGCAGTCGGGATTCCATTCGGGCGGGATGTAGGGGCTGTACGCGCCCTCGAAAGAAGGGTTTTGTAGTAAGTTCTCTCCCTCACAGGCTTCAGTGGGGACGGCCGGCTCTACCGTTTCTACGTCCGAGACGGGGGCTGGGGCGGAGTGGGCGGCCGGGGTGGGGAGTAGGAGTAAGAGAGAGAGGGAGAGTAAAGGAAGAACGAAAAGGGTGGGTATCAGGAGTGATTTCTTCATGGTTATTGACCTACTGCATAAAACGTACTACGCGCCCCAATTTCGGTATTGTAGAAGCGGCCGGGGAATTAACCAGGGCTGTTTAACGTGTTTTTTACACTTACC
>JBFMFT010000575.1:0-2686 GCA_040751925.1 Chloroflexota bacterium
CGCGTCGCCCTTCCCATAGGGCGACGCGCTTGGGGCTTAAATGAGAAACCAGGTTTTTCTAAAAAACCTGGTTTCTAGCTATTAGACGTATTGAAACCGGCCGCCGTCTAGCGCGCCCGACAAGAGGCGTTCGGGGGAGGGGAGGTCGCGCCAGATGGTGTAACCCAGGTCGCGCTTGGTCATAATGGTATAGGTGGGGGCGGTGTGGCTTTCTATCTTGCGGCGCAGGCGGGAGACGTGGACGTGTAGGCGGCGTTCGCCGGCCGATTCCAATGGCCACAGGCGATTCAATAGGGAGCCGGTGGAGACGTAACGGCCGGCGTTTTGCACCAGGATATGGAGCAATTGCGTCTCGATAGGGGTGAGGGAAACGGGTTGGCCCTCGACGATGGCCTGGCGGCCGGAGAAATCTATGGAGAAATGGTCGTCCAGGCGGAGGGGTGAATTGAGGGTATAGCTGTAGTCGTGGACGCGGCGCAGAATCCGCTGCACGCGGGCCACCAATTCCGCCGCGCGGAGCGGCTTCTTGATCAGGTAATCCTCAGCGAATTGCTCCAAAGCCTGAATGGCCACGTCTTCCTGATCGGCCGCCGCCAGGGCGATCACCGGCAACTCCTGAATGGCGTTAAGCCGCTGCCGCAGTTGGCCGCCGTCGCTATACCACAAATGAACGTCTATCAGGGCCAGGTGAGGAACGCCCCGCCGTTCGATGAGATTGAGCGCCTTTTGGCTGGAACCAGCGCACCAGACTTCGTAACCGGCCTTGTTCAGCGTATGACAGAGAACCCCTAGCGTCTCTGGCAAACCATCCACGATCAGGATGCGTTGAAAGGCTGAGTCAGGACTCAACTTGAGATCATTTACTTTTAACATCCATCAACACCCGACAACGAATTTCTTTGCCCAAACCTGAGAACGAGCTTGTTAGCCAGTTCACCTATACAGAGAAAGGAGCGGCCGGAAAAAATACAAAAGTCGGGCCTTTTTCGTAAAAATGGGTATCATCCCCTCCAAGTGATGAGTAATGAGTGATAGGTGATGAGTCGCTCATTACTCATCACTCATGGCTGACTCGATCTATGCTCATCGCCCGTTACGACGTTGGGGGTAAGTTCCCTGTTCAGTTTGTTTGGCAGTTGCCGGATGGCGACTTTGTGCGGGCTATCTTTGAGGCGGAGGTGCTGGCGATAGACAGTAGCCTGGATCGCTACCGGCTGCTACTGGCTAGGCTGTTGGCCGGCCGCCAGGAAACGCCGGCCGGTGAGATGCGCCCGGCCGACGGGATGAGCCGCGATTATTGGGAGATGGTCGGCCGGCTGGTCGGCCGCCAGATATACCTGGCTTACGAAGCTGACGACGGCCGTCCCCTTCGTCTCCGCCTGTCCACCCTCACCGGCGAACACTCTTTCTTCTGCAAATAGCTTGCGAATGGAAATGCACAACCCTCCCCACCCAGGCGAAATTCTAAGAGAATTGTGCTTGGAACCACTTGGTGTCAGCGTGACGAGAGCAGCCGAAGCGTTAGGAGTGAGCCGCAAAACGCTTTCGGCGATAGTCAATGGGCGAGCAAGGATTAGCCCAGAGGTAGCTATCCGCCTCTCGCTGGCGTTCGATACGTCAGCAGAAAGTTGGCTCAATCAGCAAGCCTATTATGACCTGTGGGTCGCCAGGCGTAGGCAGCATGAATTCAGAGTTAAAAGACTTTCTCTGGCAGCTGACGCGCCTAACTAGGCGCTTCCTTAATCGCGTTGACTCCATCCAAAGAGGCGTCGCCAGAGATTGGTTTGTAAGACGTTGAGGGGGTCGCACTGGGCTTTGAGGGTGCGAAAGCGGTCAATGGTGGTCTGCCCCAGATAACGGGCCACGGTGTCGGGGTGGAGGGTGCTATCCTTGGCAAAATAGAAACGTCCCCCGGCCGCCAGCACAATCTCGTCCAATTCGGCCGTCAGTTTAGCCACCTGCTCCCGCGTCCCCGGCGTTAGACGGAAATCCATCGCCAGCGAATAGCCATCCAGCCCGTGCGTGATCAGAAAATCGTCCGGCCGGTGCCGCTTTAGCACGCTCAAATAGTTCGGCAAGCCCCGCTTCTGGCAGCGGCGTAATATGTCGCTAAAGGCTGTCTCGGCCGCGGCCGCCGGAATAAAGCTCTGGTACTGGATCAACCCGCCTGGCCCATAAGCCTTCTTGAAATCAGGCACGTAGTCTAGCAAAAAGTGAAAGGCGGTGTGCGTTTGCCGGTAGCGCTTCCCGTGACCTAGACGCGACGACCCATACTTACCCGTGTTTACCAGGCGCGTACCCAGGTTGTTCATAAACGGCCGCATCAGCAGCCACATCACCGAGCGGGGTAGGACACCAAATAGATTGGGTGGCAAGTGTTGGTGGCTCAGGCGTAAACTCTGCTGGGGGTAGGGGTCTTCCCCCGGCCGCAAATGACGCCCTACGTGAATCTGGCCGCGGCCGAGCGAGCGGCCGCCGGCAAAAGCGTCCAGCCAGCCTACCAGGTAATCAGCGTCGTCCAGCCGCTCCTCAAACTGCCCCAACATCTCGGCCAAATGGGCGCTGGCGAGAGCGGTCACCTCAATCCAACCCGAATAAACCCGCTTCAATTGCAGGGTCAGGCTGGTGAAGCAGCCCAACATCCCAAAACCGCCAATGGCCGCGTAAAAAATATCGCGGTTCAACT
>JBFMFT010000576.1:0-2676 GCA_040751925.1 Chloroflexota bacterium
GTCGGGATTCAGGTCGTCCATGAAGTAAATCGCTTCCAGGCGGCTATCGCTCTCGGCCAGGGCTGCGGCCGCTCCCTTTGCCAGATTGTACTTGAAGTTATCCAGAAAGGCGGGCAGGGCCAGCAATTCGGCCAAGCTTTGGTTGCCGGGTAGCGGCGTATGCTTGGCGCGGGCCAGTTGGAGGGCATGGTCTCCAATGGCCGTCGCCATTTCCGGCAGGGCCAGGGTACGTGATAGATTGGTGTTGGTATCGAAAAAAGCGGGCATGGTTTCTCCAAACCCCTCCCCCAACCCTCCCCAATGGTTAGGGGAGGGTGGTTAGGAGAGGTAACTTGTGCAAAATCTCACGAATGGCCGGTTTGCGGCCGTGTTTACACAAGAGTCAATCTACCATACCGGCCGTGAAAAACGCATAGAAAGGTGGAGCGGGGGGATGAAAAAGGTATGAAAATGGCCGCCGTGAAACGTAAAACGTGAAGATCAGCTTCACGTTTCACGCTTCACGCTCCGGGCAGGCCAGCATGTAACCGACACCCGGATAGGTGATGACGTAGCGGGGATGGTTGGGGTCTGGCTCTATTTTGCGGCGTAGATAGCGCACGTAGGCGCGCAAGTAGTCCAGGTCGTCGCGGTATTCTGACCCCCACACGGCCGTCAATAATTGGTCGTGCAGCAAGACCTGGTTGCGATGGACGGCCAATTCGCGCAGCAGGTCAAACTCGGTCTGGGTCAGGTGGACGGCCTGGCCGTTCACGGTCAGGCGGCGACGGGCCAGGTCAATTCGCAACTCGCCGCAGGTAATTTCGGCCGCTGTCGAGTCGGCCGCCTCCCATTGGGCACGTTTGAGGACGGCGCGCACGCGGGCCAGGAGTTCTTTGGCGCTGAAGGGCTTGGTGATGTAATCGTCTGCGCCGGTGTCGAAACCCTTGAGCAAGTCCGACTCGCGAGCTTTGGCGGTTAGCATGATGATCGGCACGTTGGAGAACTCGCGTAGCCGGCCAGCCACCTGGTAGCCGTCGGCCTGCCCGGCCAGCACAATGTCCAACAGCACCAGGTCAGGTTTTTCCAGGGCCACCAGTTCAATCGCCTGCTCACCACTGGTGGTGGCTAATACGCCGTAGCCGGCGGCCGTCAGCACCTCGCGCAGCAGCCGCACCAGCTTCGGTTCATCGTCCACAATCAAAATACGTGGGTTACTCATCTTTCGTGGGCGGGGATTGGGGGATTGGGAGATTTACCAAAAAATCATCCCCTAATCCCCTAATCCCCGCAGTTCTTCCCAACTGGGAGGGAGAAGGAGAGGGTTGTCCCCTCGCCCACTTTGCTCTCGGCCCAGATGTGGCCGCCATGCGCCTCCACAATCGCCCGCGACACCGGCAGACCCAAACCGGTCCCCGGCACGTGGTAGCCGGTGGGGGCTTTGACGCGAAAATACTTCTCAAAGAGCGGAATCAGGTCTTCGGGCGAGATGCCTACACCCTGGTCGGCAATGCTGATGACTACGTCGGCTGGCCGCACTTTCCCGCGAATGACTACCAGCCCACCGGCCGGCGAGTATTTGATCGCATTGTCCAGAATGTTTCGCAAGACCTGGCGAATCCGGCGGGGGTCTGCCTCGACGATGGGGAAGGCGGCTGGAAAATCCAGCGCGAAACGGTGCCTCTCTGTCAGGTGTTGCATCTCGTCAGCCACTTCGCGGGCCAGCCGGGGCAGGCGAAGCGGCTCTGGCTCCATCTCCAACTGCCCCACGTCAATCAGCGCCGAGTCCAAAATCTCGCCAATCATCAACTGCAAATTGTCGCACTCTTCGTCTATCAGGCGCAAGAACTCACGCCGTTTCTCGTCGGGCCATTCGATTTCGTCCAGCAGAAGGGCCGTCGAGTAGCCCTTGATGGCCGCCAGAGGGGTGCGAAGTTCGTGGGAGAGGGTAGCCATGACCTCGGCTCGCAGGCGATCCGTCTCGCGGGTCTGGCGAAAGGTGGCGGCTTCCTCCTCTAACCTGCGGCGATCCAGGGCCAGAGAGAGCAGTTGGGCCAACGCCTGCACAAAAGGCACGTCATCGGCCGTAAAGGCGGCCGTCTCCCCCAGCCCTTCCAAGACCAGTACGCCATATTTCTGCTCGCCCAGGCTAAGGGGAGCCGCCACCACGCGCCGGGGCAGCCCATACTTGCCGTAAGCCTGTTGGATGGCCGCCCGGTTGGCCGGCTGCAAGGTCGCCATTACCGCCGCTACCTCGGCCGGCGTCGGCAAGAGCAGTGGCTTCCCTTCGGCGTAGACCCGGCCGGTGATAGATTCGCCCTCGCGCAATTTAATCTCAAAGAGGGCTGGCGGGTCGGACAAACCGGGCCCACTGGCGGCGCGCGGCCGGAAGGCCCCCTCGGCCTGGTCCCATAGGAGAACGGCGGCCAGGTCGGCGGCGGGTAGGGCGGCCGTGATCTGGTCTACGACGGCTGGCAGGGATTCGGCTAACGGCCGTCCGCCCGCCAGGGTTTGGGCTACTCCGGCCAGGAGGTCTAGTTTGGTTAGGGTAGGGTGGGGGTTGTAGTCTTTATTCCTAACCTTCTAGGCTTACACCACTTTTCTTTAACATAGCATCCTTTGCCGGCTCGGCCGTAGCCGGTCGGTACTCACGGATGGTGTCCAACGGCCGGCGGCCGCGATTGCGATAACCCTGAT
>JBFMFT010000577.1:0-2659 GCA_040751925.1 Chloroflexota bacterium
TTAGTACGTGTGGTCTTGTTTGGCTCAAAGGCGCGAGGAGACTCCCCCAGTGAATCTGACCTCGATCTACTCGTGGTGTTACACATTCCGTTAGGAGCCTACCGGCCGTATTGGACACTATCCTTGCACTTTTTGGGATGCGCCACTGTAGAGACGTTCCGCCGGAACGTCTCTACGCCAGAGGCGAATGTAAAAAGTGCAAACATAATGTTGGAATGAGGTTGTCGATCTTACCTGGGAAATTGAACTTGAGTATGACGTTGTAACTTCGTTAGATTGTCGCAGAGGCAGAACGCTTTGTAGACAGGATGGAACGCTATCTCCGTGAGGTGGGGGCTATTGTGTAAGTTGCGCCACCCGTAGCCGCTCGGCAAATTCACTCAGAATCATAGCGGTTGCCCCCCAGACCTTGTGGCCGTAGACCAGGAAATGCGGCACGAGGAGGGTGTAGCCGCGTATCTCCCATTCCTCCTCGGCCCGGTTGGCCGGCTCCAGGAACAGGCTAATCGGGGCCTCAATCACCTTTTCCACTTCGGGGGTGTGCGGCCGGAAGCGCGGCCGTTCGGCCATCCAACCCACAAAGGGGTGTACCTCAAAGTCCGAAGGGAGGATGTAGAGGGGGGTCAGTTCACCGAGGAGGGTGATTTCGGCCGGGTCAATCCCCAACTCCTCCTGCGTCTCGCGCAAGGCGGCCATCGGGTGCGATTCACCAGGCTCGCGCCGGCCGCCCGGCAGGGAGACCTGGCCGCCATGCAGGGGCAAGTTATCCGGCCGTTTGGTTAAGACCAGGTGCAGCTCCCTCTGGATGGGATAGAGCAGCAAGAGGACACCCCCCTGGCGGGGCTGGCCGGGGAAGTCGGCCGGCCGTTGGGCGGCGCGGGGGTGGGGTGTGAGCGGCCGTTGGGCGGCCCGGCCGTCGAAATCGGGCAACGCTAACGCCCGTTGAACGTCGGCAAGAGTGTAGGGCATCAGTTATCTCGGGCATATAGAAACTCGGTTTCCGCTGAGAAACCGAGTTTCTTAACTGTGACAAGATTACCTGATTCGTGGGGGCAGGCAAGGGGAGCGAAACAGCCGACGTTGCCCA
This sequence comes from Chloroflexota bacterium, assembly GCA_040751925.1. GTDB lineage: Bacteria > Chloroflexota > Anaerolineae > Promineifilales > Promineifilaceae > JBFMFT01. The sequence goes on from JBFMFT010000577.1 coordinate 1,088, forward strand.
AACGCCGGCTGTTTACGAGGAGGAGTGAAAACTGTAACCCGTGCCGCGCTCCGACAGGATGTAGTTCGGGCTGGCCGGCTGGGGTTCGATCTTGCGACGCAGGCGCGAGACGTGGACACGCAAACGATCCTCTTGAGCTGGCTCCAGCGGCCACAGGCGGCTTAAGAGCGATTCGATAGGCACGATCCGGCCGCCGTTCCGCATCAAAATAAAGAGCAGCTTGGTCTCGGTGGGGGTGAGTGGCACCGGTTGGCCGTCTACGATAGCCTGGCGGCCGGGGAAATCCACCGCCAGGTGCTTATCTACGCGGGCCATCGGGTCGCGGGTATAGTGATAATCGCCCAGGCGACGCAAGACCCGCTCCACGCGGGCCACCAGTTCACCGGGGCTGAAAGGCTTGACGATGTAATCCTCAGCGAAATGCTCCAGGGCGACGACGACGTTTTCCTCTTCGGCTATTGCCGTCAGCATGACAATAGGTAGCTCGCTGAACTCGTGCAGTCGTTGGCACAACTCAAAGCCGTTCATCCCCGGCATCAAGAAATCTACAATCGCCAGGTGGGGTAATCCGCGCCGCTCGATACAATTCAGAGCTTCTGGTCCTGAGCTGGCGCACCAGACCTCAAAACCAACCTTTTCCAGGATTCGTTCCACCAGAGTGAGCGTTTGTGGGTTATCATCTACCACCAGGATTCGTTGAACTTCGCTGGGGGCATTGAGCCGGAGACCATCTTGATAAGGCATAGACAACCATCCTTCCTTGATTCGATCTGAGACTCCTGATCTCTCAGAGATGCCTATACCTTAAAGGAGAGTGCCGTCTTACAACATAGGATAGAGGGTCTAAAGGCCGCTCTCGGCCGTAGGAGAATGGTCTGTGGGATGTAGGTCTTAGAAACCAGGTTTTTCCCCAAAACCTGGTTTCTGCATTAGGCAAGGGTGACGACGCTATTCAGGCCGCCGAAGCCATCGGGGGCTTTGTGGGGATTGGCCGGGTCGTCTAGCCAATGGCGGCCGTCCAACAGGAACTTGTAACCATAGCGGCCGGGGGGTATGGCGCGCTTCTCTGTCTGCCAAATTCCCTTTTCCAGCGACCGGGCGACCAGGCCGGGGGCGCGCCAGCCATCCCATTCCCCCAGGACTTCGACCTTTTGGGCCTGGTGGTCGTGCAGCACGAACGAAACACCATCCGGCTCAACCAGGGGGGAAGCCGGCAGGTGGCGATGCTGTTCACGCAGGGCCAGGGCTACGGCCGCTCCCGCTTCTAAGACGCCGGCCCCTTGCCGCTCCGGGTTGACGTTGGCGAGAGGGTGGGCGGTTTCTTGCAAGATGTCCCATACCAGTGGCGGCGTCAGGCCCGGATTGGCTTGCAGAAGGCAGGCGACCGCGCTGGCGACCAGGGGCGCGGCAAAACTGGTACCGTCTACGTGCTGGTAATGGGGTGTAATCAGCTTCAGTTCGGCGATCCGCGCCGCCTGGCTGTGGTCGCCCTGGGCGCGCCGGGCAAAGAGTCGTTGGGCTTCCCTGGCAACCTGGCTGCCGGGCAGGACGGGCGCGGCCACCCATATACTG
>JBFMFT010000578.1:0-2651 GCA_040751925.1 Chloroflexota bacterium
TACCAAAGAGGGTGTGGTCTACGTGGTGGACCTGGCGGCTTCCGGCAATGGTCTGGGGAGTGTTTTCCGTCTTCAGAATGGGGCGGCCGAAGCCATCGCCACCAACGTCCACACCGACGAGGCTGTAGCCGGGGCCACCCTCACCCTGGATGAGTCGGCCCTACTGGTTTCCCACCTGCACTCACAGAATAACTCGGCCCAGGTGTTGATAATCAATCTCAGCACCTTAGAAATGGCGATTTTTGATAAGGTCATTAATGCCAACCATTCGGCCGGTGGTCTACACCGGGCGCACCATACAGGTCAATTGGCCTGGATTGACAACACCGGTGGAGTCTACTTCCTGGAACCCTAACTATGGCCCGCCGCACGGTAGGTCACGTTTGAAGCGTGACCTACTTCCCTTCAATTCGGCGTCTTCGGCGGCCTGGCGATGGAGTAAGTGGAAAGGATGGGTTATTTGTTGCGTTCATTTGTAGAAGTGGCGGCCGATTCGCCTTTTCCGATTCAGAACTTACCCTACGGTGTCTTTCGGCCGAAGGAAGGAGGACAAGCGCGGGTGGGGGTGGCTATCGGCGATTGGGTACTCGACCTGGCTATTTTAGAGGAACAGGGTGTTTTTGACCATTCACCCTTCATCTTTCATCCTTCATCCTTCCCACATTCCGGCCGCCTCTTCAATCGGCCGAATCTCAATGCTTTCCTAGCTCTGGGCCGGCCGGCCTGGCGAGAAGCGCGGGCTATTATCCGAGACCTGCTACGGGAGGATAACCCCTTCCTGCGCGACAACGACGCCCTGCGCGAACGCGCTCTGCGGCATCAGACGGCCGTCGAACTCCTGCTGCCGGTGGAGATTGGCGACTACACGGACTTTTACTCGTCGCGGGAACACGCCACCAACGTCGGCGTCATGTTTCGCGGCCCGGAGAACGCCCTCATGCCCAACTGGTTGCACCTGCCGGTGGCTTATCACGGCCGGGCCAGTTCGGTCGTCGTGAGTGGTACCGATTGTTACCGGCCGCAAGGCCAAACCAAGCCAGATAACGCGCCTACGCCCTTCTTTGGCCCGACCTGCGCCTTCGATTTCGAGTTGGAGATGGGCTTCTTCGTCGGGCCGGGCAACCAGTTGGGCCGGCCTGTGCCGGTGACGGAGGCGGCCGACCACATCTTTGGCCTGGTGCTGGTCAACGATTGGAGCGCACGCGATATTCAGCGTTGGGAGTACCAGCCACTCGGCCCCTTCCTGGCGAAAAACTTCCTCACCTCCATCTCCCCCTGGGTCGTGACCCTGGAGGCCTTAGAACCCTTCCGCTGCCCCGGCCCGCCCCAGGACCCTACTCCTCTGCCCTATTTGCAGAGCCAGGGTGATTGGGCTTACGACGTTCACCTGGAAGTGAGTCTGCAAAGCAGTCAGATGGACGCCCCACGGGTGATCAGTCGCTCGAATTTTCGTTATCTCTATTGGAACATCTGTCAGCAGTTGGCCCACCACACCATTACCGGCTGCAACTTGCGGCCGGGCGACCTGCTGGCCTCCGGCACGATTAGCGGCCCCACCCCTGATTCCTATGGTTCGCTGTTGGAATTGACCTGGCAAGGCACGCGGCCGTTGCGCCTGCCCACCGGCGAGGAGCGTAAGTTCCTGCAAGACGGCGACCGGCTGACCATCACTGGCTATTGCCAGGGTGATGGCTACCGGGTCGGTTTTGGCGAGGTGACAGGAAAAGTGTTTCCCTCAATCGAGGAATGGTAAGGCCCGCTTCCGAACTCAATGTAATGAAGGCCGGCAAAGCAAGTTGGCCGTTCTTTTCAGAAAATCATTGCAGAGTTGCCGTTGAGTCGCCCTTCTGATATACTGTCAATCAGTACAGCAGAATTGCGGAGATAACCATGTCTGACACAATGATCCTACAATTGGCCCAACGGGGTGTCTTGACACTACCCAAGAACCTGCGAGAAGCCTACCGTTTACAGCCAGGCGATAATTTTACCTTGCTCGATCTCGGCGGCGTATTCGTTCTCAGCCCACGCCGGTCAGAGATTGACACTCTGGCTGACCGCATAACCCAGGCCCTCGTGGAACGGGGCGAGACTTTGGAAACAATGCTGCTGGCCTTACGCGAAGAAAGGGAGCGGTATGGCTACCCAGAATAAACAAGGCGTGGCTGACCGGCCTGTTGTATTTCTGGATACGAGTGCTCTGTTCGCAGGTGTCTGGTCAACCACTGGTGGTGGTCGCCTCATTCTCAAACTGGGTGAAGCCGGTATTGTTCGCCTGCTGGTTAGTTCCCTGGTACTCAAGGAATTGGAGAAAACCCTGTTGGCTAAAGCACCTCACTTATTGGGAGCGTCAACGCTTTTGATGGATATGAGTCACATCGAAATAACGCTACCACCTCTAACAGAGGTCGTGCAGCGATGCCAAGCGTTTACCACACATCCGGGCGACGCTGAGGTATTGGCGGCTGCGTGGGCGGCCGACGTAGATTACTTTGTGACTCTGGATCAGAAGCACTTTCTAAACAACCTGACCCTCGGTGCAGCAGCCCCTTTCATAATAGGAACACCGGGGGACTTCATAACCTGGTATCGGGGCAGATACCAAGCCTAAAACAATCACCCCGGCGTTCAGTTCATCAACCGGAGTTAAT
>JBFMFT010000579.1:0-2629 GCA_040751925.1 Chloroflexota bacterium
CGAACCCAATCCCAGGCCGACCTCATCCAGCAATTGCGCCAGAAAGTTCTGGAATATGACTACCTGGCCGGCCGCCTGGAGCGCAGTCAGGGCGAGTGGCCGGGTGAACCGGCCGATGCCTTTGACCTCGCCCCATTTCAGCGGGCGGCCGGGGCGGCCCTGGGTGAAAAGTGGGCGGCCCTCGATTATTACCTATCGGAGAAAACCCTGTCGCTGGCCCTTTGCACGGCCGCCGGTTGCCAAATCTGGCAGCGCGAGATACCAGCCTCGGTGCGGCTGGCCCTGCGCCTGTGCCACCAGGCCCGCCGCCAGCCACCCCATTTGACCCCGGCCGACTTGACAGCTCTCGGTGAATGGCTGTTACCGGCCGACCTGGTGGCCTCCCTATCGCCGACGACTGTCGTGCTGATCGCTCCTCATCGGCAGCTACACGCGGTCCCCTGGGCCGCCCTGCGCTGGCCGGGTCAGACTACCTACCTGGTCGAAAGCTGCCTTCCCCTGGTCACCCCCTCCTTACACAGTTGGCGTCTCCTGTGGCGTCGGGAAGAGGGCCGGCCGCCAGAACCAGACCGGCCGCTCCCGCCGCGTGGCCTGGCCCTGGGCGTAGCCAGCTTCGGCCGTCGCCACACCCCCTTGCCGCTGGTCACAGAGGAAGTGGCCGCCATCCGCGCCTACCTCGACCCGGCCAGCACTGTTCTTCTCGACTCGGCGGCCACCTGGGATAGCCTGCGCTCGTTGGCTGGCGAGGAGGGGTTGGCTCGGTTCGCCCTTTGGCACGTCGCCAGCCACGCCTATCACGATCCCCTTACCGGCCGTCTGAGCGGCTTCGCCCTGCACGACCGCGACGTATGGCTAGATGAGGTCTGGCAGTTGGCTCCCTTGCCTGGGCTGGTCGTCCTCTCCGCTTGCCAGGGCATCCAAAGCCTCATTTACGAGGGCGATGAGCCAGTTAGTTTAACGGCCACCTGCCTGGCGGCCGGGGCGCGTACGGTCATGGGCAGTTTGTGGCCGGTGCTAGACGTGGAGACGGCCGCCTTGATGGTAGAATTCTACAAGCAGTTGAGCCAGGGGCAGCGGCCAGCGGCCAGCCTGGCCCTGGCTCTACGCCAGGCAATTGCCCAGGGCTTGGACGTAAGGCAGTGGGCTGGCTTTCTCTGCCTGGGCCTGCCCTGAACAAAACCTGACAGGTTTTCGGAACCCTGCCAGGTGTGGAACTCAACAGCAGCAGCCACCCGAGCCACCGCCGGGGTCATTACAGGCGATGGCAACCGGGCCGGATAGGTCATCCTGGCCCGGCAACAGGGTGGTCAAGCCGGCCGCGCCAGCCCAGCCGGGGCCGCCGGCCGCCACGCCCACTACCGGCACGGCCAGCAGAGCCAACAAGAGGATGATAAGGATGAGATGGGTTAAAGAGCGACGAGTCATGGTAACTATCTCCTTTAGTCTGGGGCCTGACCACCGATCAGGCCGGATTTCCTGCTAGAGCGGCACGCACCGCTCTTAGGGTGATAAGACGCAAGGAGATAGGCGGGCATATCGGGAGTGAGTGTTAAGGGGTGTGCAAATGAACCTGGGGGAAAATGCGCTACTGAATGAAGCCAGTTGCGCTTACGTGGTCACTCAATTCATCTTAGGGCAGCGTTGGCGGCTGGTTGATCACGCGGAAATGGCCGCCCGAATATGGGCGGAAGTAAGAGACAGAGGATTGGCCGGGCCAGCGGCCGTCCAAACTGTCCAGCAGATGGCCCTTCAGTTGTACGCTCGTTTGCTCCACGACGCCTGCCGCCAGCCGGCCGGTGGGCAACGTGAACGAGCCTGGTTGGAACTCGGTCGCTGGCTCACCCGCCACGCCGCCCGCCTGACGGACGATCCGGCCGGCCAAGACGAACTGGTGCAGGAAACGCTGGCCTCCCTCCAAAACCGCCTGGCGACCGCGCCACTCGACGCGCCGCAGACCCTTTGGGCCTATGCCCTTCGCAGCCTCCACAACCGGCAAGTGGATCATCATCGCCGGCAAGCGGCCGCCAAACGCCGTCAAAGCAAGGTGGTGCGCCTGGAAGATACGCCGGCCGGCCCGGATAGCGACGACTGGCAGGAAAAAGTGGCCGCCCCCTCTGACCGACAAGCCGATCTAGAAGGAGCTTTAGTCAAAAAGGAGATTCGCCTTCAGTTGCGGGTCTTCTTGCGGGCCAATCTGCCGACCACGCTGCAACAGCGTGTGGCCGAACTCCACTTCTTAGAGGGCCTCAGTCCGGCCGAAATTGCTCCCCTCTTGGGCAAAGAACCACACGAAATTCGCCTGGTGAAAGCACGTGTGGTACAAACGTTGCGGAACTTGCGGCCAGAGTTGCAAAACAGATTATTGCGCTTACTGGAAGGTGGGAATGGCGAAAGCTAGGCAAACGCGCCTTAATAAACCAGGCCCGGCCGCTCTGCGCCGGATCCTCTATGAAACAGCCGATTTTCACCTGGACGACGCCCGCTTGGCCGCCGTAGCGAGCGCCGAAGCGGCCGGCCAGGACGTAGAACAACGTTACGCGGCCGAGCTTTGGCACATTGAACAGTGCGTCCTGTGCGCCACCCAATATGGCGAACTGGTTGCTGACTTAAGGGCTTCCTTTGCGGAAAT
>JBFMFT010000058.1:0-16354 GCA_040751925.1 Chloroflexota bacterium
CACGCCCCCCCCGCCGCCGACGAATACACCTCTGCCGCCGACGAACACCCCGCCGCCCACCGCGCCGCCGACGCCCACGCCTCCTTTGCCGCCGACGCCCACGCCGCCGTAGTAGGTTACGTCTTCCACTTGACCGCCGCTGGTCAAGCTAAAAGCGTGACCTACCCTGTCCGGCTTAATTTGTAGATTGGCAACTTTCGCCGGGTGGTTGCGGGCGTGGTCTTTCTTGCTTATACTTGCAATGGCGACGCAGCCCGACGGTGGGCTGTTCTTCGGTTAGCGCAACCCGCCTCTGGACGCGGACTCTCGTGGTTGGCAAGGAGGGCTGACCTCATCCCGGTAAGGAGAGTGCTTATTATGACCCATAAGTATTTCGCTGCTGGTTTATCTGTAGCGGTTCTGTTACTGGGGTTCGTGGCGACCACCCTACTCGTTGAATCGAGTGCGGCCGGAGAATTGCTTGTTCCTGCGACGGCCGGCCGCCAGCCGCAGACCACACTCACCTGTAGCACCCCCAATCTGGCTATCCCCGATAACTATCCTACCGGCGTGACCAATGATCTAACGATTGCCGCCAGCGAGACGATCACCGACGTTAATATCTACCTAGACGTGAACCACACCTGGGTTGGCGACCTCAAGTTTATTATCACTCACTTGAGTACCGGCACGTCGGTAACGATTGTGGATCGGCCGGGCATCCCTGGTTCCCAGTTTGGCTGTGGGGTGGCCGACATAGACGCCTGGCTGGACGATGACGCCTCCTCGCCAGTGGAAGAACAATGCGCGGCCGTCCCCCCGGCCATCTCTGGCACGTTCACCCCTAACCAATCCCTGACCGCCTTCAACGGCCAGAATTCTTCCGGTACGTGGCGGATTACCGCCTCCGACAATTCGCAGTTTGACACGGGAACGCTGGTGACGTGGTGTGTGCAAACGAATAGCCCGGTGAGTGGCGTAGGTGAGCCGGAAATTGCCGTCGCTCCCTCCTCCTTGTCCAGCGCGCTGGGGCCGGACGATGCGGCGACTTGGCCGCTGACGATTGAGAATAGTGGTACAACGACCCTGACCTGGACGATTGAAGAAGCGCCGCCGACGGGCGACCGTCCGGCCGCGCCCCTGCTGGTAGAAGAGGGGGAAGCTGACGCTGGCGAAAAACCTGGTTTCTGGCCGAGTCGTTACGATTGGAGGGCTCCGAGAAACCAGGTTTTTTCTGGTTTTTGGCTGGGCCGGCCACCGGCCAAACGTCCCGCTCCTTTGACCAACGTCGTCAACGATGGTGGTTTCGAGTTGGGGACGCCCAATCCCTATTGGGACGAGTCCTCGACCAATTTTGGTACGCCCCTGTGTACGGTTGCCCTGTGCGGCGGGGCGGGGGGTGGCACGGGCCCCCATTCGGGAAGTTGGTGGGCCTGGTTCGGCGGCATTGATCTGCTGGAAATCAGTTCACTGGATCAGGACGTGACCATTCCAGAGGGGGCGGCTACCTTGAGTTTTTGGTTGGAGATAGCGGCGGTGAATACGACCGGCTACCTGGCGGTTTATATGGATGGCGACGAACTCTTCCGGGTGACCGAGGCCGACGCGCCCATTTATGACCCCTACACCGAGGTCGTCTTGGACGTCGGGGAATATGCCGATGGCGGCGTTCACAACCTGGAGTTTTTCTCGATCACCAACGCCGGGGCCGGGCCGCTCAATTTCTTTGTGGATGACGTGGAGTTGGACGTGACCGGCTCGCTCGGTTGCGCCACCCCCAGCGAATTGTCCTGGCTAACGGTCGCGCCGGAGAGTGGGGCTACCCCGGCCGGGCAAACGTCAGTCGTCAACGTCACCTTTGACTCCACTGGGCTGCCGGGCGGCGTCTATTATGGCACATTGTGTATCAATAGCGACGACGACGATGAGCCGCTGGTGAGTGTTCCCCTGACCCTGACGGTGTCGCCCTGGGAAAACCCGGCCTTTGTTCCTCTCATCCGCTACGCGGTGCGAGTGGATGAGCCAAACGACACCTGCGAGCAGGCTTTCAGTGTCTCGATTAACCGTGACCTGTTCTTTTACCCAGACGACGCGGCCGATTGGTATGAATTTGATCTGACCAGCTCCGGCGACCTGGTGGTGGAGTTGACCAATTTTGTGCCGGAAGAGGGGCAAGTGGCCGTCTATAAGGGCGCCAGTTGCGGAGCGCGCACGTTCCTGGGCAGTGACGGGACACCCGGTACCAACAAAACGGTTGTCGTGTCGAACCAGACGGCCGGCCATTATTACATCTTTGTCAGTAACGATGGAGTATTCAACAGCAGCGACCTGTATAAGCTGCGGATTGAGTATCCATGATTGAGAAACCAGGTTTTTTGGGAAAAACCTGGTTTCTGGCTGTGAGAGTTGGGAAAGAAGTCCATGAGAAGTACACGAATCTTGTTGCTGATTGGGTTGATAGGAGGAATCCTCGTTTGGTTGGGAATCAGTTTGTCGGGGGCGGCCGCCGCCGGCGAGCAGCGTTCCGGAGGGGCGGCCGCGCCAGCGCCCCTTGCGCCTGCCGGCCGCGAGGGAAGGGCGGCTCCGGCGGCCGTCCATGCCTCAACAGCCAACCACTCCTGGCCGGAAGTCCGCGCTTCCAGCACGATTACCGCGACTTACTGCCAGACCCCCAATCTGCCCATACCAGACAACAACCCCACTGGGGTCAGCGACTTTATGACCGTCGTGGACACTGGCTACATCCAAGACCTGAACGTTAGCACAGTGACGAACCACACGTGGGTAGGCGACCTGGTTTTTACCCTGGAACACCAGGATACCGGGACGGCGGTGACGGTCATTGACCGGCCGGGGGTGCCGGCCAATCCCCCTTATGGCTGCGGCGGAAATAACATTGACGCCACGTTGGACGATGAAGCTACCGAGCCGGTTGAGGATGAATGTGCGCCGACCGTTCCGACGATATTGGGTAGTTTTACCCCCAATAACCCTTTGAGCGTGCTAGACGGCGAAGACCTCTCTGGCGTGTGGTCGCTTACTGTGTCCGACCTGGCTACACCAGACTCCGGCACCCTGGTGGAATGGTGTATCGAAGTGGTGACAGACGTGAACACCCCCACGCCCACGCCAACTTCTCTGACGCCTACGGCGACGCCAACGAACACACCTACGCCAAGCAACACTCCCCCGCCTAGCCCGCCCAATTGCCGAACACCTAACCTGCCCATACCAGACGCCAATCCCAGCGGCGTGACCGATTATTTGACACTGACCGATCCGGGCTTCGTTTACGATATGAACGTCTACGTGGAGACGACGCATACCTACGTGGGCGACCTGGTTTTCACGCTGGAGAACGTCAACACGGGTACCAGTGTGACGATGATTGACCGGCCGGGCCACCCGGCCGTTCCCCTGGGTTGTAATGGTGATAACATAGATGCGACGCTGGATGACCAGGCTTTAGAGCCAGTCGAAGATGAGTGCGCGCCCACCGTCCCGACCATCCTGGGCGACTTCACGCCCAACAACCCATTGGCCGCCTTTGGCGGTGAGGAGTTGGCTGGCACGTGGGCCTTGAACGTGGCCGACCTGGTGACCCAGGACGTAGGCACGCTGGTCTCTTGGTGTTTGGAATACACGGCCGGCCTGGATACCCCGACACCCACCCCCACTCCCTCCAATACGCCGACGCCGACGATCACTCCCACGCCGACGCCGCTCGCGCCCAATTGCAGTTCGCCGAATCTGCCCATTCCTGATAATAGCCCGAATGGGGTTACGGATTACTTCTTCGCCTCTGGTAGTGGTCAAATCCTGGACATGGACATCTACGTGAAGGTGAACCACAGCCTGGTTGGCGATCTGATCTTCACCGTCGAACACATTGATACAGGTTCCAGCGCCACGATCATTGACCGGCCGGGCTACCCCGTCAATACCTTCGGCTGCACAGGTAATGACATTGACGCGACCTTGAATGACGAAGGGCCGGAGCCGGTCGAAGACGAATGTGCGCCGACCATCCCGACCATTTTAGGTGAATTTTCACCGAATAACCCACTGACCGTCTTTGACGACGAAGACCTGAGCGGCTTATGGGCCTTGACAGTTTCCGACAACGTGGGTGGCGATACGGGAACGCTGCTGACGTGGTGCCTGGACCCGTTCCTCTTTGCCACGCCGACACCAACCCCCACCAACACGCCGTCGCCGACCGCTACGGATACTCCAACCGCGACGCCAACGAACACGCCCACGGCGACGGCGACCCATACTCCCTCGCCAACGCCGACGAACACGTTCACACCCTCTCCCACGCCGACCAACCCCCCACCCTGGAATAACCCGATTTTTATCCCCTTGATGGCCAGGGAAAGGCGAGTGGATGAGCCGAACGACACCTGTGAGCAGGCGTTCCCAATAGCCATTAACCGCGACCTGTTCTTCTTGCCGGAGGACACGGCCGACTGGTACCAATTCGACTTGACCAGTTCGGGCGATCTGGTCGTCGAACTGACAGATTTTGTGCCTGAAGATGGGCAGATCGCCGTCTATAAGGGGGTGAATTGTGGCGCGCGGACGTTCCTGGGCAATAACGGCACGCCCGGCACAAGCAAGTCTGTCGTACTGCCTGACCAGACGGCCGGCCACTATTACGTCTTTATCAGTAATGACGGCGAGTTGAACGACTCAGACTTTTACCAACTCCGAATAGATTTCCAGTGAAAGCTGTCGTTGTGACAGGTGTCTCTACGGGCATCGGCCGGGCGGCGGCGGCCGATCTGCTGGCGCACGGCTACCAGGTCTTCGGCAGTGTCCGGCGGCCGGCCGACGCCACCCAACTGCAAAGGGAGTTAGGTCCGGCCTTTACCCCTCTCCTGTTCGACGTGACTGACGAAGGGGCGGTGCGAGCAGGGGCGGGGGTGGTGGCCGACGCCCTGGCTGGCCGGGGTCTCTGGGGGCTGGTCAATAACGCTGGCATCGCCGTCCCCGGCCCGTTGCTCTTTATGCCAGCGGCCGACTTCCGCCGCCAATTCGAGGTGAATTTGTTTGGGGCCTTGCTGGTGACGCAAGCCTTTGCTCCCTTGTTAGGGGCTAAAAAGGGAGCGAGCTACCCGCCCGGCCGGATTGTGAACATCAGCTCCATCAGCGGCATTATCACCTACCCCTTCATGGCCGCTTACGCCGCGTCGAAACACGCCCTGGAAGCCTTCTCCGACGGGCTGCGCCGCGAACTGCTGCTCTATGGGGTAGATGTGATTGTGATTGAACCTGGCTCTGTGCAGACGCCGATCTGGGACAAGGCGGCCGAGCAGGACGCCTCAACCCTGGCCGAGACGGATTATGGGCCGCTACTGGCCTCCTTCCAAAAGACGATGGTGGAACGCGGCCGTCATAGCCAGCCGGTGGAAGTGGTGTCGCGGGCGATACGGCTGGCCCTGGAAAGTGAGCGGCCGAAGACGCGCTATCTATTGCCCAGCAATTGGGTATCGGGTTGGCTGCTCCCCCGTCTGCCGGATCGGTGGTTTGACAGGGTGATCGGCCGGCGGCTGGGTCTCGCCCTGCGTAAAGCGTAATTCGTAACCAGACCCCGCGATCTTATTTCTTACGCGATTCTGACGTGGGACTATTGAATAATCCGAGCGGCTTCACTAGAATATCCGGCTACAAATTCAAGGTAAGGAGAAACGAACGATGTCCGACCCAGCCAAGTTAAGGATGTTGCCGGTCGTGCCGTTACGAGGGGGAGCGGTCTTCCCGGGGGTGACGACTACCATTTCGATTAGCCGGCGACGGTCATTGGCCGCCGCTCAAGCGGCCGTCCAGGGGAACGGTGAGCTACTCATTATTGTTCAGTACAATAGTGAGGTCGAAGTGCCAGACAACGGCGACTTGACCCCGATAGCCATCTTGGCCTCGGTGCGCGAGATGTTGCGCTCCCCGCAGGCCGGCGTGCAAATGCTGGCCGAATTGCAGCGGCGTGTCCGCTTCGAGGGGCTGGTCGGGACGGAACCTTTCCTGACCGGCCGTTTCCGCGAACTGGACGAGACCACGGACGCCCGGGCCGACGACCTGGTGGCGGAGACGATTGCTTTCCTGGAGCAGTACGCAGAAATGTTGGGGGAGATGAACCGGCAAGTGGCCGCCACCCTTCGCAGTAAGGAGACGGCCGGCAGTTTGGCCGATTACGTGGCCGGCCTGCTGAATATGCCCTTCGAGTTGCAGATCGATCTGCTTGAATCTCTGCACGGCCTGGAACGGTTGGTCAAGCTCCGCAATTTTCTGAGCCAGGAGCTACGCATTGCCGAGATACGCACCAAGATTCAGCAAGACGCCCGCGAGGAAGCGGACAAGGCCCAGCGCGAGTATATGCTGCGCGAGCAGATGAAGGTCATCCAAAAGGAATTGGGCGACGACGCCGATTCACTCATTGGTGAATTGCGGCAGAAGATTGAAGCGGCCGCGATGCCTGAAGAAGTGCAGAAGCGGGCCTACGAGGAACTGAACCGGTTGGAGCGGCAGGGGCAAAACTCGCCGGAAGCCAGCGTCATTCGCACCTATCTGGAATGGATGGTTGAGCTACCCTGGGCCAAGATGACCGAAGACAACCTGGACATCGCTCACGTGCGCGAAGTCCTGAACACAGATCACTATGGCCTGGAAGACGTAAAGGATCGCATCGTGGAATACGTGGCCGTGCGAAAACTGGCCGGTAACAAGATGAAAGGGGCCATCATTAACCTGAATGGGCCGCCGGGTGTCGGCAAGACCTCGATTGCCACTTCGGTTGCCAGGGCGATGGGGCGGGAGATGGCCCGCATAAGCCTGGGTGGTGTGCGCGACGAGGCGGAGATTCGCGGCCACCGCCGCACCTACATCGGGGCCTTGCCCGGCCGCATCATCCGCACCTTGCGCGACGTAAAGACCCGCAACCCGGTCATCGTCCTGGATGAGATTGACAAAGTCGGCACAGATTGGCGGGGCGACCCCAGCTCGGCCTTGCTAGAGGTTCTGGATCCCGAACAAAACCACAGCTTCACCGACCATTACCTGGAAGTCCCCTTTGACTTGAGCCAGGCGATTTTCATTACCACCTCTAATCAAACCAGCACCATCCCCGCGCCGCTGCTGGATCGGATGGAGACGATCTCCATGCCGGGCTACATCGAAGACGAGAAGCTGGCGATTGCCGCCGGCTACCTGGTCAAGAAGCAACTGGCTAATCATGGCATTGAGAATGTGCAGATTGAGTTCGCCCCCGAAGCTCTGCAAAAACTGGTTCGCTATTACACCCACGAAGCAGGTGTTCGCCAGTTGGAGCGCACCATTGGCAGTGTCGTGCGGAAGCTGGCGGTTAAGGTTGCCAGCGGCCAGAGTGGCCCCTTTAGGGTGACCGAGCAAGAGATTCGTGACTTTCTTGGCCCGGAGAGGTTCACCTATGGCGTGGCTGAAGCTCAGGATGAGATTGGTGTCTCCACCGGACTGGCGGTAACCGGCTTTGGTGGGGACATTCTGGCAATAGAGGTTAGCCTGAGCGAAGGGAACGGCCACGTAAAACTCACCGGCTCCTTGGGCGAGGTGATGCAGGAATCGGCCCAGGCAGCTCTGACCTATGCGCGGGCCAATGCCCGCCGCCTGGGGCTAGAACCCGGTCTCTTCGACAAGGTGAACATCCACATTCATATTCCGGCCGCCGCCCAGCCCAAAGACGGCCCCAGCGCGGGCGTAGCTCTGTCAACGGCCATTATCTCAGCCTTCACCCGCCGGCCGGTGCGCCGCGACGTAGCCATGACCGGCGAAGTGACCCTGCGGGGCAAGGTATTGGCAATTGGCGGACTGAAGGCCAAGACGACGGCCGCCCACCGCGCTGGCGTCAAGACGGTGCTGCTGCCCCAAGAGAACGCCAAAGACATTCCCGAACTGCCGGAGCGGGTGCGCCAGGACTTGAACCTGGTCTGCGTGAGCCACCTGGACGACGTATTAGAAGTGGCTTTGCTGGCGGCCAAAGAACCACCCTTTACGGTAAGTTCCCGGCCGGAAACCGGTACGAGCCTGGTCATTCCACAGAAGACTAATGGGCCCGGCGAGCGGCCGGCGCAGCCGGCCGGCTAAGATCGAACGATGAAGACCCCGTAGGTTTCCCAAACCTACGGGGTCTTTTTTTTAGAGTGCGCTGCGAATCTGGCTGAGTAGGTGGATGGCCCGGCCGAGGAGGGCCTGGTTGCCGGGATCGTTCGGCCACAGGCTGGCTCCGGAAGGATGGGGGAGGGGGACGAGCCAACGGCCGTCTCCCGGCTTGCTACTGTCAAACTCGCTTACGACTTCAGCCTGGCTCAAGTCGAAGTTGACTGGGTTGGCGAGGGTATGGGGCGGGAAATAGGCGGCCGTGCCAATGATCTCTTCCAGGCGGGCGGCGGCCGGATAGAACAGGCGGATCGCCAGCCCGCCGACCAGGATGATCAGCCGGGGATTGACCAGGCTGATCTCCTGCTCCAAAAACGGCCGGCAGAGGGCTTGTTCCTCTTTGCTGGGGACGCGGTCGCCTCGGCCGGAGCCATTCTTGCCGGGGTAGCATTTGGTGACGGCCGTCATATAGTGATGGGCGCGAAACTCCTGCTCCTGCCAACCAGCCTGAGCCAGCCATTGGAACAGCCGCCGGCCACTGCTGGCGTTGAACGGCCGCTTGACCGCCGCTTCTGTCACCCCTGGCGCTTGCCCAATCAACAGGACCCGCGCTCCAGGACGGCCGCTGAAGACGGCCCCTGGCGTGAGGGCATAGCCGGCCTCAAGGCAGCGGCGGCAAGCCCGCATTTCCTGGTGAAGCTGCTCAAGAGAATCCATAGCGCATATTGTAGCACCTTTACCTCCCAGGGGAGGTACGTGGGTTTTGGTGGGCGCATTTCAGATTTGGGTAGAACCCCGCAGGTTTCTGAAACCTGCGGGTTATGCTTGTAGATCATGTGGCAACCTTCTATCGCCCCCTTTCAGACGGGCTGAATTGACAGTCAGGTGGGGATAGCCTATACTCCTCAATAGATGGCGCAAGAAGGTAAACGGGCGGCCGATTCGCGGGTGACGTTGACCCAGGTCATGGGGCCAGGGGAGGCGAACATCCTGGGCAACGTGCATGGCGGAACTTTGATGAAGCTCTGTGACGAGGCTGGGGCGATGGCCGCTACCAAGCACGCTCGCCGCCCGGCCGTCACCGTGGCCGTGGATTCGATGGCCTTCCATTCGCCGGTGCAGATTGGCAACCTGGTGACGGTGACGGCCGAAATCACCTGGACCGGCCGCAGTTCGATGGAGACGCGGGTGGTGGTCACGGCCGAAAACGCCCTCACCGGCGAAATGACCCACGCTAACACGGCCTACTTTGTTTACGTGGCTCTGGACGAGCAGGGGCGGCCGGCCGTCGTGCCTCCCCTCCTGTGTGAGACCGAGGAGGAACAGGCCCGTTACCAACGAGCGGCCGCCCGCCAGGCTCTCCGCCTGAAGCGCCGCCAGGAAAAGGTTTGAGCGGGGATTGGGGGATTGTCGTTGAATGGATAGTTACCGCCAATTGCCAATTACCAATTACCGATTACTATGGCAACTGGGTCTGACAACTGTTCTAATGGCTTACTTCCTGCCCTGGCTGCCGCACCCGGCGGCCGGTCTTAGCTTTATTGGTCTGGAAATGGGGGAGTGGGTTAAGTTCTTGCCCCAGGTTCAGGCAGGCGAGATTGCCCCCGGCCGCCATCTTTTTTACCTGCCGCCCATCACGTTGGGTCTCATTCTGGCATTGCTAACCGCTACCTGGCCCAACGGCCGTTGGCCGACCTGGGCCATGCGGGGGTTGGCGGTGGCTGTGAGTTGGCTGGCCTTTCCGGCTGTAGAGGAGCTTGCCCTAGAACGGATTCGCCTGTTGGGGATCGGCTTGGTTATCCTGGTTACGATCTTGAGCAGCTTTGCCGCTCAATGGCCCGGCCGTTGGTTGTCGCTCCTCTTACGCCTGTTGGTCGTGATTGCTGCCCTGGCCGGGGCGGTTCTACCCACCTGGGCTTACCTGGCCGTCCGCCCGGCCGTCAGCCAGGTCTTAGCAGAGGGGGTGGGGATCGGGCCAGGGGTATGGCTCAATCTGGCCGGCCACCTGATGGTCGTCATCGCCGGGATCAAACCTGACAGGATTTCGGAAACCTATCAGGTTTGATTATCAGGGCGACCAGTCGCCCTGATAGTCGTGGATTCGCGCTCTGAGTTCATTGGGGATGGGGATGGTTTCGTCGTTGGTGTAGTCGTACATCACCATCACGGTCTTGCCGGTGGCGACCTGGCGGCCGTCCTCGGCCGTTATCTGGTAAATCATCTCGAAGCTCTTGTTACCCAGACGGGAGACGCCGACCCCGACCCGCAGCCGTTCGCCAAAGAAAGCGGCCGAGTGATAGGAGCAGGTCGCCTCGGCCAATATGACCGGCAGCTCCTGCGGCCCCTTCAGGTGGAGCAGTTCGACGAAGTATTTGGTACGGGCCGTTTCCATGTAGGTAAAATAGACGGCGTGGTTGAGGTGGCCTAGCACGTCCAGATCGCGGAAAGCCACCTCAACGGTGATTTCATAAGGATAGGGCATGGAGAGAGGATAGCGCAAGCTGGCTGAACTGGCAAAGTGGACTATACTTGGCTTATGCTCCGCCCAACGTTTGTCCTGTTCCTGGTTACGCTCATCGTCTCGTCAGCCTGCTCGCTTTTTCGCCAGAAGAACGATTTGCCGGTTGCGGTCTCGCCTCCGGCCGCCTCGCCGGTTGCGGCGACTTCGATAGTTGCACGGACGGCCGTCCCTCCCCCACCCCCGGCTGAGACTCCCCCGCTGACCCTGTGGACAACGAGCGAGATTTCGCCGCGAAGTGAAGTGCCGGGTGGCGCGGAACTGGTGCAGCAGTTAGCCGAGTTTGAGGACAACCATCCCCACTTGGCCGTCAACGTGGAGCTAAAGACAATCAGTGAGCCAGGGGGAACCTTGAGCTATTTGCGGGTCGGCCGCCCGATAGCGCCGACGATCCTGCCTGACCTGGTGTTATTACCCACCGACGAATTGGCGGGCGCGGCGGCCGACCAGCTAATTTTTCCTTTGGATGACTTGCTCGCGCCGGAGTTGGTGGATGACCTCTTTCCGGTCGCCCGCGCCCTGGGTGAAGCAGACGGCCGTTTGGTGGGCTACCCCTTTGCCCTGACCGGCCTGACCCACCTGGCCTATAACAACCGGACGATTACCATGACCCTGCCCACGACCTGGGACTCCTTCGTGGCAAGCGGCCAATCAATGGTCATGCCGGCCGCCGCTACCCAGGAGGCCGGTTTGCTTGTGCAACTCTACCTGGCGGCCGGCGGCAGCCTGGTCAACCAGGCCGGTCAGCCGAGCCTGCAAGTGGAACCGCTGACGATGGCCCTGGCCCTGCTGGGCCAGGCGCGGGAGCAGGGAGTGATCCTGGCTGAAAGTAGCAATGTGGAATCCGTGGCGGCCGGCTGGCAGTTCTTTCAGAATGGCCTGGCCCCAGTCGCCCAGACCACGCCTCACCTGTTTCTGGAAAGCCGGGCGCTGGGCTTCAATGCCGGTTTTGCCTCGCTGCCGGGGCCAGATGGCCCCTTGCCGCCTTTGGCCCAGGGTTGGGCTTGGGCGATCAGCACGCCAAATCCAGAGCGGCAGGTGTGGGCGGCCGAACTGTTAGCCTGGTTAGTCTCTGGGCCCAACCTGGGCCGCTGGAGCAGGCAGAGCTTTAACTTGCCGGCCCGCCGGATGGCTTGGGCGGAATGGACAGCGACCGATCCTTACGTGGTCTTTCTACAACGTGAAGTAGAGCGAGCCGAGCCGTTCCCGGCCGTGACTACGCCGGCTATGCTGACAGCCCTGGGCAACGCGGTCTTTGAGGTCGTCTCGCTATCCGCGTCGCCCCCGGCAGCAGCCGAGAAAGCGGCGGCGGCCGTCCGGCCGTGAAAGTGAGATTCGAAGATTATCCGCAGCACGTCGGCCAGTTAGCGCAGGCGGCTTTGGCCGCCGTCGAGCCGGGGGCGGCCGTGCGGCGGCATTTACAGCGTCAGGGTGATTGCCTGCTGGTTGGCGAGAGCCGTTATCCGCTCGGCCGGGGGCGGGTGTTTCTGGTGAGCGTGGGTAAGGCGGCCGGGGCGATGGGGCAAGCGGCCGTCGGCCTGTTGGGGGCGGCCTTGGCGGCCGGAACAGTTATCACCAAGCGGGGTGGGGATGATAAAAGTAGTGACTGGCCACCGGCCGTTCAGGTGTATCAGGCTAGTCACCCCTTGCCCGATGAAGATAGCTTGCGGGCGACCACCGCGGTAACGGATATGGTTGCCCAAGCGACGACCGGCGACCTGGTCTTGTGCTTGATTTCCGGCGGGGCGTCGGCCCTGCTCACCCGGCCGCGCGTATCGCTTTCCGCCTGGCGCGAATTGCATCAGGCCCTATTGGCTTGTGGCTGCCCGATTCAGGAGTTGAACATCGTGCGCCAGGCTTTGGATCGGGTAAAAGGGGGTGGGTTGGCCCGCCTGGCGGCCCCGGCCGCTTGTGCCAGCCTTATTCTGAGCGACGTGGTAGGCAACCCATTGGCGTTGATTGGCAGTGGGCCAACGGCGCCGGTGGACAATCAAGCGGCGGCCGCTCACCGCATTTTGCAACGATGTGGTCTGGCCCGGCTGGTGTCAGCGCAAGGCTGGCAGGAGATTGAAGCGGGCTTGGCGGCGGCCGGAGCAGAAACGGCCGGTGAGACGCCGCCGGTGACGAACCGGGTAATTGGCGACGTTCGGCAAGCGGCGATGGCGGCGGTGACCAGAGCGGCCGAACTCGGTTTCACGTCGCACCTGTTGACTACTCATCTGGAAGGGGAGGCCAGGGAGGTCGGCCGGCGGGTGGCGGCCCTGGCAAAAGACGCGCCGGCCGGCACAGCCCTGATTTTGGGCGGTGAGACAACGGTTACGCTGGGCGAGCGTTATGGCCTGGGCGGGCGCAATCAGGAGTTGGCCTTGAGTGCGGCTGTCAATCTGGCCGGCCGGCCTGGGGTCGTGGTAGCAACACTGGCTACTGATGGAGAGGACGGGCCGACGGAAGCGGCCGGGGCCATGGTGACAGGTGAGACGGTGGTTAAAGCTCAACGGTTAAGGCTTGACTCCCTGGCTTTCCTGGCTGGCCACGATAGTTATCACTTCTTTCAGAGCATTGGCGGCCATCTCATTACCGGCCCGACCGGCACGAATGTCAATGATCTGGTTTTCGTCCTCAAATACGAGGCGTGAATAGACAGGATTGACGGAATAAGACGTGCCTCTGTAAATCCTGTCAATCCTATCTAAAACAACATTCGCAGACCCAGGATGATGATGACCAGGTTGCCGAAGACGCTGGTGATGATCTGGAAGCGGGGCGACAGCCGGTGGTGGGCCAGTGCGCCAAGGCCGGCTAACAGACTTTGCCAGGATAGGGAGGCCAGACCGGCCCCGACCACAAACAGAATACGCTGCTCGATTGTTACCAATGCGCCGGCCGAACGACCGAGAATAAGCGAAGCGAAGTAGGCCACGGTGAGTGGGTTGAGCAGAGTCAGCCCCAGGAATTGGCTGAAGGTGCGGCCGTATCCTCGGTCGGCCACTTTGGGGGTGTTGGAAGGGCGGCGCGCCCGCCACAATCCCAAACCGCCCAGAGCCAGTAACACCCCCGCGCTGAGGAGACGGAGGCCGGCCGCCAATGGGGTTAGCCAATCGGCCAAGACTTCGCCGGCGATGGCGGCCAGGCTGGCGTAGAGAAAGTCGGCCGAGGCCGCGCCCGCTCCGGCGGACAAGGCCAGCCAGAAGCCCCGCCGTAGCCCCACGTCCACGATCAAGATGGCTATGGCTCCTACTGGAATGGCGATGCCATAGCCAGCTATGATTCCTTCCCAGAGTGGTGTCATATTACTACCTTATCCACAGGGGGTGGGGCCGATAGATAGTCATGGCGAAGAGATTGCCAATGCACTGACGCGGGCCGCCGCCAAGGGGCAGATAGGCGAAGCGCGGCCGGGCGGCCACGCGCTCCGGTGTGAATCGTTCCGGTTCGAACTGGTCAGGATTCTCCCAGTAGCCAGAGTGGCGGTGCATCCCGTACACGTTGAGGAAGACGGCCGTATGAGCGGGAATCGCGTAAACGCCCAGGTGATCCGCTTCAATAGTCTGGCGAGAGATGCCCCAGCCGGGTGGGTAGAGGCGCATCGTCTCCTCACTAAAGAGAGCTTTGCCCACCACGTTCATCGCCAGGTTCATCATCTCTTGCTCGACTTCGATGAAGGGAGCGGCCGCTTGCCGCCAACGGCCGAGCGTGGCTTCTGCTTCGCCGGTCATAATCGTGCCAAACGAGGCGATGTTCTGGCGGTGGAAGGCCGGCTGCATCAGCTCTGTGCTTCCTTATGGTGGACAAGTTAGAAACAGGTCCACCCTGGTTCTCAAGACTTGTGATTTATTTCACAAATACATTATAAAACGGTTGGCAGGTGGTTGTCAAGAGAATTGTCGGGCAAGATTCCATCTTGCCCAACTTGACAAATCTAGTAACCTGTTTTATAATTTCTGTAGTAAATAGAAACTCGTATACTAGATTGTTGTATGTCGGTTCGGAACGCCTTGCTGGGATTGTTAGCGCAGCGGCCGCGTCATGGGTACGAACTCCACGCGGCCTTTGAGGCCGTGGTGGGCGGCGAGCAGAACTGGGACGTGAAACCAGCCCAGGTCTATACCACGTTGGCCCGCCTGCAAGAAAGCGGCCTGGTTAGCGAGGCGGGCGTGGGGCAGGAAGGCGGGCCGGAGAAGCGGACTTTCACGGTCACGGAGGCCGGCCGGATGGAACTGGCAAACTGGTTTGCGGCCGGCGTGGATCGTGGACATCTGCGCGACGAGTTCTTTCTCAAGTTGATGTTGAGCCTGGCGACTGGCCTGGTCAGCCCACAGAGAATCATCCAGAAGCAGCGGGCCACTCTGTATCGTGAATTGCACACGGTTACGGCCCAGCGCAACCAGGCCAATCCACGCCTGGAATTGGCCCAGATTCTCTTGCTGGATAAGGTCATCATGCACCTGGAAGCTGACCTGCGCTGGTTGGACATGATTGAAGGACGGTTGGAAGAGATCAAGCGGCAACCGCTGCCGGAACCGGAAGTGAGGACGCGCGGCCGGCCACCGAAGGCGATAGAACGCGGATGACGCAGATAGACGCGGATTTGCGCGGATAAAATGAGAATCCGCGCAAATCCGCGCCATCCGCGTTATCTGCGTGCTACTGAAGGAGATAGAATGGCAATTGTACAGGCTGAAGGGTTGACGAAAGTATATGGCAAGGGGCTGACGGCCGTCACCGCCCTGGATCACGTCACCATGCGGGTGGAGGCCGGCGAACTGGTGGCCGTTATGGGGCCGAGCGGTTGTGGCAAATCAACCCTGCTGCATCTCATTGGTGGGCTGGATCGGCCGACCAGCGGCCGGGTGCTGCTCAACGGCCACGACCTGGCCCAGATGGACGACAGTAGTCTGACTGAATTGCGTCGTCGCCAGATGGGTTTTGTCTTTCAGTTCTTTAATCTGATTCCGGTGCTGACGGCGGCCGAAAACGCCACCTTGCCCCTGATATTGGACGGGGTGAAGAGTGGCGAGGCGCAGCTGCGGGCGGCCGATTGGTTGCACCGGGTCGGCCTGGATGGGAGGGTCAATAACCGCCCGGACCAGCTTTCTGGTGGGGAGCAGCAACGGGTGGCGATTGCCCGCGCCCTGGTGGCCGAACCATCGCTGGTATTGGCCGATGAGCCTACGGGCAACCTTGATTCGCACGCTTCCGACGAGATTGCCACCTTGCTGCGCCAGGTGGCCGATGAATGGGGGCGGGCGGTGCTGATGGTAACGCACGACCCCCGCATCGCCGCTTACGCCGACCGCATCATCTTCCTCAAGGATGGGACAGTGGTAGATGAGGCCCAACTCGATGGTGACGAGGCCGACGAGGCCCAATGGGTACGGGCCAAGGTGGAGGCTCTATGAACATGCAACTGACCCTGGCGGCGCGCTATATGGCCGGCCGTCGCACGCGAACTTTCCTGACCACACTGGCGATCATCTTTGGCGTCATGCTCATCTTTGGTCTGAACTCTATGGTGCCGGCCTTTATTGAGTCTATTCGCCAGAATATGCTGGCGGCGGCCGGCACAGTAGATTTAGCCGTCACCAGCGTGGGCAACAGCGCATTTGACAGCCGTCTATTGGAGACGCTGCGCTCCATCGAGGGTATCAGCCAGGCCAGTGGCAGCCTGCGGCGCAACTTGCTTCTGCCGGCCGGCGCGCCGGTGGGTGGTTTCACCGTGGCCGGACT
>JBFMFT010000580.1:0-2624 GCA_040751925.1 Chloroflexota bacterium
GTGACGGCCGAAATCCGCGAAGCCATGGAGCAATAAGAACTATCAGGCGCGTCGCACTTCCTCAAGTGCGACGCGCCTCAACCCGTTGCCCTGTTCACTGCTAACAGCCCAATAAACTCATACACCCGATTCGCCGCCAGCAACGCCGTCGTCGCCCCAGGATTGTCGTAAGGCGGTGAGACTTCCACCAGATCAAAAGCCACGAACTTCACCCCCTGCAATCCCCGCAGCAGGGATTGGCTTTCCCAACTCGTAAAACCCCCCACCTCCGGCGTCCCCGTCGCCGGCGCATAAGTCGGGTCCACGAAATCAATGTCAAAGGTCAGAAAACAAGGGCCACCGGCCGCCCGCTCCCGCACGGCCGCCGCCACCGCTTCCAGCCCCACCTGTCGCACGTCACTCGCGGTGAACACCTGGAAGCCCAAATCACGCGACATTTGTATATCACTCGCGTCGTACACCGACCCTCTTAAACCAATTTGGCTTGAACGATTGAGGTCTAGCAACCCCTCCTCGGCCGCCCGCCGGAAGGGTGTGCCGTGCGTATCCTTGCCCCCAAAATAGCCGTGCCACACGTCGCCGTGCGAATCGAACTGGATCAAGGCCACCGGCCCGTGCTTCTCATGCACTGCCCGCAATTCGGGCAGGGTAATCGAGTGGTCGCCACCCAAGACAATGGGGGTGACCCCGGCGGCCAGCACCGGCCGCAACTGCTCCTGTATCTTCTGGTGCGACTCCGGCAAATAGCCCGGTACCACGGCCAGGTCGCCATAATCCACCCCCGATAGTCGCTCAAAGATGGCTACGTTCAGGTCGGGGTGGAACGGCCGCAGCAGTACGGACGCCGAGCGAATGGCCTCTGGGCCAAAGCGCGCCCCCACGCGGAAAGTCGCCCCGGTGTCGAACGGCGCGCCCATAATGGCGAAATCCACGCCCATCAACTCCTGCACGTGCGGCAGCCGCATAAACGTCCGAATGCCACTAAAGCGGGGAAATTGCATCGCGTCGAGGGGAGCGTAACCTTTCATCTTACCTTCCGTGAATCTGATCAAACCAGTCTCTCAATCATTACAACACCGCTACTCTAACAGATTCTCACCTGTTTGCCTATCTGAGTGGGGTGTCTCGATGCTTTGTGGCAACACATAGCCCCCGTCCGCGTGTTCAGGTAAAATAGACATTGTTCTGATAAACTCTAATGGGGCGAACGCGCAAAGGAGAATCGCGATGACCGAATTGGTTATCCCAATGAAGTTGGCGGAGGAAATCCGCCAGGAAGCAGACATTGAAGGCATTAAGGTTGACGCATTGTTGGAAACGGCGTTCCGAGAATACCGACTCCGAGCTCAACAGCGTAAGATTGATGCCGAAGCACAAGCCTGGAAGGCCATGTCACCTGATGTCCACGCACGATACCGGGGGCAATACGTTGCTGTTCACCAGGGCCAAGTTATTGACCACGATCCTGACCGTTCTGCTCTGCACGGGCGCATACGAGCCGAATTTGGTCACATTGCTGTGCTAATTACCCCGGCCGACGGACGACCTGACATAATGGTTCGTAGCCCACGTCTGGAGCGACTGTAATGATTAGCCACCCGTACAACGAGCAGTATGTTCCTCCGGCCCCAATAGTAGACGTGACGTTAGCCTCCCGGAATCGAAGCGAGCAAGTAGGCCCACTTCCTGCCCTCGTTGATACAGGCAGTGATGGGTCAATGGTTCCCCTCTCGTTGCTGAAGAACCTTGGCGTTCCAATCGTTGATGAGACTTTTGTTAGATCGATATTTGGCGACCGCCGTCACTTCTACATATTTCTGGTGGACATGCACATTGGTCTTACCTGGTTGCCTGATGTGGAAGTTGTTGGTGATAGTAGCAACCACGAGATTCTTCTTGGCCGTGATGTTATTAACCAACTGATTCTCCTTCTTGATGGGCCACAGACTGAATTGGTCGTCTTCCAACGCCGGCCGCGTGCCAGATAACCAATCCCTGACCGAGGTCAACGTGAAACTAGCCATTGGCTCGGACGAACGAACGCACTTGACAGATACGATCGTGGCGGAGGTGGAGAGGCGGGGACACGAGGTTGAGCTTTATGGGCCGCTGGCCGGCCGCGCCGACGCCTGGCCGCAGGTCGCCCAACAGGTGGCGGAGAGGGTGGCTAGTGGCGCGGCCGACGAGGGTATCTTGTTCTGCTGGACGGGTACGGGGGTCAGCCTGGCGGCCAGCAAGGTGCCTGGCATCCGCGCCGCGCTGTGTGACGACCCCGAAACCGCCAGGGGGGCCCGCCTGTGGAACAGGGCTAACGTCCTTTGTCTCTCCCTCCGCCGCACGCCTGAAGTGGTCGCCAAAGAAATCCTCGACGCCTGGTTCAGCACCACCTACCAGCCCAACCCCACAGACGACGAATGTCTGCGCCAGGTCCAGGAAATTGAAGCCAAATACACAATCCGTTAATCCTCCCCATCCGTGTCCTGCCCTAATTGACAAATCGGCACAAATGTTCTATGATTAAGTCATGGACACCCTCGCCAAACTCCAACTCCTCTCCGCCCAAATGAGCCTCGAACCGGCCGAAGAACGCGGCTCTCACCCCCTTACCCCCTCACCCTCCCACC
>JBFMFT010000581.1:0-2611 GCA_040751925.1 Chloroflexota bacterium
TCTAGCCCCTGGGGGGTGAGGGCGTAGACGCGGCTGAAGCCGTCGTCGCGCAGGCTGTCCAGGAGGTTGGAGAGGAGGAGGGCGAAGGTGGCGGGGGCGGCGGCCGGCAGGCCACTGCCCGGCCAGCCGTAGGGAACGGCCGGTAGGAGGCCAACGCGGGGTGGGCGGCCGAGGGCTTCGGCCAGTTTTGCCAGGTCGTAGCCGTCGCCCAGGGGAATGATCAGGGGGGTGTCGCGGGGCAGGGCGGCCGCTTCGGGCCAGGTCAGTTTGTCGTAGGGGAAGTATTCGGTACTCATTACTCATCACTAGAAACTCCGCGTTCTTTGCGGCTCTGCGGTGGGCAATTGCGTATTTTTAGAGGTAACTATCCAGCAAGAAACCAGGTTTTTCCCTGGCAAAGCGTGATTATTGGCAACAAAAAACCTGGTTTCTTCAGAGGGCCTGAATCGTTACTTTTAGAGAAAGGTGGCGATTTCGGCCAGGGGTTTCTTGTGGATGAGCGGCACGGCCGCTCCTTCGGCCGGATAGCCGACGACCAGCAGGAGGAACGGCCGCTCGTGGGCCGGCCGCTTCAGGATGGTGTTCAGGAAACCCATTGGGCTGGGGGTATGGGTGAGGGAGACCAGCCCCGCCTGGTGGATGGCGGTAATCAGAATGCCGGTGGCGATCCCGACGGACTCCTGGACGTAGTAATGTTTGACTTTGCGGCCGTCGGGCAACGCGCCATGACTTTGGGCAAAAATGGCAATCAAGTAGGGGGCTGTTTCCAGGAAAGGTTTGTGTTCGTCGGTGCCCAGGGCGGAGAGGGCTTCCAGCCATTCGGCCGGAGCCCGATGGTGGTAAAAGTCGTATTCCTCGACTTCGGCGGCCAGCCGGATTTCCCGTTTGATGGCCGGGTCGCTGACGACCACGAAGTGCCAGGGTTGCAAGTTGGCCCCGTTGGGGGCGGTAGCGGCGGCTAATAGGCAGTTTTCGATGATTTCGCGGGGCACCGGCCGGTCGGAGAAGTGGCGCACGGTGCGCCGCCGGCGCATCTCACGGTAGAATTCGGCCGCCCGCCGCTTCATTTCCTCGACCGGATATTCCCGGTAGTCGCTCAAGGGAACAAAAACTGGCTGGGCCATACTTGCTCTAATTGTATTTACCTTGACTTGTTAGATTCAGTAAGGGTGAGGCAACGCGGAGAGGATGCCGCTCAGCGAGACGAACAACCACCGCGTTGCCTCGCCCCTACAGCCTGTAGAAACCAGGTTTTTGCGGGTAATGGCGATGGTTGCCTAGAGAAAAACCTGGTTTCTGGCGGGGTTTGGGGCCTAATAAAGAAACATGGGTTTGCCGAGGACGTGACGCACTTTCGGCCGGTACTCCTTTACGTCGTATAGTTCGTCTACGTCTACTCGCTTGAGGCCACTGGCGACGGTACTCATGGGAATATGGGTATACGAGCCATCGCGCAAGGCGCACATCCGGCCGCTGACTCCACTCGTCACCAGGTCGGTCGCCAGTTTAGCAAAGTTTACGGCCACCATCAGGTCGAGGGCGTCTGGCGCGCCAGAGCGCATGAGGTAGGCAATCTGTTGGTAGATGATATTCTGCCCTGTCAACTGCTTGAGGGCTTCGCCGGTAATTTGGCCGATGCCACCCAGTTTGCGATGGCCGTAGGCGTCGGTTTCGCCATACTCGACTACTTTGCCGCCGACCATGTGCGCCCCTTCGCTAATCGTTACCATGACGTAATTGCTGGGATTAACCCGCTTGTCGCGCAGGACTAACTCGGCCAGCCGTTCCGGGTCGAATGGCACTTCGGAGATCAGCGCGCGGTCTACACCGGCCAGGTAGGAGCTGACCAGGCTGGTTTCGCCGCTATTGCGGCCGAATAGCTCAATGACGGCGATCCGTTCGTGGGAGCCGGTGCTGGTGCGTAGCTGGTGGATGAATTGGACGCTGCGGGTGACGGCCGTGCTGAAGCCGATGCAGTAGTCTGTGCCGTACACGTCATTGTCCATCGTTTTGGGAATGGCTACGACGGGGAAGCCTTCGCGGTGGAGGCGTTCGCCGTAACTTAGGGTATCGTCGCCGCCAATGGGGATAAGGGTGTCTATGCCCAACTTTGCCAGGTTGCGTAGAGCGTGGGGGGTGAAATCGCGCGGCCGGGGATCGCTGGCTTCGGCGTCTGGGTGGGCCGGGTCTTTTAGGAAATCAGGCACTTCCGACGGCTTTACCTTGCCGGGGTTGGTGCGGCTGGTGTGCAGGATGGTACCGCCCGTGCGGTCAATTGTCCGCACTCGTTCCTTATCCAAAGGCATTAAGTTAGCGGCGAAACTGCTGGGGTCATCTGGGTTATAGTTGAGCAGCCCACCCCAACCGCGACGAAGCCCTAGCACTTCGTGGCCTGTGTCAATGGCGTTGTAGACGACGGCCTTGATACAGGCATTCAGCCCTGGCACGTCGCCACCGCCTGTCAAAATTCCAATCTTCATAAACTCCATCCAATAGGTCGCCGGCCAAGTTAGCTTCTTGATAAGAAACTCGGTTTCTTCCCAGAAACCGAGTTTCTAATACTTGATGAGAGAGTTACCTAGACGGCCGACCTCTCTTTTCCTTACCAAAC
>JBFMFT010000582.1:0-2588 GCA_040751925.1 Chloroflexota bacterium
GGCGTAATGGTAGGTGTAGCTAACGCAGTATTCACTCCCATGTATTTCAGAGTGCTGCTGGCACTGTAACCAAGTCTGAGTGGACTCGTTTTTGCCGTAGAGGAAGGAGGCGGCGGCCGGGGAAGGTCGCCAGCGCGTAGGTGTAGCCATCTTTGGCAACGAACTCTACATCGAAAGTGTTGTCAGGATAACACTCAACGACGGCCCCGACTTCACCGCGCTGCAAATGATATTTGGGTAGATCGGCCGTGAGAGCCACTACGTCTAATAACTGAATCTCGTCGTACATCAACCTACCTCGGATAGCTGTCAACGGATTAGAGGAGCGGATTGAACGGAATGAGGGCCGGCCGGTCCTCTCCGTTCAATCCGCTCTTGCCGCAGATCGCGCGGTATGGAAACCGCGCCTACTGGGGTCAGGCCGCCAATCCCAACTCGTCGGCCGCCCAGCCCAGGCCGCACGATTCCAACGTGGCGCGGGTGGGGACGCCGGTGGTGACGTCCCAGCCGGCCTGCTCGTAGTACATATCGAGTCCGGCGGACAGTTCCGCCTCGTCCAGCTTGATGCCGTCGCTCCGGCCGCCGCTCAGGGCCTTCCTGAACAGCTTCTTAGGTAGAGTGTCCTGGTCACGGGTCAATCCCTCGCGGGCATTGAAGGCGCGCATGAGGTTGAGACGGCGACGGCCGATTTCCTGCGTTTCCTCGACGGTCACATTCCAGCCGGTGGCGGCGGCCATCAGGTCCGCCATAGCTACCGGGCCGTACAATTGCCAGGAGGGGCCGTAAACGAATTGGCAATAACAGACAGTATCCATGAAGCTGTAGTTGTATTGGGTCTTGAGGGCAAATTCCACCTTCTCCGCATTGAGGACTTTGGGGTGTTGCGGTTTGGTCAGGCCCAATGGCTCCAGGAAACGCTTGTAGCCGGGGTTTTCCGGCGTCCCCTCGTAGGGCTTGGGGGCGTACATGGGATCATGTTCCGACGATTGGTGGTCAGCCCCGAAGGGATTGGCGGCGTAGATGAGGGCCAGGCTGCGCTTGACGTGGGGCATGTGGGCGGGCATTTCCTGGCCCTTGACGGCCACCAGGTAATCGTGGCCTTTGCCCAGGCGGTCGGCCGCCTTCGCCGACCCCATAGCCAGCACGTCGCCAATGCCCTCCCGCTTGAGAGTCTTCTCTAGGATAGCCAGCATAGCCTCGGCGTTGCCAAAGCGCAGGTCAATACCGTCCATTTCGGCGGCCGTCAGCACGCCATTGGCGACGCAGTCCATCGCCCAGGCCAGAGTAGCCCCGCAGGAGATGGTATCCACGCCGTACTCGTTGCACATCTGGTTGGCCAGGGAGACGGCGTGCAGGTCGGTCACGCCGCAGTAGGAGCCAAAGGTGGCAATTGTTTCATACTCCGGGCCGCCATATTCCGGCACGATTTTCTTCTCCCGCCACTCGGCTTCGACGACACGCTTGCAGCGAACGATGCAGGCGTAGCAGGTGTCGCGGCCGATTTTGTCCTGCTTGCCGTCGGCCGCCCCCCGCAAAAGTTCGTCGTAGAGGCGTTCGCCGCTGATGGCCTCGGCCGCTTCGCGGGTGGGCATGACGCCGGAATCCCAGTTGAAGGTGGGCAGGCCGCTGGCCCCGTAGTTCGCCATGACGGTATCGGCCGTGCCGTACTTGCCAAAGTTCGCCATACCTGTTGGTTCCAGGTCTACCGGCCCCTGGCGGGAGAGGGCGGTGATGGCTTTCTTATTGGCCGGCTTGACCTTGCCCGTGCCGCGCACGGCAATGGCCTTCAGCTTTTTGCTGCCCATGACCGCGCCGACGCCGGTGCGCCCCCAGGCGCGGTTGCTCATGGTCATCACGGCGGCAAAATTGGACAATTTTTCCCCGGCCGGGCCAATCTGGGCCACCTCAATCTTCGGGTCGCCCAACTCATTCTTGAGCGTGGTTTCCGCGTCGTGGGTCAGCCGGCCCCACAGGTGGCTGGCGTCGCGCAGTTCGGCCTGGCCGTCGTGAACCCATAAATAGACGGGGGAAGCGGACGCGCCCTTGACCACGATAGCATCAAATCCGGCGAATTTGAGTTCGGCCGGCCAGAAGCCACCCACCTGGCTATCGGCCGCGCCGCCGCTGCTGGGCGATTTGCAGGTGAGAGTGGAGCGACTTTGCCCACTGATGGGCAAGCCGGTGGGCGCGCTGATGGCGAAGACCATCGTGTTATCGGGCCCCAGGGGGTCGGCGGCGGCCGGGGTGTTCTTCCACAAATAATACAGCCCCAACAGGCTGCCGCCGGGGTAGAGACGGTAAAAAGCCTCGTCGGGCGTCTCGACCTCTAGCCTGCGCTGGGTCAAATCTACGTGCAGAATCTTGCCAGTGAATCCGTGTAACATGAAAACCTCCTTTACCGATTTTGGATTTTGGATTTTGGATTGGGACGCCAATCTCTACATCGTCATCGGCCGCTTGCTACCCGCAAGCCAGCGGCTTGCGCTACTGCCGCTTACTACCCGCAAGCCAGCGGCTTGCGCTACTGCCGCTTACTACCCGCAAGCCAGCGGCTTGCGCTACTGCCGCTTACTACCCGCAAGCCAGGG
>JBFMFT010000583.1:0-2583 GCA_040751925.1 Chloroflexota bacterium
GCAATTGTGGGTCAGCCCGACGCTCAGCGGCCCCACCAGTTACCAGGTACACGTGCGCCTGCGCGAAGAACTGGCCAGCGGCGAGCAGCCCTTCATTACCAGGGCCAACGCCTGCGCCTGGAACGTTAGCCAATCCCCTCCTCACCTGGCCGGCACACCTTTTGAGGGTGTGACGCGCGCCCACCGCTTCCACGAAGGCAGCCGTATCGTGGTCGAGTTGAGTACCATAGACCAGGAGGAGTATTGGCAAAGCGCCCAACGGCTGTCTATCGTCCCCTACCTGGCCGAGTACGACGTGCATGTCTGGCGCGAGCAGGGGCGTGCCTCCAACATTACTTTGCACGTTGTCCCTGACGACACAGGCGCGCCCATTTTCCTCTCCGGCGGCCGAGCCGGCGAACCGGGCCATCAACCACAGGTGGCGGGCACGCCGCCACCCCCGCCGCCACTGGAGATAGCTGCCCTGGTGCTGCCGGAGCAGACAAACCCCGGCGGCTGGCACGCCTGGCGGCCGGAGGTATGGTTCGACTGCTGGGGTGGCGAAGGGGCTATCACCTGCCCCGACGACCAATTCCTGGTCGAAGACGGTCTCGACCAACGCTTCACCTACACGGCTACCGACGCCGTGGGCCACGTGGCCACGACGACCGTCGTTGTCAACATTGACCAGACAGCGCCGACCATCGTCACCGAACTGCCGGCGGCCCAGAGCTTCTGTTCGGGGGCGACGCTGCCAATGGCCTTCAGCGCCAGCGACGCCCTCTCCGGGCTGGAGGGTATCCAGGCCACTTTCAACGGCCTGTCAGTCGCGGCCGGCCAGGAAGCGCCGTTAGTGGCTGGGGCCAATCTCTTGCATGTGGACGCTCAAGATGTGGCTGGCAACTGGGCTTTGGCCGATGCTACTGTGCAAGTTGATTATGACACGAGCCTGGACTTTCCGCCCGACGGCCAGACGCTCAATCCCCTGCTGCCTCTCTCCTTCGCCTTCAAGGTCAACGACCTTTGCGCCGCCTCTGGCTGGTACAACGGCGCGTCGGCCGACCTGTGGCTCATCAGCCCCAGTGGCGAGGAGCAGCCGGCCGAATGGTATGGCATCGCCACCGGCAGCGGCTTTGCCTTGAACAGCCTGACGGGCTGGTACGAGTTCGACGCCGACCTGAGCGGCCTGGCGGCCGGGACGTGGACGGCGCGGGCCGACCTGGACGATGGGACGAACCGGAGTGTGACGTTTGTGATTCCGGCGGCCGGGCCCAACGGGCAGGATGCTGTAACCTTACCTACCTTTGACTGTGCGGCCGATTTAGCAAGGAACGGCCGCTACCTGGGTGGCTGCCGTTGAATAGCGACCCTGACAGGTCCTGGAAACCTGTCAGGGTTCGTCACGGCTAAGGCTCCACCGTAACCGTCCCGGCCATGCCCGTGCCGCCCGGGAGGCCGTGCAGCAGGCAATAGTAGGAGTAGACGCCCGGCTGGTCAAAGGTGAAGCTGTATTCCCCACCGCTATCCAGCAGGTCGGAGTTGAAGAGGTCGTTGTCGGCCGTGGCCGAATGGGGATCGCGGCCGACGTTGAGCCAGCGCACGGTCGTGCCGGCCGGGATGGTAATGGAGATGGGGACAAACTCAAAGTCCAGCATTTCCACGTCCACCGAGCCGGTAGCGGCTACCTGCTCCTCGACGCCGGGTTCCAGGACGGGCAGAGCATCCACCACCGCCCCACTGTCGCCGACGGCCACGCCCACGGCGGCCATGTATTGGGCGTGCTGGTAGGCGGTGAAGACGCCACCCTCCTGCGGGCTGATTTCGCCATCACCGTTGGTATCTTCACCAAAGAGGGTGAGCGGGCTAAAGCGTTCGATAACCTCTAATTGGGGGCCGATGTCGCCGATGTTGGGGATTTCGGTAATTTGCAGAGCGGCGTCGCGCACCTGGGCCGCCCAATTTTGGGCGTTCTCGCTGGACAGGCGGACGTGTTCGGCGTGATAGGCCATGGCGATGGTGGCGTTGGGGGCGTCTTTGGCTTGGGCGGCCGTATTCGCCATCACCTGGACGTAAGGAATGGCGCCAAAGCCATCGCCAGGGCTTTGCACGCCATGCAGTCCGTCGTGGTCGCCGAAGAACTGGCCGGTCTGGCCCTCGATGATGTTGACAATGTGTTCGGCGTGGCGCTGGGCATCGGCGATGCTGCCTAGCTCGAAGGCCAGGCGGATGTATTCGACGTGGCGAATGAACTCCTCGGTTTGCTGGCGCGCTCCCAGGCCGTAAGCCAGGCCGGTGGGGGTGTCGGCCGCCTGGACAGTGATCTGGCGGATGAGGGCGAGCGGCTCAAGGGCCTGACGGCCGCTATAGACCACCGGCCCTGGCGTGGGGTCGTCGTCAAACTCCGGCTCCTGGGTAATCTCAAAACCATCGTAGAGGGCCATCAAGTTTTGTTTGGCCGGATCGCTGTAAGTATAGGCGATTGTCCCGTTGGCATCCGGTTCGACTTTGCCAATGTCCAGGGCGCGGTTCTCCTGATTGGTGAGCCAGGCGTGCAGTTCCATATTGGTAGGGGCCGGCTCGATGCCGCTCAGGGCCAGCACGACG
>JBFMFT010000584.1:0-2572 GCA_040751925.1 Chloroflexota bacterium
GTCACCTGCCACCTGCCACTTGCCACTGCTAACTGAATACGAAGGTGATACAGACCGAGTATAATTTCACCCTGCCGCGGGGCTACGTGGACGCGGCCGGGCAGCTTCACCGCCAGGGACGGATGCGGTTAGCTACGGCCCTGGACGAGATTGCCCCGATGCAGGACCCACGCCTGGAGGCGAATGAGTCTTACCTGCCGGTGTTGCTGTTGTCGCGGGTGGTGACGCAGTTGGGGTCGCTGCCGGCCGTGACGCCAGCCATTATCGAAGGGCTGTTTGCGGCCGACCTGGCTTACCTGGAAGACCTCTACCAGCGGCTCAATAGTTCTGAGAGTGTGGTGATGAACGTCGTCTGCCCCCACTGCAACAACCCATTCCACGTGGAGGTCGCCCCACTGTAGGGCACGCTTACAGCTTGCCCAGGACAAACTGAAAGTGTGTCCTACGTTTAGGAGGTAGTGATGCCTGAAAGTCAACAGCCGGCCGCTTCCACGACGAATACAGCGCATCTAACCCCAGAACTGGTGCGCCAGGTGGCTGACCGCGTCTACGCCATGCTGCTGCGCGACTTGCAGATTGGACAAGAACGGCGGCGACCCATGAGCGGCCGGCCGCCGGTTCGCTCAGGATAGCGATCATGAATCCGCGCTTGCCAGATATTTTGCTCCGCGCCCTGACCAACAGCGCGTTTCGCTTTGTGGTGTCTATTGATGGCTCACCCATCGGAGCCTTCACCGAATGTACCTTACCGGAGATTGCCTGGGACGTGGAAGAGGTCAAAGAGGGTGGGCTGAACACGATGGTTCACCAGTTACCCGGCCGTCGCAAGTCGGCCAAAATCACTCTCAAGAATGGTGTGGGCTTGGCCAGCGACCTGCTGGCCTGGTATGTTATGACGATGAACGAGCAATTCTGGCGCAGAAGGGTGACTGTGACTCTTTTCGACTCTATGTTTATTCCAGTTATGCTCTGGCACGTCGAGGATGCCTATCCGATTCGCTGGACGGGGCCGCAACTCCGCACCAGCGATAACACGGTGGCGATCCAGACGTTGGAACTGGCCTGTGGTGAAATAACGGTGTTGTGAAACGTGAAACGTGAAGCGTGAAACGTGATGAGTGAAATCACGTTTCACGTTTCACGCCTCACGCTGCGCCCTTTATGGCCCTAACGAGACAAGTTGCAGCTAACCCCCTCATCCAAAGGGTGCGGCGGCACGCGAGAATGGCCGTTTTGTTCCGCACGGCCGGCGACGGGCATGGGCGGCCGTCTGGCTATCCGGCCGGTTCAACGTTGCCCCTCGTCCGGGCGACGCCGTTCCAGGAGCGGCCGGCCCGGGAGTGGGCCGCCGCCGATGAACAAGAATGGACGGCCGCCATCTCAGAACAAGAGCCTGGCTTGAGGGCGATTTCACCGGCGACGGCCGACGCCAGCCCGCCGGCCATCACCCCTGAGCAAACTGGCTCTACCAGATTAGACAGGAAACGCTCAAAGCAGGTTGCCCAACCGGCCACTGCCAATCGTCAGGTTTGGCCGCCCGACGAGAGCAAGTCAGCGGTTTCCCGTCAGAATCAGGAGAGTGACCAAAGTTCCCTCGGCCGGCCATCGCCCACCGGCGACCAGCCATTTGCAGACACCCATTCCACAAGCGACAGGCAAGACGCAATAGACCGGCCGTTGCCAGCCGCCGTCCAACCCTCTGTGGACACTCCTCCACCGTCTGAGGTTAGTCGCCGGCCATCGGTAGGCGACCGGCGAGCAGTGGCCGTTGGCGATCAGCAACCCGCTCCCCCCAGCCAGTTACCAATTACCAATTACCAATCATCAGCCACCGGCACGCCGACCGCTCCACCCGGTCTGCTCTCCCGCTTGCGCTCCTGGGTCTCCGGCCGCGCTCAACGTCGGGCCGTTACGAGCAGTCCGCCGCCAGCCGCCGGCCGCCAGCCACCAGCCCGTGAGGTTACGCCGGAGGTGATTGGTTTGCCGCCGGCCGCCGCCCCCTTACAGAGTGAGGGAACTCCGATTGAGGCAGTTGCTACACCCACCCCTGTAGCTCCGGCCGAAAGCTCCTGGCAGGACGTTACCTTACCACCGGCCTCCTCAACCACTGCCTCCGCCACCCCACCCATCCAGAGGAGACTTCACGCGCCGCAGCGCGCCACGATGAATGAAAATCCGCGTTCATCCGCGTTATCAGCGTCCTATTTTCGAAGGAGCGAGGCATCCTCTGAGGTCGCTTTTGAGCGACCGGCCGCGCCTGGTCTAATCCAGGAAGCGGCGTCATCCGCAGAAACCATTTCCGTGTCGCCGGCCGCGCCTGCGGTCACTCCTTCCTTTAGCCAGAGGGATAGGACAGACCCGGACGCTGATTCTGCACGACCAGCCACGCTTGTGGCCGCCCCCTCTACGCCACCCATTCAGAGGCGTGAAGCAGCCGTAGGGGCTACTCCTCTTCGGCCGGCCGCTACTCCCCTTGAGAAGAGCGAGGCTTTGCCAGAGACCACACCCGACCGGCCGGCCACACCCCTGCCAACTTCGATTCCACCCGTGACCCGTGCGGCTGCCCCGGCCG
>JBFMFT010000585.1:0-2557 GCA_040751925.1 Chloroflexota bacterium
CCCGTCGGGGCCACCCCACCCATAGATTTCCAGGCCATCCGCGCCGGCCTCCAGGCCAA
Organism: Chloroflexota bacterium; assembly: GCA_040751925.1. Taxonomy (GTDB): domain Bacteria; phylum Chloroflexota; class Anaerolineae; order Promineifilales; family Promineifilaceae; genus JBFMFT01. The sequence continues at coordinate 60 of JBFMFT010000585.1, forward strand.
CGGGCAAGACCTGGCCTTTGTCAAGATAGGCTTCCATACAGGCATCGGCGGCAACGCCAATGGCTTGGGGGATTGGTTCGACCAGTTGGACGCGGCCGGTGTCCCCTTCTTCATCAAGAGCGTAGACAGCGCGGGGCCCGTCTTCGAGGCTCAAGAAATCGCCCGCAACAGCGGCGTACCCCACGTCCTGGTCTACCGCAAGAGTGGCCCCCAATACGACGTGCCAGACTACAACCTGCCGCCCGCCCAGGCCGCCTTCAACCATTGGCAACTGCACAAGGCCGTCTTTCCGCCGGAGTTGGACCCCAGTAGGGTCTGGCTGGAAACGGTCAACGAGATAGACAAGAACCGCTCAGAGTGGCTGGCCGAATTTGCCCTGGAAACGGCCCAATTAGCGCTCGCCGACGGCTTTCGCTGGGCCGCTTTTGCCTGGTCGTCCGGCGAGCCAGAAGTCGAACACTGGCAGGGGCCGGCCATGCTAGAGTTCCTGCGCTTTGCCGGCCAGCACCCCAACGAGGTAGCCATCGCCCTCCACGAATACAGTTACACGATTGCCGACGTCGCCGACCAATATCCCTATAAGCTCGGCCGTTTCCAGTTTCTCTTTCAGGTGTGCGACGAAAACAACATTCCCCGGCCGACCGTTCTCATTACCGAATGGGGCTGGGAATACCAGGACGTGCCAGACGTGACGACGGCGATGGGCGATATAGCCTGGGCCAGTTGGCTCTATTCCTACTATCCGCAAGTGCAGGGGGCGGCCATTTGGTATCTGGGCGGCGGCTTTGGCAACATTTCCGACCAGGCCCAACGCCTGATTGCTCCCTTGCGGGATTATAGTAAGAGCAATTATTTCATCATCAGCCAGGGGCAGGGGCAGATTGATACGGAACTGCTCCGGCCGTAGATCGGACACGGATGGGCAGGATTAGCAGATTGCGGAAGAGGTTTATATGACCGATTGGAGTAAGCGTAAACGATTGGAGGCGGCTGTGGCAGGGGAGAAGGTTGACCGGCCGCCGGTGGCCTTGTGGCGGCACTGGCCGGGCGACGACCAGGACGCCCAAGCCCTGGCGGCCGCTCATCTCAAATGGCAGCAGGACTACGATTGGGATTTGGTCAAGGTGTCGCCGTCCAGTAGCTATTGCCTCACCGACTGGGGAGTGGAAGATAAATGGGTGGGTTCACTGGAAGGGACACGGGAATACACGCGGCGGGTGGTGGAGCGGCCGGCCGACTGGGAGACCTTGCCTATCCTCGATCCCACAAAGGGGTCTTTAGCCACTCAGGTCGAGACCTTGCGGCTGGTGGGTCAAGGTCTGGCTAAAGGGACGCCCTTTCTGGCGACCATCTTCTCGCCGTTGGCCCAGGCCAAGAACCTGGCCGGCGAAGCGACGATGTTGAGCCTCATGCGTAGCCATCCGGCTTCCTTCCACCAGGGATTAGCCGTCATCACCGAAAGCACCCTCCGCTATATTGAGGCGGCCAAAGCGACCGGCATGAGCGGCATCTTCTACGCCATCCAGCACGCCCGCTACGCTACTATGAGCCCGGCCGAATACCGCGAATTCGGCCGCCCTTACGACAAGCAAATTCTAGCGGCCGTCAGCGACCTGTGGCTCAATCTGCTGCACGCGCACGGCGAGGGGATTATGTTTGGGGAAATCGCCGACTACCCGGTACAAATCGTGAACTGGCACGACCGCGAAAGTGGCGTCAGCCTGGCCGATGGAATGGCCCAAATCCAGGGGGCGGTCAGTGGGGGGGTATCTCGCTGGACGCTGCACCAGGAATCGCCCGAGGCGGCCGCAGCCGAGGCTCAAGATGCGCTGGCCCAAACGAACGGCCGCCGCTTCCTCCTCAGCACCGGCTGTGTGATCATGATTACCACCCCTACCCGCAACATCCGGGCCCTGCGTGAACTGGTTGAGAAGTGAAAAGTGAAAAGTGAACTCTCCCTGGGTTCTTTCACTCTTCACTCATCACTTCAAACCTCCCCGGCCGCCATTTGCCACTCCACCGTTTCCAGGCGGCCGGTGTCGCGGGCAAAGCTGAGAACGTCCAGGCCAGCCAATAAGAGAATGGCGCACAGGAGACCAATGGCTTCCAGGCTGAAGATTGTGCCGTAGCTGAAAGTAGCTGAATGGGTTAGCGCCAACAATACGTCGCGTGCGATACCACCGATGCTGGTGCCGATCCCCCGCGAGACCAAAACGGCGATTGTCCACAAGCCCAGGTAAGCTCCGGCCTCGCGGTCAGAGGTCATCACGGCCATCAAGTTGAGGCCGCCAAAGGTGTAGACGCCAAAGCCGCTGCCAAAGACGATAAGAGCCAGGCGCACCAGGTGAACCTGACTACTAAAAGCGGACGCGCTCAATATCCCTAGACCCATCGCCATGACCAGCAACCCCGCCCGCGCAATGGCCGATTGCTGCTCCGGCCGCCGTTTGCGCCAGATCACGGCCGAGGCCACCAGTGTCAACACCGTCATCCCCTGC
>JBFMFT010000586.1:0-2553 GCA_040751925.1 Chloroflexota bacterium
GATAACGTAGAGCGATTTGGCAAATCGCTCTAGTAACTATTCAGTTAGAAACCAGGTTTTTCCCTGGGCAATTGCTGGGGTCGTCTACAATAAACCTGGTTTCTCTGGAGAACCTGTATAGTTACTCGCTCTACTCAAGGCGTAACGGCCGGGGTTGGGGTGGGCGTCGAAGTTGGCTCGTAACGGTAGCCAGTCTGCACGGTCAGGAAGGTCGTCTGGCCGGGCAATATCTCCACACTTTGGCGGTACGTCCCTTCGGCCGTCGCCAGCACCACTGTATAACGGCCAGCCGGCAAATCGCCCACCACAAAGTTCTCCTGCCACACCTCATCTGGCACGACGGTATTGCTAACGTAAGTGCGACGGAAGCGGGCGGCCGTAACCACGTTTTCCGGGTAGACACCCACCCTGGCATTTGGAATCATCTGCCCCCATTGGTCGGACAGGCGGCCGGCCAATGTACCGTAACCCTCAAACGGCGCCAACCACAAGGCCGGGTTGCGGGTGCTGTAATAATCGTTGCGGCCGACCCGCACTTCCAGGTGCAAATGCGAACCGCTAACCTGGCCCGACGCGCCGACGCCGGCCAGTAATTGGCCCTGCTCCACGTGGTCGCCCACCTGGACGAATAGCTCCAGAGCATGGGCGTAAAGGGTATACACGTCCTGATCCAACCACTGCCAGTCGTGCAGGATAAGGATGGCGTTGCCATAATAGTTAATGCCGTTGCCGGTATCGAGCATTGAGCCGGCCCACAAGACCGTGCCGCTGCTACTGGCGAGAATGGGCGTGCCAGGATCATTGGGAAAGTCCAACCCATGATGGACAGGGTAAGGTGTCTGCTGGGGCAAGACCAAATCCTGGCCGTAGGGGTATGATTCGTGGTCGTAGTTGCGGTGATCGGAGGGGATAGGGCGGCCGAGCCAGTAATGGTCGTTGGGGTTAATGGAGAGGGGAATGGTGTAGGGCGGCGGCCGTCTGGCAAGAACAGCCGTAGGAAAGACCAACTGGGCCTCGTCTATTTGCGCGTCGCTCGGCCGCAGGCCGGCACCGAAAACGGCCGGAGTGGGGCTGCTAACCGGCGCAGGGGTAGGTGTGGCGGAAGCTGGTTGGCTGGCCTTGCGCTGGATAGATATGACTGTGCCTCCGGCCGGCAATCCTCGTTCAAGCTGGTTGCCAGTTGGCGCGGCGACGAAGAGCGATCCGGCAGTGGGGACTCGCGTGGGAATCTCAATGTCGGCCGTACAGCCAGCCGCGACCAGGCCAAGCAGTAGCCCGGCCGTTGCCCAAACGTTACTCGTCTTCCGACTCCTCCGGCTCGATCACCTCAAAACCGACCTCGCGCAAAGCCTGGGCGCGCTGACTATGAATAGAGGCTACGGCCAGGATGAAACGGGCCGGCTGGATGCCAGTGACCCTGGCATACAGGTCTCGTTTGCGTTCTAGCCGCTTCTGAATCCTGGGGCTGGCACTGGCGGTAATTTCGACCAGGACGTGGCAGCCATCGGTGACGATGAGGTCAAACTGTTCACCCTCGATGGTGCGGGTTGCGACCTTTGCGCCAAAAGATTTTTCAAGCAGGCTGGTTATAGTGGCCCGGAAGAGAGACTCGTTGCGGATACCCCACCTGGTTCCTAGCCTATCTATCTGGCGAGTCACATTGTCAAAACCCTGCCTCACTTCTGCTCGCAGAGCTTCAATGTGTCGGTCTACCTGCTCAAAGCGCTGGTCTACTTGCTCAAAGCGCTGGTCTACTTGCTCAAAGCGCTGGTCTACTTGATCGAGGCGGCCGTCTATCTGATCCAGGCGATCTTCCACACGATCCAGGCGGCCGCCCATCTGATCCAGGCGGCCGCCCATCTGATCCAGGCGGCCGCCCATCTGATCCAGGCGGCCGTCTATCTGATCCAGGCGGCCGTCCACGCGAGCGAAGCTCTCTCCCGTTTCCTGGCGGAACTCCGCCAGTTCATAGCCGATAGCCGCCACTTCCTCCTTACGAGCAAAAGCTTTCAGAAAAAAGTGGTATAACTGCGGTTCTAATTCTGGATGCTTATCCAAAATATCGGGCAGTTGGTGAGCAAAAACGTCTATCAGGTCCTCGTCAGTCAACCCGGCCATACGACACCAAACTCACATCTATTTTCCAGAGGGCGAAACGTGCCTCGTTCAACTACAGACCATACCATAAGCGGATAATAAAATCAACGGCCGTCTGGTAGGATAAAGCCCACCCTGGCCCCGCCACCTGGCACATTCTCGGCCCAGATACGGCCGCCGTGCGCCTGGACAATGCCCTGGGCAATCGCCAGGCCCAGACCCGCCCCACCAGTGGCCCGGCTGCGGGCCTGTTCACCCCGGTAGAACTTTTCGAAGACGCGGGGGAGATCGGCTTCCGCAAAGCCGGAGCCATTATCCTCGATAGTCACCCGCGCACCCCCGGCCGTGCGGTGGGCAGCGACCTGCACCCGGCCGCCCCTGGGCGTATAGCGCAAGGCGTTGCTCAAGAGGTTAGCCAGGACGCGGCTAACTTTCGGCGAATTCATCAGCACCGGG
>JBFMFT010000587.1:0-2553 GCA_040751925.1 Chloroflexota bacterium
TTCGGCCACTCCGCCGCCGACGGCTACAGCTACACCCGTTGCTCCCACTGCCACTTCCACCACGGCGCCACCTACCTCCACCCCCACCACGGTGCCACCCACCTCTACACCTACCCCCCCAGGTGAACCCACTAGAACCCCAACCCCAATGGCTGGACGGCCGTTTCGCTGAAGAAACCAGGTTTTTCTCAACAAAACCTGGTTTCTGACTGAATAATTACCTCTGTAGCTGATTTGTAACTCAACTGTGATACCCTTGAAGTCAACGAAACCGTACAAGGAGTGTCACGACTCATGCGCCTACAAGACAAAATATGCCTGATTACCGGCGGGGCGGCCGGGATCGGCCGGGCCACCGCCGCCAAGTTTGCCGCTGAGGGAGCTACCGTCGTTATCGCTGACTTAAACGAAGAAGCCGGCCGGGCCACCGCCGCCTCGCTCGCCCCGGCCGCCGCTTTCTACCGCCTCAACGTGGCCGACCGCCAGGCTGTACAAAGCTGGGTAGAAGCCGTCGTGGCGAAATACGGCCGCCTGGACGTGCTGGTCAACAACGCCGGCATCTTGCGCGACGGCCAATTGGTTAAGGTGAAAGATGGCGAACTGGTCAAGCAAATGCCCGAAGCCGATTTCGACGCCGTCATAGGCGTCAACCTGAAGGGCGTCTTCAACTGTACCCAGGCGGTTGTTCCCTTTATGATCCGGCAGGGTGGGGGTGTCATCCTCAACGCTTCGTCCGTCGTCGGGCTAGACGGCAACTTCGGCCAGACCAACTACGTGGCGGCTAAGTCGGCCGTTATCGGCATGACCAAAGTGTGGGCCCGCGAACTTGGCCGCTACCACGTCCGCGTCAACGCCATCGCCCCCGGCTTCATCGCTACCGAGATGGTCGCCACTATGCCAGAGAAAGTGTTGGCGGCTATGCGCGACCACACCCCCCTCGGCCGCCTGGGCCACCCGGCCGACGTCGCCAACGCTTACGCCTTCTTGGCCTCTGACGAAGCCAGCTTCATCACCGGCGCGGTGTTGAGGGTAGATGGGGGGATTGTGGTGGGAACGTGAAACGTGCTGCGTGACTTCACGTTTCACGATTCACGTTTCCAGTGAGAAAGATGCCCACGATCAAAGCGAACGACATTACCCTAGCCTACGAACAACGGGGCAATGGCCCCCACCTGGTCTTGATTGCCGGTGTGGGCTACGGCGGCTGGTTCTGGCACAAAATTGGGCCAGGGCTGGCCCGCCACTTCACCGTCACCACTTTTGACAATCGCGGGGCCGGCGGCAGCGACAAGCCGGCCGGCCCCTACACCGTAGACGCCCTGGCCGCCGACACGGCCGGTCTGCTCGACGCCCTGGCTATCCAGGGAGCAGCCATCCTGGGCCATTCGTTGGGCGGCTACGTGGCCCAGCGGCTCATAGCCACCCGCCCCGACCTCGTCGGCCGCCTCATCCTGGCTAGCACCAATTTTGGCGGGACGAAGGTCGTGCCGATCAGCCCGGAAGCGCTAAACGTATTGATGAACCGCCAGGGCGACCCGCTCACCTTGATCCGGCGCGGCGTCGAGGTAGCTGCCGCCGCCGGCTTTGCCGAAGCCCAGCCAGAGGTTGTCCAGGAATTGATAGAGTACCGTCTGGGCAACCCGGTGCCGCCCGCCCAGTACACCGCCCAGGTCATGGCCGGCGCAGCCACCTTACAGTGGACAGAGGCCCAGGTCGCAGCCCATCTAGCGGCCATTCAGGTACCCACGCTCATCCTTTTTGGCGAACAGGACAAGGTTGTGCCAGTTGAGAACGCCTACCTGCTGGCCGGCCGCATTGCCCAATCCCAGGTGAAAATCCTACCCAACACCGGCCACATCTTCCCCATCGAAGACCCGGCCGCCACCATCGCCGCCATTACCGGATTCCTGTTGAAGGTTGAAGGTTAAGCAACCTTCAACCTTCAACCTTTAACTTTCAACTCCAATTATGCCGCCACGCTACGCCCAAATCCTCAGCACCGGCCGCTACGTGCCGGAGACTGTTCTGCCCAACGCCTACTTCGACCGCCTGTTGAACCGGCCGGTAGACGATTGGTTAGTGCAGAACGTGGGTATCCGCGAGCGGCACGTCATGGCCGCCGGCGAAACCACCAGCGACCTGGCTCTGCACGCCAGCCGCCAGGCCCTGGAACGGGCTGGCCTGCGGCCGGCCGACCTCCACCTGATCATCGTCGCTACCGATACGCCCGACTATCTCAGCCCGGCCACCGCCATCGTTCTTCAGCACAAGCTGGGGGCGGTCAACGCCGGCACGTTCGACGTGAACTCCGCCTGCGCCGGGTGGGTTACCGCCGTAGACACGGCCGCTCGCTACGTCATCACTGACCCAGACGTGCAGCGCGTCCTGGTCGTTGGCGCTTATGGCATGAGCCGCTTCGTAGACTACACCGACCACTACACCTGCACCCTTTTTGCCGATGGGGCGGGGGCCGTCGTCGTCGCGGCCGGGAACAGCCCCGGCTTTCTGGCCGGCAAGCTAATTGCCGACGGCCAATACTACGACGCCCTGGGC
>JBFMFT010000588.1:0-2552 GCA_040751925.1 Chloroflexota bacterium
CCCGACCTGCTTTTACGTCGTTTGTGTCCTGACGTGAGTTCTTACCCCTCCACGCGCAACTCGGCCAGCAAGAAATCCAGGTCTTCGGCCGTCATGCGCTCGATGCTGGCTAACAAGCCGTCCCAATCTTCCATCTCCCACAGTTCGGCCACGTCCAGCAGTTCGGCCGCCGCCATCGCCGGCGCGCTCTCAATGCCGTCCGCCACCTGCGACGACAATTCGGCGATGCTGACACCTTCCAGGAAGGCCACCAGAGGCACTTCCACACCCAGGTCGCCCTCGATGCGGTTCTTCAGTTCCACGGCCATCAACGAGTCCAGTCCCAGGCGGGTCAAGGGCTGGCCGGCGTCCAGGCGCGACACCGACAGGCGTGTGACTTTAGCCACCTCTTGCTTGAGGTAACTTTCCAGCATTTCCAGCCGTTCATCCGGCCCGGCGGCCGTGACGCGAGCGATAATCGCGCTGCTCCTGAGTTGGGCGGCGGCCGAAGGCGGCGCGGCCGGAATTTGGAGGGCCAGCCGCTCAAAGGTGATGCCTGTCACCTCGGCTACCAGCAGCCCCATCTCGTCGTACAGCCGCACATCCACGTCCACCTTGTCGCCGCTGTCTGTCAAGTTGGAAACGTGACCTACCTGGCGCACGGCGTGGCTCCACAGCTTCAACAACTGGTTGGGCTGGCTGTGCAACTGCACGCGGCCGATGCGCGTCGGAATATAGGACGCGCCCTTACCATCATTCCCCTGGGCCAGATCCAACAGCACCGGCCAGGCGGCCTGCAGCGCGCTATCCAACACGGCCGGGTGGAAGCGGTAAGAGCCAACTTCGGTTGCTAATGATTCCGGCACACGCACGAGGGCTAACGTTTCCTGGTCGCCGTGCCAGACGCGCTCGAGGCCCTGGAAGGCCGGGCCATAATCAAAGCCAAACGGCCGCAGGGCGGCATAATAGGCTTCACCAGTCATCTCGGCCGGGCAGCGGGCCTGCGCGTCGCGCACGGAGAGGGTCAGGTGGGAGTTGCCCGGCTTGAAGCCATTAGCCCCCGGCCCCGACACAGGAGTTTGCAGGTTGACGTGGCCGGCGGCGTGCAACGCCCACTCCTCGTCCGCTCCCTGGCTGTAGACGTAGAAGGGGGCGTCGTGGCCGGCGGCCGGCGAGACAATCACCTGGGCCAGCCGTTGCTCGTTCTCGTGCAGGAAGAGTGCCTTGTGGAACTCGATCCCTTTGAGGCCGTGCGGCTGCACGCTATACAGTTCGGCCGCCGCCGCCAAAGCCATGGAGACGTAGACCGCCCCCGACAGCACGACCGCCCCCTGGAAGCGATGGTCAGCCAGGTAGGGCAGCGATGGGCGGCCGATGACGTTTTCCCAAATCACATCCCCACCCGGCCGGGCCAGCCTCACCCGCTCGCCCAACAACCCGCGACCTCTTCTGCCACCTGCCCCTGGCAAGCCGGCGGCTTGCGCTACCTGCCACTTGCCACCCGCCACTTCCACCGGCTCCAACCAATACCGTTGCCGTTGCCAGGGGTAGAGGGGCAGCTTGACCAGTTGGCCGCCCTGGGGGAAGAAGGTCCGCCATTCAATCGTGTAACCCAGTTGGTAGAGCGTTGCCAAAGAGCCGAGCATCTCCGGCCGCTCCGGCTGCTCGCGGCGCAACGAAGAAACGGCTACGGCTTCGCGGCCGAGAGGCTGCAAACATTCGGCTACGTTACCCGACAAGACTGGATGGGGGCTGACCTCCACGTAATGGCTGTAGCCCAGTTCAGCCAGGGTGGTAATCGCGTTGCCAAACAGCACCGGCTCTTGAATGTTGCGCCGCCAATAATCGGCCGTCAACTCCTGCCCCTCAATCACTTGCCCTGTCACCGTCGAATACATCGGAATCACCGACGCTGTGGGGCGAACCGCCTGGTTTGCCCCCTCCCCACTCAACAACTCCTTCAACTGCTCGCCATATTCCGTCACCTGGTAGCTGTGGAAGGCATAGTTCACCCGCAGCATCCGCACCGACACCCCCTGCTGTTCCAACCTTGCCTGAACTTCCTGCAAAGCGGCCGGGTCGCCCGATAGCACCGTCGAGATGGGGCTGTTGTTGACGGCTACGGCCAGGCGGTCTTCGTAGCCCACAATGGCCTGGCGGGCGGCTTCGGTATCCAGGCGGGTGGCCAGCATCTTGCCCTTGCCCGTCGCCCCCTGCATCAGCCGGCCGCGATGGGTAATAATGCGGCAGGCGTCGGCCAGGCTAATGGCCCCCGACACGTAAGCGGCGGCGATTTCACCGACGCTGTGGCCGACGACGGCCGAGGGCTTCATCCCCCACGACCGCCACAGAGCCGTCAACCCCACCTGGAAGGCGAAGATGGCCGGCTGGGCGATTTCGGTGTCGTTCAGGCGCGACTCCTCGTTCGGCCGCGTCACCTCTTCCAGCAGCGACCAGGAGACGTGCGGCCGCATCAGGCGGTCACATTCTTCAATGGCGGCCCGAAATACTGGCTCTTGGGCTAACAGCTCTTGGCCCATGCCGATCCACTGGGAGCCTTGACCGGAAAAGAC
>JBFMFT010000589.1:0-2533 GCA_040751925.1 Chloroflexota bacterium
CCGGCCGCCGGTTGGGGGCGCGGCGCGGGTGAAGGAGCGGCCGGCCATCGTTCACTGCCTAAGATCGCTTCCCGCAAGGCCACCGTTTCGGCCAATGGCTCGACCCCCAATTCCTGGGCCAGAATCGCTTGCAGGGCGTCGTACTGCCGTAGGGCCTCGGCCCGTTCGCCCAGACGGGCGTGCGCTTCCATGATGGCCCGGTGCATTGGCTCTTGCAGGTTGTCGTGGGCCAGGGCGCGGCGGGCGACTGCGGCCATCTCCCGCCACTGCCCCTGCCCGCGGTACTGGTTGACCAGCGTCGCCAGGGCGCGCAGATGGAGTTGGGCCAATCGCTCCCGCTCGCCAGTGAACCAGAGTTCTAGCTCAGGCGCGCCCGATAGGGCCAGCCCGTCTAGCAGCGGCCCCTGGTAGAGAGCAACGGCCGCCTGGGGAGACGCGGCGACTAATTGCTCAAACTCACGGACGTCCACCCAGACTCCTTCCGCCAGGGTCAGCCGCTCATCCTGGCTAACCAAAAGCTCACTCCCCAGCGACCGTCGAATACCCCACAGGACGTTTCGTAAATTCTTGCGGGCCGCTTCCTCCGCGCTATCCGCCCACAGCAGCCCCAACAACCGCTCGCGGAGTTGCGGTGAGCCAGTCAGGGCCAGGTAAGCCAACAAAGCCACCCCTTTGTCGGCTATTTCAGGTACAGCCTGCTGGTTTAACTCAATGTGTGAGCGGCCGAGGAAATACAGCCGGGGTAACACCATGCGCTCTATTATAGTGCGATTTCTCCGGCCGGGCAGGTGGATGGACCAACTGCGCGGACAATCGGCGACTTGATAGAAGTCTCGAACGATTTGTCCACGACAAATGTCATATTTTTTCTATGACAAATGTCACTTTTTTTTGCGCCCCATATCGGTTAAACTGTAAACATCTTGAGAGACCAAAGGGCTTCTCAAAGAGAGGAGCTTTGAATGACAAAGCTACCTCATAAGAGCGAAAAACCCGTAAGGGTCGTAGTGTTCTTGGGACGTAGAAACTTTAATGGTAGGCTAGGTAGAGGTTGCAAGACTCAGAACCATCAAAAAGCAAACCAGAGAAGTGGAGTCATAGAAGGACACTCTAGCAAGGAAGGCTATAAACACTCTCAATAGAGTGAAAAGCCACCCAATGAGGTGAGTTAGAGGGAAATCAAAGCTCCTCCAGTTCCCTGCCTTCGTTTTTGGACACTGCTGGCGAGAGAGTGTGTGTTGGAAGCGGGTCACGGTAAAACGTGACCCGCTTCTGTTTTGAGGTGGCCTGGTGGCGCGGTCAGGAGACCGGCCACAGCCATAGCCCAGGGCAGTTCGGGAATTGACGGGCGGCCGTCAAGGGTGAAACGTGAACAGTTCATCACGTTTCACGCTTCACGCTTCACGTTTCACGCTTCACAATCTGCCGGGCCAGTTGGCGAAAGTGGCCGGCCGCCGGGCTATCGGGACGCAGCCGCAGGAGAGGTGTGGCCCGATTCACCGCTTGAGCCATTTCAGGCTGGCTAATCGTAATGAAGGCGGTGACGGGATGGCCCAGGGTTTCTTCGACGGCCGCCTGGGGCAGAGCCAGGTTCTCGCCAAAGGAAAGCATCAGGACGTGCAGGGCCCGGCCGGGCAGCCAATTGCTCTTGAACCCCTGCAACAAGGAGCGGGCCGCCACGACGGCCAGCCGTTCCGGCCGCACACAAAGGAAAAGTTGGCCGGCCCGCGCCAGAAAGAGCTGGTGAATGGGCGTGAGCGCGTGTCCCAGGTCAGCCACCACGTAAGCGTGCTGCTCCACCAGCCGGTCAGCCAGGGCCGCCCCTTGTTCGGCCGAGAAGATGGGCCAACGACCGTCCAGATTTGGCTTACCCAACAAGAGCCGCAAGCGGTCTTCGTATTGAATCATACTCTGGCCTAATTGGGAGGGCCATTCAGCCACCGGCCGATCGGCCAAAGCGTTCAACCCGGCGGCCACCGCCAAATTCAGGAATTGCCCAACGTGGGCCTGGTAAAAGTCCAGGTCTACCAGCGTGGTGTCATAGCCACTTTCGGCCAGCCCCATCGCCAGGTTAATCGCCGTCGTCGTCGCTCCCGCCCCTCCCCGCGCCCCTAGCACGGCCGTCAGGTAGGGGCTGGGCCGGCCGACTGGCGAGGGGGGCTGATCCCCCGTTGGGGCCGGGCGGCCGCTTTCACTGGCGGCCGTGACCACCCCAGCTTCGTCAGACGGCCGGGCCAACAAAGCCCTCATTCGCTTGAGCAACTCGCCCGGCTGGGTGGGCTTGGTCAGGTAATCGTCGGCCCCGGCCTCAAAGCCCGTCAAGCGGTCGCGCACCTGGCTCTTGGCGGTGAACATGATGATCGGCACGGAGGCCAGGCGCGGGTCGGCCCGCAACTGGCGGCATACTTCGTAGCCATCCATGTCCGGCATCATAATATCCAACAGGACGAGGTCCGGCCGTTCGGCCTTCGCCGCCGCAATGCCCAGCGCGCCAGTGCGGGTGGCCTTCAACTGGTAGCCGTGCTGCTGCAAG
>JBFMFT010000059.1:0-16319 GCA_040751925.1 Chloroflexota bacterium
TGCTGCCCCGGCCGCCGGCCGTGACCAGCGTTGACGGCGACAGTGAAGACCCGGCCGAAGTGTTGGTGCGCCAGTTGCAGCTTTACAAGCGGTTTAAGGAGGCGGCGGGCTGGCTCGGCCGGCGGCAGGAGCAGGGTTGGCGGAGTTATTTGCGGGTGGCCCCTCCGCCCCGGCCGGAAGGCAAGCTGGACTTGAGTGGGGTGACGGTGGCGACTTTGCCGGCGGCCTATCTATCGGCCTTGCGCCGGACGCGGGCGACGGCCGACGCGATGACTTGGGCCCAGGGCCATCTCCTGACGCTGGAAGGGCAGATCGAATGGGTGCGCCAGCAGGTGAAGGAAACGAAGCGGGTTGTTCTGTTTGAGGATACCCTCTCTGAAAAGGCAACCCGGGTGGAAGTGTCGCTGACCTTGCTGGCCGTTTTAGAATTGGTCAAGCGGCGGGAGATTGCGGCTTTTCAGGAGCGACTTTTCGGCCCCATTGAACTGTCCGCCAACGGAGCCAGGCCAGTCCCGCCAGACCCCCCATTGAGTCAATGAAGACGTCGAGAGGCATGCCAGTGCGGCCGGGGACGAAGGATTGGTGAAATTCGTCGCTGATGGCGTAGAGGACGGCTAACCAGAAGGCCAGGCGGTAGGACGGCCGGGCGCGATAGGCCAGGGTAGCCAGCAGGGCGTAGGCCAGAAAATGCCCGCCTTTTTTGATGAACAAGTCCATGAACCCGACTTTAGGGATGTTGGGGCCGGGTTGGGCGGAGACCAGGAAGATGAGCAGCAGCCAGATTACCAGGGGTAGCCAGCGGCCGAGATGGGACGCGGATGACGCGGATAAACGCGGATTGGCGCGGATTGGATTGTATAAACTCCTTTCACGTTTCACGTTTCACGCTTCACGATTCGCAACTGACCGTCACGTCGCGGTAGAGGAGGAACCAATCGGCCAGGGTCTCGTAGCGGTCGCGGGGTTGGGCGAGGCGGCCGATTTCCACCTGGTTGACCCGCTCGCTGATGGCGTAGGTGTAGACGTACTGATACAGGGTCAGGGCCGGTAAGTTGTCGTTGTAGAAGCGGACGAAAGCCTGGTAATAGGGTCGTCGCTCGTCCACGTTCCAAAGCTGGCGGCCGTTTTCCAGGGCTTCGCTGGCCCGGCGATGATTCCAACCACCATAGTTTTGTCCCCTGATGATAGCCTCTTGGCTCCAGAAATCGTAGAGGTCGGGGTCGCCGGGTGGTTCTACGTCTACCAGGGCCACGTCGAACAGACGGGTCGCCAGGCTTTCGCGGAGTTGGGCAGGGGGAACGGGTAGTAATTCAACCGTTGCGCCTACGGCCGCCCATTGTTGGGCGATGAATTGCCCGACGGCTCGTTGGGTGGGATCGTCGGCCAGGACGAGGCGCAGGTGGAGGGGTTGGCCCTCTTTCTGGCGAGTGGGGCTGCCCTCGGCCGTCAGCCATCCTTCTTGCTCCAGGAGGGCCGTAGCTGAAGCGGGCTGAAAAGGATAGGGAGTCAGCAGGCCGGGCTGGTAGGCCCAGGAGGAAGGCAGATAGGGCCCGTCCAGGGGTAGGGCCTGACCATTTAAGACCTCATCCACCAATGTCTCTCGATTCAGGGCATAGGCGAGGGCCTGGCGGACAGCCAGGGAACGGGCGGCCGGTGCGCCAGTGTCGCCCAGGTTAAAGAGCAACTGGCTATAGCGCGGAGCAGGCGAGGTGAAGAGCCGGGTGGCCGGGGTGGCGGCTACGGCCGGCAGCCCGACGGGCGAGACGGACGTAATGGCGTGCAACTCGCCGGACTGGTAGGCGGCCAGCAGGCTTTCTTCGTTGGGGTAGAAGGCCAGTTCCAGGCCGTCCAGCTTCGTGCCTTCGCGCCAGTGGGTGGGATTGGGCAGGAGGCGCAGGCGGCCGGATTGCCGCCAGTCACCATCCGGCGCGACCTGAAAAGGGCCTGTGCCGACGGGGAATTGGTTGAAGGCATCGGTGGACAGAGTGGCGGCCGTCACCCCTTCCAGGCGATGGGCGGGCAGAATACCTAACGTCGTGGCGTCCAGGAAAGGGGCGTAAGGCTCGGCCAGACCAAAGGTGATTTCTGTCTGGTTGGTGACGGTGATGGCGACGGATGACCAGAGCAGGTTTTGGGCCTGCCACCAGGCGGTCAGGTTGGGGGGGCCACTAAACGCGCTGTCCTGTAGCAAGCCGTAGGTAAAGGCGACGTCGGCCGTTGTGACCGGCCGGCCGTCGTGCCACTGGACGTCGTCGCGTAGCTGGAAGGTGACCTGGCGGCCGTCTTCGCTGACCGTCCAGGTACTTGCCAGAACGGGCGTCAGGCGGCCGTTTTCGTCGGTGTGGGTCAGGCCGTCAAAGAGGAGGTTGGTGAGGTGGCGGTCTATTGGATTGCCGGCCGCTAATAAGGGATTCAGGTATTGGGGCGCGCCGACGAGGCCCTCAGTGAGTGCGCCGCCGGCGGCCGGGACGCTGACGGAGCATAGCCCGGCCGTTTGGACCTGGTAGGAGAGGAGGGCGAGGACGAGGCCCAGGCCGGCCGCCGCCAGGAGCAACTGCCAGCGGATGTCTGGCTTCACCAAGCGTAATGCGTAGTGCGTAATGCGTAACGGATTACGGATTACGCATTACGGCACTTGCCCCCAGGCGATGAAGGCGAAGATGGTGCAGACGAAGAAGGCTACAAAGAAGCCAATGGTGACACGGTGCATAGAAGCCTCGACGCCACGCCGGGTGTGCGTGCCGGCCTCACCGCCCATAAAGCCGCCCAGGTCGGAGCCTTTGCTTTGCAGCAAGACCAGTACGGTGACGACGACGGCCAATACGATTTCGATGATGCCCAGGTAGGGGGCTAAGGGTTGTAAATTCACGTGAGTAACCTCGTCTTTTGTGGTTTACCGCCGAGACGCAGAGAACGCGGAGTTTTTTGTTGATTTCTCTCGGCGACCTCTGTGTCTCGGCGGTGAAGATGGGATTCGCGTAGAGCCGGAGGATTATAGCAGGTTGCAGTGGGCAGGCAACACGCGCCGAGCCTCGGGAACGGCCGGGGTTGATATTTTGATAAAGTGTGGTCTGGATTATCAAAATTATCAAAATTATCAACCCCCCCGCCGTTCCTGGAGGGGGGAAGGAAGTATTGGAAACAAAAGGGGGATAGTCGAGGGGTAGGAAGAGATGAAGTGGTCATACCTCTATTATAGGGTAGAGGGTTGAACGGGGTGTTTAGTGGTCTTCTCGCTAAGGCATTGTCCGTAAACAAGTTTGTAGTAGGCGATTCATCGCCTGGGGCGCTAAAGCGCCTACTACGAACGAAAACCACGAAGTTATTTACGGACAGTCACTAAGTAACTCGGTTTCTTTGTCCAGAGTGCGGCTTCTCTTTAAGCCAGAACCCGAGTTTAGTAGACATTATCGGAAATGGACAGGATTCACAAGATTTACAGGAGTGGATTTCATCTTGTTAATCCTGTCAATCCTGTCCGAATCCTTAATTCCGATAAACTCTAGTGAAATGCTCCCCCCGCACAAGGCAGAAGTCGCATTGGAAATGTGACCCAGGGTGTATTTCAGTTCTGGGGCGAGCCTGGCCGTTGAAACGGCGGCTACATCTGCAAAGTCGGCCTGCGCCGACTGGGCGCCCCAAAAGTGAAATGCTCCCGTGACCTACACATCCTTGCACGAAGTTGAAATGGGACGCATAATAAGTTTCGGAGGCCTGACAGCAAGTGTTATGGTTCTAGAAAAGATCAGCCCAGAGTTCACGTTGCGTATTCCTGACGAGTTTCGGTGGATTCTTGCTCCTAACCAGGAGGTCGCCATCAATAACGACGCGCAAGGTCGCCTGATCATTACGCCAATGGAGCAGATAAGGGCGGCGCTGCTGGAAACGTTCGGTATGTGGGCAGACCGTACTGATCTCCCCGGTGACGGTGTCGCTTATGTAGATGAAGTTCGGCATGGCTTCCGGTTGGATGAGGTGGAGCGGCGGTTGGATGAAGATAATTGACACGGATGTTCTGATTGACCATTTTCATGGTCACCGCGCCGCGCTGGAATACTTTGCCCAAAACCTGGCGGCCGGCGAGGTATTGGCTGTCTCGGTTGTCGCGCTAACGGAACTTCTAGGCGGTATGCGGCCGGGTGAGGAGGGGCGTACCGAGCGGCTGCTGAGTTATTTCACGGTGCTGGACGTGAATGAAGCTATTGGCCGGCAAGCTGCAACCTACCTTCGACATTACAGAAAGAGCCATAGACTGGAACTGGCCGACGCTCTCATTGCGGCAACGGCCGCCCACGCGGGAGCCGAATTGGTCACTCGTAATCTGAAGCATTACCCGATGACTGACGTTTCCATAATGGTCCCATACCAACGCGGCTCACAAGTTTCATAGAGCAACGGATAGCTAGCGGATAAGCGGATGGAGTGAAGATGTATCGGTCATCCGCTTATCCGCTGTTTATCAGTTGCCGCCAGGCTCAGGGATATGTGACCACCAGGTTATACTGTAGCTCGTCGCCGTCGGGATCGGCCGCGTAGATGCGAATGTAGTAGAGACCGGCCGGACCGTCGTAATCAATCTCGTAAGGGCCGGGCTGGGCTATGTAGTCTATGAGACTGGTAGAGTGGTCGCGTAGTTGCAGTTGGAGGGGTTCGGTGGGCTGGATGCCGGTCAGGATGATGGTGATGCGGCCGCTGGTGAGCAGGTAAATCTTGAAGTAGTCGTTGGTGTCACGGGGCGCGCCGGTATAGACCTGACCGGAGCGGAGGGGGCCGGTGGCTTCCTCGTAGGTGTTGTTTGGTTCGTCCTCCGTCGTGCCGTCGAAATAGTCCACGAAATCGCGCAGT
Organism: Chloroflexota bacterium; assembly: GCA_040751925.1. GTDB lineage: Bacteria > Chloroflexota > Anaerolineae > Promineifilales > Promineifilaceae > JBFMFT01. The sequence goes on from JBFMFT010000059.1 coordinate 4,846, forward strand.
GTCACCGGCAGGAATAAGAGGCCGGAGGGAAAGGGTGGCGTGTCTGTTGGGGTCGGAGTAAAGGTCGCAGTTGGCGAAGGTGTGTTGGTCGGCGTATTAGTCGCTGTAGGAGTTGGTGTGTTCGTCGGCGTAGGGGTGTAGGTGTTGGTCGGTGTAGGCGTATTCGTCGGTGTGGAGGTTGGCTCCTCGACCACGACTATCGTTTCGGCCGTGTCGCTGCTGACTGGGTTGGTGGCGGTGACGACGGCCGTGTAGAGGCCAGCGGCCGTATAGGTGTGGCCGACGACCTGACCGAAGGCGTGGGAACTCTCGTCGCCAAAGTCCCATTCGTAGAGGACGTTGGTACCGCCAGTAATGCTGGCGGTGAGGGTGGTGGGTTCGCCTAAGGGGGTGGGGCCGTCGTTGCTGGCGGTGAGGCCGCTGATGGCTTGATCGCGGGTGCGGAGGTCTTGCTCCTGCCAGCCGTTCCAGGGCATGGTAAGCCAGCGGCTGTATTGCTGGAAGGGGGTAGTGACCGGGTCATAGAGCAGGCACACGCGCCAGTGGTAGGCCGTGCCTGGATTGAGGTTGCTGACCAGTTCGTTGAAGTCGAAGCCAGTTACGCCGCTGTCGCGCCAGATGCTTTCCTGGAGGCCCAGGCCGTCGAAGGGGACACCCAGGGGCTTGACTTCCCATTGCAGGCGCACATCGCCCCGGCCGAAGGGGGCGCGTCCGAGGAGGGCCAGGCGGAAGGCGGTTTCGCTGTTGGACGCGCCGAGGTGGGCGATGGGCGCGCTGTTGTCAGTACGTCGCTGGCGCGGCCGGAGGCTTAGCCCCAGGCCCTCATTGCCGTAATAGACGAAGGCCCGCCCTTCGTCTACCTGTCCATCGTCATAGTAAACAGCGCCAATGATGACGTCTGCGTAGCCGTCCCCATTTACGTCGCCGGCTGTGTCTACCGACGCTCCGAAAAAGGCTGCACCCTGGTCACTTTCGGCCGTCCAGATGGGCGCTGTAGCCAGACCCTCGCCAGAGCCAATGTACAGGAAAACTCGCCCTTCGTCTGTTTGACCATTGTCATAAACCATAGCCGCAATAGTTACGTCGGCGTAGCCATCGCCATTAACGTCACCGGACGTACTCACAGACCGGCCAAACTCAGCCCCATCCTGATTGCCCTCGGCTATCCACCCCGCAGTTGTGCCAAGACCCATAGCCGTACCGTAATAGACATAGGCACGCCCCCCTGTCGTTGGGAGCGCATTGTAGAAGGGCGCTCCCACAATAACATCGGCATAGCCGTCGCCGTTGACATCCCCGGCCGTGCTTACCGAACGGCCGTATTCAGCATCGGCGTTGTCACCCTCAGTTATCCATTGGGCACTGGATCCCAAGCCTGAGGCTGACCCATGATAGACGTACGCCTTACCAGCATCTCCCTGGCTGGTATCATAGCCACTCGCCCCGATAATAACGTCTGAGTAGCCATCGCCATTTACGTCGCCGGCCGTGCCAATGGAGACACCCAAATATGCATAAGCCTGTCCACTCGTGACCATCCAACTGGAATTTGTGGGGACACCAGGAATGCCGCCATTGATTCCATTTACCGAACCAAGCCAGACGAAAGCGGCTCCTTCATCTGGTTGAACGCCATCATAAAGATGAGCCCCTACGATAATGTCAGCGAAACCATCGCCATTGACATCACCGGCCGTTCTGGCGGCAATACCAAGAGAAGCGTTGGCCTGGTCGCTCTCGGCCATCCAACCAGCGTCGGCGTTCAAACCGGCCGGCCCGCCATAATAGACAAAGACGCGACCTTCGTTTACTTGACCATTGCTGTAAAGGTCAGCGCCAACAATCACATCGTCGTATCCATCCCCGTTGACATCCCCGGCCGTACCTACAGAACGGCCAAACTGAACATAATCCACGTTCCCTTCAGCTGTCCAGTTGGGAATGATGTTCAGGCCGGTTGCCGAACCATGGTAGACATACGCCCGTCCCTCTGTGTCCTGACCGTTGTCGTACCGATGTGCTCCCACAATAACGTCAGCGTAGCCATCGCCATTGACGTCGCCAGCCGTACTCACGGCAGCGCCGAAAAAGGCGGAGTCTTGATCCCCCTCGGCCGTCCAACCCGCCACCGGACTCAAGCCGTCGGCCGCGCCATAGTAGAGGAAGGCCCGCCCTTCGTCCGTCTGGCCGTTGTCGTACCCACGCGCCCCGATGATGACGTCGGCGTAACCATCCCCGTTCACATCCCCGGCCGTGGCTACCGGGGTGCCAAAATTGGCTCCCGACTGGTCACTCTCGACTGTCCAGGTCGAGGTCAGGCGCAGGCCGGAGGCTGAACCGTAGTACAGAATAGCCCGGCCTTCATCTACCTGTCCGCCGTCGAAATGGCTGGCCCCAACGATGAGGTCAGCGTAGCCATCCCCATTCACATCGCCGGCCGTATTCACCCCATGGCCAAAGTAGGCCCCGGCTTGCTCCCCTTCGGCTGACCAGTTGGCCGTTGTACTCAGGCCGCTGCTCGAACCGTGGTAAACCCAAGCCCCACCTTCTTCAGACTGACCGTGGCTGTAGGTAACAGCCCCAACAAAGACGTCGGCGTAACCATCGCCATTGACGTCACCGGCCGTACCAACTGGAGCTCCAAATTGTGCGCTACCTTGCGGGTGCTGGGTGATCCAATTGGCCGTCTGGCTCAAGCCGGCCGCCGAACCGTGAAACACGTAGGCAGCATGGGCAGTGCCATTGGCCCCAACTATCACATCGGCAAAGCCATCGCTGTTGACGTCCCCGGCTGTACCAACCTGACCAAACCAGGCGCCTTCCTGGTTGCCGTCGGCCGTCCAGTTAGGCTCTGAACCAGGCCCAGTGGGCGAGCCATAATAGACGTAGGCCCGGCCCTGGTTGGTAAACGTTACGTCATAAAGACCTGCGCCGACGATAATGTCACTGAAGCCGTCGCCATTGACGTCGCCGGCCGTACTAACTGAACCCCCGAAACAGGTACAACCCCCACCGAAGGCAACCTGGTCGCCATCGGCCGTCCAGTTGGGGACATCGCTGAGTCCCGTGGCCGAACCGAAGTAGACAAAAGCCTGCCCCTCGTCCAGTTCGCCGTTATCGTAGAAGTCTGCGCCAATGATGACGTCAGCATATCCGTCTCCATTGACGTCTCCGGCTGTACTCACTGTTCCCCCAAAGTAAGCGCCGGCCTGGTCGCCTTCGGCCATCCAATCAGACGTTAAGCCAGGACCATTGGCGGAGCCGTGGTAAACAAAGACCCGACCCTCGTCAGTTTGACCGTTATCGTAACGAAAGGCTGCCACGATAACATCGGCATAGCCATCGCCATTAACGTCACCGGCCGTGCCTACCGAATTACCAAATTCGGCATAGTCCTGATCGCCCTCGGCCGTCCACACCGCCACCGGCCGCGCCACCGTGGCCGAACCGTAGAACAGGTAGGCCTGCCCTTCATCCGTCTGGTCGCCGTCGTAGCCGTAGGCTCCTACGATGACGTCGCTGTAGCCGTCGCCGTTCACGTCGCCGGCCGCCGCTACTGCCGAGCCAAAGAAGGCGTTGGCCTGGCCGCCGCCGGCCGTCCAGTCTACCGTCCAGTCCAGCAGACCGAGCGGCGAGCCGTAGTAGACGAAGGCTTGCCCCTCGTCCACCTGGCCGTTGTCGTATTGGGGCGCGCCAATCAGAATGTCATCGTAGCCGTCGCCATTGACGTCGCCGGCCGCGCCGACGGCGGCCGCAAATTGGGAGCCGCTTTGATAGCTGCTAATGGCCCAGACGCGGGTGGCGCTGGGACCGCTGGCTGCGCCGTAGTAGACGGAGGCGCGGCCGGTATCCAGGCCGCCGTTGTCGTAGCCGGGCGCGCCCACGATCAGGTCGTCGTAACCGTCGCCGTCTACGTCGCCGGCCGTACCCACCGCTTTACCCAGTTCCAGGTTGGCCTGGTCGCCTTCGGTCGTCCAAGAGGGGGTATTACCCAGGCCGCCGGCCGCGCCGAGATAGAGGTAAACCTGCCCGGCGTCGGACAACGCGCCGTCATAGTTGGGCGCGCCGATGATCACGTCGTCGTAGCCGTCGCCATTGACGTCGCCGGCGGCGGCCACGTCGTAACCAAACCAGGCCCCTTGCTGGTCGGTGGGGTCTAACACGCGGTTGGGGTTGGCCGGCAGACCGATGGCCGAACCGTGATAAACCCTGGCCCGTCCCTCCTCGTCTTGCTGGTTGTCGTAGCCCGACTCGCCCACGATCACGTCGGCGTAGCCATCGCCGTTGACGTCGCCGGCCGAGGCGACGGAGATGCCCAGCAAAGCCCCGCCCTGGCCGCCATTCCAGGTGCGATTGGCGGAGGCCGGCAGGCCGCCGGCCGCGCCGTGATAGACGAAGACCCGGCCCTCATTCAGTTGGGTGTTGGTGTAGTGATACGCGCCGACGACCAGATCGTCGTAACCGTCGCCGTTGACGTCGCCGGCCGCGCTGACAGCGTAGCCGTAATTGGCCCCGGCCTGGTCGCTGTCTTCCGTCCAGTCGGCCGTCGCGCTGGGGCCAGTGGCCGAACCGTAGTAGACAAAAACCTGGCCTTCATCGGCCTGGCCGTTGTCGAACAGGGGCGCGCCCACCACGACGTCGCTGTAGCCGTCGCCGTTGACGTCGCCGGCCGCGCTGACGCTGCGGCCGAACTCGGAAGTGGCCTGGTCGCTGACGGCCGACCAGTCGGGGAAGAGGCTGAGGCCGCCGGGTGTGCCGTGGTAGACGTAGGCCCGCCCTTCGTCTACTAGGTCGTTGTCGAACAATTGCGCCCCAACAATAACGTCGTCGTAACCGTCACCGTTGACATCGCCGGCTGTCCCTACAGAAACGCCGAACTCGGCATAAGCCTGGTCGCTTTCGGCCGTCCAATCAGGGAGATCACTTGCCCCGGCTGGTGAACCCAGGTAGACGAAAGCAGCCCCCTCATCTACCTGCCCTCCATCATGGAAGCGCGACCCAATAATGACATCACTGTAGCTATCGCCGTTCACGTCGCCGGCTGTGTTGACAGAATAGCCAAAGCGAGGGCTGTATTGTCCGCCTTCGGCCGTCCAATTGGCGGCGTTGCTCAAGCCCTGGGCCGAGCCATAATAGATAAAGGCTCGTCCATCCTCTGGGTTGACGTAGGTGTAACGCCATGCACCTACAATGGTGTCATCGTAACCATCGCCATTGACGTCACCGGCCGAAGCTACAGCAGCGCCGTAAAATGATCCCGTCTGGTCACTCTCCGCCGTCCAATCGGGCGAGCCACTTAGTCCCGCCGGCGAACCGTGATAGACGTAAGCTCTCCCCTCGTTCTCTTGATCATTATCATAGTAGGGGGCCCCAATGATTACGTCGGAATACCCATCACCATTGACGTCCCCAGCCGTAGCGGATGACCCTAATTCTGCTCCATCCTGGTCGCTCTCAGCCGTCCAGTTGGGTGACGTACTCAGCCCACCTGATGCGCCATGGAACACGTAGGCGCGTCCTTCGTTCTGCTGACCACCACTGTAGTTTTGGGATGCAACGATGACATCGTCGTAACCATCACCGTTTACGTCGCCAGCTGTGCCCACAGAGCCCCCGAAGTAGTGGGCATCACCCTCACCATCGGCCGTCCAGTCAGGCAAATCGCTCAAGCCGGTGGCGGAACCGAGGTAGACAAAGGCCCGACCTGCTTGAATGAAGCCTGTGTCGTAGTTATATGCGCCAACAATTACATCACTGAAACCATCGCCATTCACATCTCCGGCTGTGGCTGCTGACCGGCCAAAAGAAGCATCGTCTTGGTCACCCTGAGCCGTCCAGCCAGCGACCGAGCTAAGGCCAGTCGGTGAGCCATAGTAAAGAAAGGCCTTTCCTTCATTCATCTGACCCTCGTCGTAAAAGTCCGCCCCTACGACAACGTCGCTATAACCATCGCCATTGACGTCGCCCGCTGAACTCACTGAACCACCAAAGTAAGCCTCGGCCTGATCACCCTCGGCCGTCCAACTGGGCAGCGCGCCCAGACCACCGGCGTTCTCGATGGCGCTGCTGGCTTGCACGGCCGCCAGGTGGTCGGGCAGGGCGACGAGCCGGGCGTGGAGGGTGATGGGGTAGGTGGCGGACGTGAAACGTGAAACGTGAAACGTGAGGCGTGAAGAGTGGTTCGTCTTCCGTCCCTCGTCCTCCGTCGGTGCCAGGGTCAATTCGATGGGGAGGGGGCGGCCGGCCGCGTCCGTCGCCGTCAGGTCGCCGTAGCGGAGGAGTTGTCGGCCGTCGGGGGTGGTAAATTCGATGGCCCGGCCGTCCTCCACCACTTCGGGTCTCACATCCCCGGCTAAAGCCAGCTCTATCACCAGCGGCCGGCCGTTGGCTGCCGGCGGTCGTTCCAGGGTAAAGCCTTGCTCTAACCCGTTCTCGTCGTTGACGTACCACTCGGTCAGGTTACCTCGTTGGTATTCGAGGCGATTGGCGGAGACAACAGTTTCGGCCGCATCCTTCACCCCCACCAGGCTCCACGACAAAACAAAATTCGCGTCATTCGCCTCATTCGTCCCATTCGTGATAATTCCTGTGCGGGGCATGACGACAATGCCCTCCGGCGTAAAGTACGTCCGCAAGTTGTGGGCGCGGTTGGGGGCCTGGTAGGCGGCCGTCCCATCCGGTAGGTACGTCTCCTCTTGCCAGGTGACGTTGTATTCGGACTGGCGAATATCCTCCTGCACGGAGGCCCACCAATTCTCAGATTTTGGATTTTGGATTTTGGATTTTGGATTGGCAGAGGTGGTGGCGCGGCTCTGGGGATTGGCAAAACTCAAGCCAATGACTGTAATGGCTAACAGCCAGAAGGAAACACGTGGCAACCCTTTCATCTCTCACTCCTCCGCGACAAGTAACGCCTCTTGTCGGCCGTCAGCGGCCGGATTTTTAGTAAGTATACGGGATTGTGATAAACTAACCAGCGTGATTGAGATAAGAAATGTCACCAAACGGTTCTTTACCCTGACGGCATTGGACAACGTATCCCTGCAAATTCCCCGTGGGGAGGTGGTGGGCGTCCTGGGGCCGAATGGGGCAGGTAAAACAACTCTGTTTAAGCTGATCGCCGGCCTGCTGACACCCGACGCCGGTTCCATACAGCCCGGCGCACCCTCCTGGCCCACCATCGGCTACAAGCCGGAACGCCTGCTCTACCCAGGCCACCTGCGCGTCCGCCAATACTTGCGAGTGGTGGCCGCGCTGGCGAACATTCCCGGCCGCCAGGTCAACCGCGTCGTGGCGGATAGCCTGGCCCGCGTCAGTTTGACCGAGGCGGCCGATAAGCGTATCAAAGATTGCTCCAAAGGGATGCGCCAGCGGCTTGGGTTGGCTCAGGCCCTCATCGGCGACCCACCCTTCCTTTTGTTGGACGAGCCATCCAACGGCCTCGACCCCGAGGGGCAGGCTTACATTCGCCACCACATCCAGGAATTACACGCTGAGGGGAAAACGATCATTTTAAGTTCGCACCAACTCCAAGAAGTGACCCAGGTCTGCACGTACCTGGTGATTCTGAACCGGGGCAAGGTGCATTACGAAAACACGATGGCCCAGGCGTTACAGGAACGGCCGCACGCTATTATCCAGGTGGATCGCGAATTAAGTCCCATCAAGGAATTGCTGTGCAGTTTGCATCCTGGCGTCGAAGTAAACGGCACGCAAATCGTTCTGCACAACGAGGCCCTGGCCAGGCGGCGAGCCGTTCTGAGTGTTCTTTTGAGCGCGGGTTTTGACGTGGTGCATTTGGAACAGCAACGCGACACCCTAGAAGAAGTCTACGCCAGGGCCGTGCAATAAGAATGAACAATGAACAATGAACAATGGGCAATTGTTCATTGTTCATTGTTCATTGTTCATTATTCATTGAATGATTCACCGGATTGTTACTCTTAGCCGCTATTTTTTGCGCCGGTTATTGTTTTCGCTGACCGGCCTCATCTACATTCTGGTTGGGTTGGCCTTTTGGCGGGTGGCCTTCGCGCCGGAACAGCGCACGCCGGACGCCGATTATTACGTGCTGGTGTTGGGTCTCTTTGGGGCGGCCGTCACCTTTCTGGTTACGTTGTCGGTAGCGACGCGGGCATACCAGGCGGTGAATGACACCTTATTGGTGCGGCTGCCGAGCCGGGTGGAGTATCTGACGGCCGTGCTGGTCAGCGCGCTCCTTTTCGCCACTGGCTTACAGGGTTTGATCGCTCTGCTGGCCCGATGGAATGGTCCAGGGATCGCGCTGGGCCAGGCCCTCCAGATTCCTCCTATCTGGCTCTCAATCAATATCCTGGCGGGCGTGTTGGCCTTGCACGCTTCCGACCTGGTGACGGCCGGTTGGTCGCGGGTCTACGTCTTTGGTCTCCTGGCCCTATTTCTCTTCGGCCAGGACGCCAACGGCCCCATCAGCCGGGCAATGGCCGGCCTGGCCAACCGTCTCAGTAGCCTGTTCTTCCGCCAGGGCTGGGTGGAGCCGGCGACCCAACTCAATAACTTTGCCAGTTGGAGCGCAAACTCTGGGGCGCAGGTCATCGAGCAGGTCTTTGGCTTTATCTTTTGGCCCTTCCGGGCGATTGCCAATGCCATTATTGGCGGCCGATTTGACCGGATTCAGGCTTTGGCCCCGGCCGTTCTGCTGCTGTATGCCACGATTCTATTCATGCTGGCGGCCAACTTCTTCGCCACCAAAGACCTTTTCCTTACAGAATAGACAAGATTCGCGGGATTTACGGATTGTAGAAACCAGGTTTTTTGTGGGTAATGACGATGGTTGCCCAGAGAAAAACCGGGTTTCTGGCTGAGTAGTTGCGGATTTGTTATACGTTCGTTTGTTGCGCTGGTTGCTGCGGGTTGACCGGCCGGTGGCTGTGCGGTCGGAGGCGGAGATAGCGGCCGAGGTCGCCCGCAACTATCGCTGGAACTTCACGGTCAACCTGCTGGACGGGGCGAGCTTTTGGTTCGGCCTGAGTTTTGTCTCCGCCAGCACCATCGTCCCCCTGTTTGTGACCAAGCTGGCGGCCGAGGCGGGTCTGGCCTCGCCCACCTTACCCGTTGGGTTGGCGGCCGTCATCGCCCAGGCCGGCTGGTTCCTGCCCCAACTGCTCACTTCCAATAACGTCGAACGACTGGCCCGCAAGAAGCCAGTCGTCGTCAATCTGGGCCTGTTCCTCGAACGCGCCCCGATGTGGGCCATCGTCCTGGCCGCCCTGGTCGCCGGCCGCTCGGCCGCCCTATCCCTGGTCTTATTCCTGTTGGCCTACGCCTGGCACGGCCTGGGAGCGGGGTTGGTCGCCACCGCCTGGCAAGACTTACTGGCCCGCTGCTTTCCGGTGGATAAACGCGGCCGTTTCCTGGGCACCACCATGTTTTTAGGGGCAGGCATGGGCGCGTTAGGGGCCGGTCTAAGCGCGTGGTTGCTCAAGAGTTTTCCTTTCCCGACCAACTTTGTCTACACGTTCACGATTGCGGCGGCCGGGATTAGCCTGAGCTGGGTCTTTCTGGCCCTGACCCGCGAGCCAGTTCAGCCGTCGGCCGCCCCCCGCCAGAGCCACCGCCAGTTCTGGCGCTCCCTGCCGGCCATCATTCGCCAGGACGTGAATTTCCGTCGCTTCTTGACGGGCCGCCTGACACTGGCCCTGGGTAGCATGGGTAGTGGCTTCGTCACCGTAGCCGCTCTACAAAAGTGGCAGGTCTCCGACAGCACGGTGGCTACTTACACGGCCGCCTATTTGGCTGGACAGACGGCCGGTAACCTGGGCTTTGGCTTTCTGGCTGATCGCTTCGGTCATAAGTTGTCGCTAGAACTGAGCGGATTAGCCTCGGCCCTGGCTTTTGGCCTGGCCTGGTTGGCCCCTTCGCCTGGCTGGTATTACCTGGTATTTGTCCTGCTGGGGGTCAATCTGGGGGCGATTCTCGTTTCGGGCATCCTGGTCACGCTGGAGTTTTGCGAACCACCGCGGCGGCCGACCTACGTGGGCATCGCCAATACGGGGGTGGGACTGGCCGGCGGTCTGGCTCCGTTGCTGGGGGCGGGGCTGGCCGAGATGGATTACGATTGGCTCTTTGTCGCCAGTGTGGCGGTCAATGGCTTGGCTTTTTTCATCATGCGTTGGTGGGTACGGGAGCCGCGTTACCACACGGCCGGCCAGAAGGTCAAGTTGGAAACGTGACCTACGGCGGCCGGTACAACTCCGGGTTGATAGGGGCCTGGGCTGGCGGCAGGGGAACCGCAAAGTAGGTGGTCAACGTATAATCGCGCACAGGAACGATAAGGCGTTGGGCCTGGTTGGCGATCTCGCCGAAGCCACTGCCCAAATACCAGAGGGCTGCCCCTTTGACCTGGGGATAGGGAGCGTAGAGAGCGGCCGCCCAAGCGATGTCAGGCATTGCCACTTCGGGCGGCGGCACGTTTTCATACTCCCAACCCCATTCGGTGATGAGTACAGTCGGCCGGGCAATGCCATATTGGTCGCAAATCTGAAAAAGAAACTGGAAGCGGCCGACTTTGTAGGGGTAGTCGTGGCCGATCTCTGAGGTCAGGTAACTGTATTCGTGCAGGGCGATAGCCAGCCGGTCGGGGTTGGCCGCCGCCAGGCGCAGGAAGGCCAGCATGGAAGGGGTTTGCCAGTCGCTCAGTTCTGGCTCGCCGGCCGACCAGCCAAAGGCCGCCCACTTGTAGCCATCGGCCAGGGCCAGTTCGGCCGTCGCCAGGGCAAACTGGCCTAGCCACTCCGCGCGGGTCTTGTCCACCTCGTTCATCGTTTCCACCCACACCAGGCTGGGGTCTAGCTCTGGTGGGAAAGCGGCCTTGTGTAGTTGCCAATGCCAGAAAGCGGCTTCGTCGGCCGGCAGGTCGTAGCGGGGAACGTCATATTCCGGCCCGCTGCGCCGGAAGACCAGGGTGTGCGGTATAGAGCTATTACGGAGGATGTCTTGCGCCTCAAAGAGCGGCCCGGTGCTGTCCACACTCTTGACGAAGAAGGGTACCCCGGCCGCGTCCAGGCGGCGCATCCAGTCGCCGAGGCCCAATTGGTTGCCGCCAACGCCAGTGTGGAAGCCGATCTTCACCGTACCTACGTCCTGCCCGGCCGCCCGCAACTGCGCTCGAACCGCGGCAAAGTCAACGGTGGGGATCGGCGTGGGGGTCGGAGTGGCCGTTGGCGCAGGCGTGGCCGTTGGCGATGGGGTCAGCGTGGCTGTTGGTGTGGGTGGCGGCGCGGGGCCGGCTAACCAGGGGAAGTAGAGATGGACAGCCAGCCCTGATCCGGCCGACTCTGTTACGGCCGGCGGCGGCGAAGCAGCCGGATAGCCGGCCGGGGGATAGGCGGGCAGCGTGGCGGCCGGTCCTGTTACAGCAGGATAAGCGGCCGGCGTGGCGGGGATTGCTTGTGCCGGGTAGGCGGTAGCTAAAGGAGACGTTGGGAGTGGGGTTG
>JBFMFT010000590.1:0-2530 GCA_040751925.1 Chloroflexota bacterium
GCAGGTCTCTGAGACCTGCGGGGTTTTTGGTTCTATCTGCGGCGGCGATTGGTTAGCCAGGCCGCGCCGAGCAGGAGTAGGGGCAGGAAGATGGCCGCCGGGCAAGCCCTACCTGCCACCGTCAGGCCGTCGCCTGTTGCTTCTGGGGTGGGGATAGGCTCAGTGGAAGTGGTTACGCCGCTATTGGCGGATTGCGGCAAGGTAGGGGAAGCGTCGCCGCCTTCCAGGACGATCTCGTAAGCCTGGCCCTGGTAGACGACCAGCACCCGTTGGCCGAGAGCCAGATATTGGCCCAGGTCGGGGGCGGCCGTCAGGAGGTCAAAGTAGCCATCGCTGGCAAAGTCAATCTCTTGAGCAGTCATTTCGTCGGGGTTGTAGGCGGTGTCCATCCACACGCCATCACGGTAGACGAAAGCTTTGCTGTCCACTAGCTTGACCGATTCCTGGGCGACGGTGGAGCCATCGGCCGCCGCAGTCCGCGTCACCTCCACCGGCAGGGGGGCTTCAGCGACGGCCAAACTACGGAAGGCGTAGGCGGCCTCCACCGCCTCCTGCCCTGTCACCTGGGTGGGGAGGGCCATCGGCGCGACGGCCATTTCGTCGCGGGCGGATTGGCTGAAGATGTCTTCTTCTTGAATGAGGTAGCTGGTGTAGGGGGTGATGACGCCGTAACGCAGGCTGAGGTTGACCACACTTTGCACCAGTTCAGGGTCTTCGCCGTGCAGGCGGATTTGGTTGAGCAGGTGGCCGATGGCCCGCGTGGCCCACAGGCGGGGAATGAAAGCCTCGCCACCCTCGGTGCGGAAGGTCATATCTTCGTAGGTAAAGACCTGCTGGCGGCCGTTGACCTCACCGCTCAAGGTAATCGTCGTTGGCCCACCCTGGCGGTAGCGGCCGGCCAGCGCGAGTTGGGAGCCAGCGAACAGGTCAGGCAGGTCGGCCGGATAAAGCTGTTCGGCCACGATTTCGCCGAAGTCCAGGCTGATATTAGACAAGACGGGGGTGCTGACTTTGGCGTAGAAGCTGCTGACTGCTTCGTCAATCGCTTCACCCGGCCGCACGTAGGTCGTCGTCCCCTGGTGGTTTTCGGCCAGACTGTCTAGCAGGAAGGTGTCTACGTCGTAGCCCACGCCGAAGGCAAAGAGGCGGGCTTTCTCTGGCATGGCTTCCCGCACGTTGTCCAGTAGCAAAGCTGTGTCGGTGATGCCTTCGGTCGCCAGACCATCGGTGAGGAAAAGGATGGTGAGCGGCCGTTCGTTGTCGGCTTGTCCGGCCGCTTCCAGAAGGGCCAAACCAATGTTGGTGCTGCCTACGGCGGCCAGGCTGTTGATGAAGGAGCGGTAGTCCACGTCGGCCGTTTGGGGGGTCAGCCGGTCGCTAAACAGGCGTACACCCGTACTGAAGGCGACGATGTTATAACGATCCTGGGGGTTCAGGTGGTCGAGGACGTAGAGGGCGGCTTCTTTAGCCTGGGCCATCTTCTCCCCCTCCATACTGCCAGAAGTATCCAGCACCAGGATCACGTCCCGCGCCACCACTTCGTCGGGATTGACGTTCACACTGGGCGCGGCCAGGAGGATGAAGAAGCCGTCCTCGCCGGCTTCTTTGTAACTCAGCAGGCTGAGGCCAATTTCCTCTGGTGAGACGGTGTAGAATAGCTCGAAATCGGCGTCGGCCTGGACGTGGCTGGCTTCGTAGCCCACCACGGCGCGGAACTCGCCGTCGCGCTCGACGCTAACGGTGTGGCTGGGGGAGTAGAGGGCGCGGATGGCCTCGTTGGACTGCACTTCGACGTGAATGCTCTGGCTTTGCAGAGGGGTGTTGGTGTAAAGGTCGGTGGATTGGGGGTAGACGTAGTGGAAGAGGCCGTTGTCGGCCGTCAACACCTGGCTATATTCAAGCTCGACTCGCCGCTCGGCGTGGGCGGGGATGGGAAAGACGTTGGCCTGGATGGCGCTGCTGCCGACGTATTCTAAGAGGGCTGGGTCGCGCAGTTGGCGCACAATCTCGTCGTAGATGGCTCGCGCTTCGCCGGCCGGCAGGATTTTGGCCTCGATGGCCCGGCCGTCTACCCACATCGTCAACTGGCTGACGGCCGCGCCAGGTGGCAGGGGGAATAAATAAGTGCCTTCCAGCAAGCCGTCGCCCGTGTTCACGAATAGCTGATCAACGTGGGTAGTGGCGACCTGGTTGGCGATGGTAACGTTGACCCGTTGGTATTCGATGACCAACTCACCAAAGTTCCAGATGGGTGGGACGGGCGGCACGGTGCTGATGATGGGTGGCTGCTCTTGGGCGGCGGCCGGGCCGAAAACGGCGGCCAGCAGGGCTATAAGGATAATGGCTAACAGGGGTATTTTCTTCATGGTTGCGTCTCCTTTCATCGTTCTGACTTGCCTGTTATTTATGACGCTGCGTTGGTGTGAGAAGTTCCCTATAGCTGGGGTGGGTTTGGCGGGATGAATGGCTATAAGTTTTTTTTCGGGATTTAATCATCAAGATATGGGGTAAGAGGCTGTTTTTGTCCATG
>JBFMFT010000591.1:0-2483 GCA_040751925.1 Chloroflexota bacterium
CTCAATCCAGCCGCCCTGCGGCGACGGATTGACGAGCATCTGAAGCGGTTATGGCTACTGGCAGAGTAACACTCATTTTGAGGCAGCCCATACCCCTTCGGTAACACTTTGTTTTGAGGCATCACGGAGACGGGCTATAATCCGGATTGTGCCAATTGTCACAAAGAATCTCGTTTAACTATGAAAGCTCTGCCTCGTTTCCTTTCGACCCTCGTTGTTTTGCTGGCCCTGCTCGGCGCGTTGCGCTGGTTGGGCCAATGGCCGGGCCGGCCGGCCGGTGTGAGGATCGCCAAAGCTAAATACGTGCCGGGGGCCAACGATCGGGTGTTAGCCAACGCTCTGGCCGTGGCGGCCGTGGACCCTCGTGTGCAAGCGGTGTTGGGAGACATCCGGCCGCTGGCCGACCAGATGACGGGCATGGGGGCTATGCCCGGCTGGTTAGAGGATGACGCCTGCCGCCAGGAGTGGTGCGTGGACCTCACCTTTCACGCGCCGGATGGCAGCGGCCGCATCTTACACGTCTTCGTCAACGTGCAACGGGCAGCCGTCGCCCGCGTTTTTTACAGCCGGGCGCGGGCTGAACGGGCCTGGCAGGAGCCTACAGAGCCGGTGCTACCCGAGCCCGATTACACGGACGATTGTCATCAACAATACGGCTGGAACGTTTGTTGGACGATGACCGCCCACGACGGGATCAATTTTCGGAATGCGACGTATGACGGCCGGCTCATCTTTTCCAGCATCGAGATTCCCCAGATCGAAGTCTGGTACCCTAGTTGGCCGGGCGGCTACCGCGACGAGATAGGCTACGGGACGACGGTGCCACCCAAGTTTGGCACGCAGCTGGCCGATCTCGGCCGGGGCTTTGAGGTGCGCCAGCTTTTTACCGAACCGTTCGACTGGCCTAACTGTATCTGCTGCTATCGCTACGAACAGCGCATCACCTTCAACGCGGATGGGTCGTTTGAGCTGGCCTTCCTCTCTTACGGGCCTGGCTGCGACGACCCCTCCACCTATCGCCCCTTCTGGCGGATTGACCTGGATTTGGACGGGGCCACTGGCGATACGCTACGTTTTTGGCAGGAAGGCCAGTGGGTGACGGCGGCCGCCGAAACCGAACTGCCCTTGCTGGGCGACCGTTCCCCCCAGGGTGACAAACTCCTGACTTTTGACGATGACATTATTTACTCCTGGCGGCCGGCGGAATTAGACCCGCTCGGCCAGGATGATGGGCGATTCTATCTTTTGCGCTGGCGAGATGGGGAGGGCAACCAACCACTGGCGGCCGGGGCTGCCAATA
Organism: Chloroflexota bacterium; assembly: GCA_040751925.1. Taxonomy (GTDB): domain Bacteria; phylum Chloroflexota; class Anaerolineae; order Promineifilales; family Promineifilaceae; genus JBFMFT01. The sequence goes on from JBFMFT010000591.1 coordinate 1,301, forward strand.
CCTTCGAGCCACCCAGCCAATGGCTAAGTAGTGAACCCATTTCAGAACAGAACGTGGTCGTCTGGTACATTCCCTTTCTGCTGACGAAGAAGGGCGGCCCCTGGTGGTGTATGCCCGATCCCGCGCCGGACATCTCGCCTTGCCAGGGATTGCTCCGGGTTGCGCCGGTGGAACCCTTATCGTTAGAAGAACCCTCCATCTTAGCGACGCCCACGCCGGCCGCCCGGCCGTCTGTCACACCCTCTCCCCCACCAACAGCCGTCGCCACCAGCGCGCCCCGCTTTATTACCGGCGATGACGCGGTGACGATCATTCAGAACGCCGGTTGCGGCAATTGTCACCAGATTGGCCGCCTGGGAGAAGCGGGCAAGGTGGGGCCAGACCTCTCCAACGTGGGTGAGGCGGCCGGTGGCCGTGTAGCGGGTTTGGCGGCGGCCGATTACCTGCGCCAGTCCATCCTGGATCCCAATGCGGTCATCGCTCCCGCCTGCCCCAATGGATCGTGCCTGCCGGGGATCATGCCCCAGGATTATGACATCCGGCTTAGTTCAGCCCAACTGGACGTGCTGGTGGGCTTCTTGTTGGAGCAGAAGGCCAGCCCGACGCCTGTTCCCATCGTTACAACGACCCCTCCCCTGTTCGCAACGGCCGCGCCGCCAACCAGCCAGCCAACAGTCATCGCCAGCCCAAGTCGTTCGCTACAAGTCGATCTCTCGCTGCCGGCGATCATCGCCATAGCCCTGGTAGCGATAGCCATCATCCTCCTGCTCTTCCTCTGGCGGGATAGACGATAGAGGCGGCCCATGCGCCGGCCGTCCCACTTGCGTCCACCATCAAAAGATGATATACTAGAACAAATGAGCGGAAAAGTAATTCGAGCAAGCGAGATTGCCGAGTACGTCTATTGTCACCGGGCCTGGTGGCTCAAGCGGGCGGCCGGCCACACACCCGAAGAGACGCAGGAGTTAGCGGCCGGCAGCCAATACCACCAGGCGCACGGCGCAGTCGTTTTCCAGGCTACTCTGACGCGCCGGGTGGCGTATGGCTTGCTGATTCTAGCGGTCTTCATGGGCCTGGTCTGGATCGTGCAGGCGTTTTGAACATGGAAGCGGCCGGAACGACCTGGCTCTGGTTAGGATTAGGGCTAACCCTGCTGGCTTTGGCGGCCGGGCTATGGGCCTGG
>JBFMFT010000592.1:0-2477 GCA_040751925.1 Chloroflexota bacterium
AGACCCGACCGACGAACCAGACCCAACCGACGAACCAGATCCAACTGACGAGCCGGAACCAACGGAGGAACCGGAACCGACTGACGACGATGGCGACGGCGACGATGACGATGACGACGACCATAGCGGGCCGGGTGGCGGGGGGTTCGTCTATAGTGGAGACGATCAAAGCGGCGGCTCCGTCCACCTGGCGACCAGCCTGGCGGCCGTTCTGGGTCTAGCCCTCCTCCATTACCTGGCCCGGCTCAAGGCTTCCCTCAGTCCCGCCCACCCTCTCCGGCGGCGATGAAGGCCAGGCCCACAGCGCCGGGGCCGGCGTGGGCCCCAATGGCCGGCGTCACTTCCATCCTGATGGGCGACAAACCAGCCGCCAGGGATGCGACCCGTTCATGCAAGGCTTCCGCCTCGGCCGGGGCGGCCGTGTGCAGTACGGCCAATCGCTCTAAGGGGGCGTACTCGGCCGCCAGCTCCAACAGTCGCGTCACCGCCTTGCCCCAGGTGCGGGTCTTCTCCGGCACGAGCAGTTGGCCCTGGTAGACGTGCAGGATAGGCTTGAGTTGGAGCAGCGTGCCCAGGCCAAAGGCGGCCCAGTTGACCCGGCCGCTCCGCCGCATATACTCCAGCGTATTCAGCGTCGCCAGGACGTGCGTCCTCGGTACACTGGCTTGTAGGGCGGCCAGGATGTCCGCCAACGACGCGCCGGCGGCGGCCCTCTCGGCCGCCTTCAGCACCAACAACCCCAATCCCAGGGAGATTTGCTCCGAGTCAAAGAGAGTAATGGGGATAGCCTGGGTGGCTTCCGCGCCCAGGCGGGCCGTGTTGAACATCCCACTCAACCGCGCAGCCAGGTGAATGGATAAAATGTAGGTTGCGCCCTCGGCCGCCAACCGCTCGTACACCTGGGTGAAGGCGGCCGGGGCGGGGGCGGCCGTCGTGGGCGGCGATTCGTAGCTGGGCAGCCTATCGTAAAATTCCCGCCGCGTCAACTCTACGCCGTCCAGGTAGCTGCGCTGGCCGACGTTGATATAGGCCGGCACGACAGTGATGCCCCATTGGGCGGCCAGGTCGTCGGGCAGGTCGGCCGTGCTGTCGGTGACAAGGCGAATAGTCATACCGTACCGTCCGTTAGCTCAAGCGGCGACCGTCTCAAAGGCTACATTACCAATCACCCCTCCTACTCTGCCCCCAGGATGTAATAGTAATGCGCTTGACCGCCATCTAGCAACTCCACCTCCATTTCGGGGTACAGTTCGGCAACCTGACCGGCTACTTGTTGGGCTTCCTCCGGCCGCACGTCCTGACCGTAGTAGACCGAGAGCAATTCGCGCTCGGCTACGCCCATTTGGGCCAGGGTGTGGGCCAGCACGTCGGGTAACTCTTTGCCAGAGGCGCACAAGCGGCCGTTGGCCAGGCCAATCAACTCTCCCTTCTTCACCTTCACCCCATCCAGATGAACAGAACGAGTAGCCCGCGTGATTTCACCCGTCGCCACCTGGTGGCAGGCGGCCGTCATCTGGGCGGCCACACTCTCCAGGTCGCCGTCCCGCGCCAGGTGGAAGAGTGCGCTAATACCCTGGGGGATGGTGCGGCTGGGTACGACGGCCACGTTCTTGGGGCTGAGGGCGCGGGCCGCTTCGGCGGCCAGAATGATATTCTTGTTATTGGGCAGGATGATGACCTTATCGGTTGGCACGTCCTGGACAGCCTGAAAAATCTCCTCGGTACTCGGATTATTGGTCTGGCCGCCGTTGACGATCTGATCCACGTTGAGTTCGCGGAAGATGCGGGTCAGGCCATTGCCCGAAGCCACCGCCACGACCCCTATTTGCCCCGGTTGTAAGAATGAAGGCGGAAGGATGAAGGATGAATCGTCGGGCGTTGTCGTCCTTGCCTCTTCTTCTTTCATCTCCCCCCTGATAATTTCCTCCATTTGCATTTGCATATTCTCGACCACCACGTCGGATAAGCGGCCGAGACCGGCCCCAAAACTGAGCGGCTGGCCGGGGTCTTTGACGTGGACGTGAACTTTAATGGCCTTCTCGTCGCCCACGACGACGGTCGAGTCGCCCATGGCGTCAATGCGCTGGCGCACGTCTCCCACGTTCAGGCGCGAACCCAGGATGATGAACTGCACGTCGTAGGGAAATTCCAACCCTCCGGCCGGGGCCGCCAACGCCTGGGCCGGCGCGCCCACCGGCACATCCGGCTTGTAAACCACGTCGGCCAACTCGCCGTTGAGGTAACGCAGCATCCCTTCCAGGATGTAAACCAGCCCTTGCCCACCGGAATCTACCACCCCCGCTTGCTTCAGAATGGGCAACAGGTCGGGAGTGCGCTCCAAAGCCTGGCGGCAGCGCTGCAGGACACGCTCCAGGACAAAGCGGAGGTCGTCGCTCTTGCCGGCGGCGTCTACCGCTTCTTCGCTACCCTCGCGCACCACCGTCAAGATCGTGCCTTCCACCGGCCGCATGACCCCC
>JBFMFT010000593.1:0-2471 GCA_040751925.1 Chloroflexota bacterium
TGATTTCCGGCAGCTTGAGGTCTGGGTGCAAGGAACCAATCGCCAGGCCGACGAACAAAACGGCCGCCACCCCCAGGCTGCTGCCGCCAATCTTGAGACGGCCGAGGGGATAGCCGACGGCGGCCACCACGAACAACAACAAGAGGGGGTTGTCTAACAGGAGTTGGAGCATCGTGGCCTCATGAGTAAGATTGAATGGATTGAGGAGGGAGGCACGCCCACGTGCCGGAGCGCGCCTGGGGATGCTTGCTCCTCAGTGCAACACTACTGATTGTACGAGCAGATAGGCACGACGCAACGAAAGCGGCCGGGCAGGGTTTTGTCTCAATGATGAAAGATGAATGATGAACGAGCGTTCAATTCATCATTCATCTTTCCATGAGGATACGACCATGAGATACGCGCACATCGTCGGTTGGGGTGCTTACGTCCCCGACCGTGTATTGAACAATAACGAAATCGCCACCTTCGTGGATACCTCCGACGAGTGGATTTACAGCCGCACGGGTATTCGCGAGCGGCGCATCGCCGGCGAGAAAGAGACGACGGCCACCCTGGCTTTTGAGGCGGCCGCCCGCGCCCTCAAAGTAGCCGACCTCCACCCCTCCCAGGTAGACCTGATCATCGTCGCCACCTCCACCCCTGAATACGTCTTTCCCTCCACCGCCTGCCGGGTGCAAGATTACCTGGGGGCCAAACGGGCCGGCGCGTTCGACTTGAGCGCGGCCTGTTCGGGCTTCGTCTACGGGCTGGACATGGCCGCCCAGGCCATCCGCACCGGCGCTATCCATACCGCTATCGTCATCGGCGCGGAGACCCTATCGCGGGTGGTGGATTGGCGCGACCGGGCCACCTGCATCCTCTTTGGCGACGGGGCCGGGGCCGTCGTCCTGCGCGGCTCCGACGTGCCGGGCGGCGTTCTGGCCTCGATCCTGCGCTCCGATGGCTCCGGCGGCAATCTGTTGAGCCTGCCGGCCGTCTACCACAACCCCGTCCCCACCCTGGGGCCAGAATACCTGCACCTGAACGGCCATCGTAAGAACATGATCTACATGGAGGGGCGGCCGGTCTTCCGCTTTGCTACCCAGGTCGTCGGTGAGATTATCGAACAGACCTTAGCCAAAGCTGGCCTGACTATTCAGGACGTAGACCTGGTCATCCCCCACCAGGCCAACACGCGCATCCTGGAGACGGCCGCCAGGAAGCTCAAAGTCTCCCCTGATCTCTTCTTCACCAACATCGAGCAATTGGGCAACACCTCGTCAGCTTCCATCCCCATTGCCCTGTGCGACGTGGTGGCTGCCGGCCGCCTGCGCCCCGACGACACCCTCGTTTTTGTGGGCTTTGGTGGCGGGCTGACCTGGGCGGCCACCGTCATCAAGTGGGACGTAACCCGGCCGCCGGTTTCCCTCCTCGACCGCGAATGGCGGCGGGTGCGCTACGTGGTAGCCCGCGGCCGTTCCCGCTGGCGCAAGTTTATCCGGCGTCTCTACAACTGGCTGGCCGGCTCCCCCACACCCGAAGCCCGGCTGAAAGACGCGGGCAAGAAGTGATGAGTGATGAGTGATGAGTGAAAAGTGACGCTCTTTTACTCATCACTCATCACTCATCACTCTTGACTGCCCTCGCTACCTGTCGCATCATCGCTTCCTCGTCCACCAGCCCCACCACGTGGACACGGCCGTTAAGCACCGTATGAGGCAGCCGTTGGACAGAGTAGCGGGTTAGAGCCTGGGGAAACTGGTCGCCCATGATCAGGTAGCTTCGCACGTGGAGGCTGGCGGCAGCCATATTGAAGGCCATCGTCGCCACCAGGGGACCCACGTCATCTTCGGCGGCCGTGATCACTTCCACGTTGACGGCCGTCTTTAGCCGGCTCAACTGAATCCGCGTCCGCCCCTCCAACTGGCTGCCGCGAAAGACGACCGCCTGGATCGCCCCCACCAGCGAAGTAATTTGATAACCGACCGGGCAGCCAATCAGCCGCAGGCCACCGTCTACCGGCCGGCCTTCGTCGTCGCCCATGACCCCAATGACTGGATAATAATCGTAGTTGGCCCGGCGGGGCCGGGATTGGTAGGACAGCTTGGGAAAACGGCCGGTCAGGGCTTGGGCTAGATGGATGGCCTCTCGCTCTGGCTGGCTGGCGGCCGGGTCGCCCCAGACGTGCAGGTGGGCGGCGGCCGGCAGATAGCCTAACAGCGATTCCAGGTCAGGTAGATCCACCAATGACACAAAGTAATCGTCCGAAAACAAGTTCCCCCAAATTCCCTCAGTTCCCTGGGAACTCAAGGAACTGAGGGAATTTGTAAGCGGCAGGTCGCCTAGTTCCAGGCCGGCAGCGTCTCCGGCCCCCGGTCAATCTCCCAGGGGTAAATGACGTAGGCGTCCGTGACGGCCGCGTAATAGGTGGGGGCTGCGCCTGGGTAGAGCGAAAGAGAGGGTTTGTAGTGCAGGACGCAGGTTTCCGG
>JBFMFT010000594.1:0-2469 GCA_040751925.1 Chloroflexota bacterium
ACTGGTCTTTTGGCTGGGGCTGGTCGTCTTCCAGGCTGTGGTACGCTGGGGGCAGGACGGCCGGCGCGTCCTCCTCGGCTGGCTGGCTTTCAGCGCGGCCGGGGTGATCCTGGCCCTTCTGGCCTTGTTTGGGGCGATTTTGCCTAATAAGCTGCCGATCCTGGGCGACCTGGCCGGCCGAGTCCCCCAACTCATGGCGGGCTGGCCGGGGGCGGAGGCTGGCTTTCAGCCTAATCAGGTGGCTGGTACGCTCCTTTGGTTCTTGCCCGCGCCAGCGGCCGTTCTGTTCTGTAGACACGGATTGGCGAGATTAACGGATTCGCTGATTCGCTGGTTTTCGGCCGTCCTGCTCGTCGCCCAGATCATCCTATTGATCACTTTCCTCCTGATGCAGTCGCGGGGAGCTATGATAGGAGCGGCCGTCGCCACCCTTACCCTCCTGCTGACCAAAAGGCGCGGCCGTCTAGTCTTCCTGCTCATTCTCCTCTTGGCAATCATTGGCCTGAGCCTGGTTGGGGGGGAGACGGTTAAGACCTTTCTCAACGTCCAGTTCTTGCAAGACGCGACTGGCCCTTTTGAGCCAGATTTCCGGCTGAAGTTGTGGGCGGCGGCCTGGCAGGCCACTGGCGACTTTGCCTATACCGGAATGGGGCTAGGCTTATTCCGCCACTTCGGGCCATTGCTCTACCCCTTCCCCACCCGCCCGGCCGACGTCGGCCACGCTCACAACTTCTTTCTGCACACAGGGGCGGAGATGGGTGTGCTAGGGTTAGTAGCTCTTAGTGGGCTATGGTTGGCGACAATGATGGTATTGGTCAGAGGTCTGAAGGAGGAGGGCCAGTGGCGGCCGTTGCTGTTGGCGGCCGGTTGGTCTTTCATCGCCTTCACGATCTACGGCCTGACCGACGCCGTGGCCCTCGGCTCTAAACCGAGCGTCTTCCTGTGGTTCTTCCTGGGGCTGGTGGTCATCACCCAATCCCGAAGGTCAGGGGGGTTATGAAGGCTGTCGCAAACCTGTTCCTCAATCCAATGGTAAGTGTTAGCCAGACCTTCCTCTAGCGAAATGTGCGGCTGCCAGTGGAGGACGTGACGCAAACGACTGTTGTCAGAGTTCCGGCCGCGCACCCCCTGTGGCCCGTCCACGTGACGGACGATCACTTCGACCCCGGCGATTTCGGCCACGATGTCTACCAACTGGTTAATGGATACCAACCGGTCTTGGCCGACGTTTAGCGGTTCGGGGTAGTCGGAGCGCATGAGTTTATAGATACCCTCTACCGCGTCGTCCACGTAGCAGAACGAACGGGTCTGTTCACCATCGCCCCAGATTTCGACCAGGGGATTGCCGGTCAGTTTGGCCATGGCGACTTTGCGACAGATGGCCGCCGGGGCTTTCTCCCGCCCACCCTGCCAGTCGCCCAGGGGGCCAAAGACGTTGTGCAGGCGGACGATGCGCGTGTTCAGGCCGTATTCCTGGCGATAATGCTGGCAGAACTGTTCGCTGGTCAGCTTCTCCCAGCCGTAGGCGTCCTGGGGTTGGGCCGGGTATACGTCCTCTTCTTTGAGGGGGGTGACGGCCGTCTCTGTCTGCCGGTACTCGGGGTAAACACAGGCGGAGGAAGTGAAGAAATAGCGTTCGACGCCGTTGACCCGCGCCGCCTCGATGGTATGGATATTGATCAGAGAATTGTTGTGCAGGATGCGGGCGTGATTGGCCGAGATGAAGCCCATGCCCCCCATGTCGGCCGCCAGCGCGTACACCTCGTCTATACCGCACGTGGCTCGCCGGCAGTTTTCCCAGCAGCGCAGGTCAAGCAACTCAAAATGGTCGGCCTCGGTTGGCGCAAAGCGAGGGGGTTTAATGTCCACTCCCCGCACCCAATAACCAAGCTGTTTGAGGTAAGAAACCAGGTGGTGTCCAATGAAACCACCGGCTCCTGTGACCAGGACTCTTTTCATGGCATTATTAGACGGTAAGCAATAACCTCGTTCCCTGCCTAACAACGCCTCGGTATCCCGACAATCCCAGTATGCCGCAGTTCGGCCGAATCGGAACGTGACGAATGTCATATATTTCAGGTGACAAATGTCACTTATTTTCTGACCCGGCTTAGGCTAATATAGTGGTCAGGGTAGCAAACTGGAGGTTTTGCGGGGTTAGGGTTGGCCCAGACAATCCTAACTTATGTTGCTGTTTGCCTGCTCATCCCACCTCACATTTTATGCGCCGGGGAATCGGCTAGTCGCCCGGCCGCATCAAACCACCATCCGAGCATCAACTGAGTTAGGACTGCCGCACCGTCGTAGGGGCGCGTCTTAGATTGCGCCCCTACGACTGGAGTGAGTATGTCAGCGAAAGTGCTGGTCATCGCCCTCGACGGGGCCACGCTAGACCTGGTTGGCCCCTGAGTAGCGGCCGGGCATTTGCCCCATTTGCGACGCTTAATGGACGGGGGCTTGAGCGGCCCC
>JBFMFT010000595.1:0-2463 GCA_040751925.1 Chloroflexota bacterium
CAGGCGACCTGGCTACCCTGGCGTTGGCTGGCGAAAAACCGCCGCCCGACTTTCCACCGGCGGCCTGGCAGCGCCCCTGGCCCTGGCGTCTACACGCCTTATTGACCGGCGTGATAGCTCTCGACGAAGCAGACCAGGCCGCCCAACCGGAGCGCGAAGCCCGCCTCCAGGCTCGCCTGGTTGAACCCGTGCAGAAGGCTACGAGTGATCTCCTGGCGGAAATCCATCACTTCCTGGCTGATCAACCCGGCGAAGGAGTTGTCCGGTTACCTTCGTTGCTTCAATCGCTACTGGCAGAGTTGGGCAGCCTCAGCGATACGGCCGCCATGCAGCAAGAGATACGCGCGGAGCAGGATGAGGCTCTGGCCGAGGAGCGCGCTACCTGGCTGCAGCAACTCGAAAGCCTGCTGGTCGGTTGGCCCCGGGACTTCCTGGCCTTCGTCAAACCCCCGGGCTTCGGACAGTTACCATTTCTCTTGCGTTTCTGGCGCTGGCCGGCCCTGCTCTGGCGCTATGGGCGCTTACAGGCGGCCGGGCGACAGTTGGCAATTATCCTGGCCCGTCAGGCGGCCCGCCGCCAACAGACGGCCGTCACCCAGGCTCTCCTCACCGCTTACCAGCAACTACAAGAAGCTGTTAAGCCCTGGTATGACCGGGCGACGGCTGCGGCCAATTCGTTGGCCCAGTGGGCGGCCGCGCTGGCTGAAAGCAACCCGGACGCGCCCCCGTCACTATACCAGCAGCTAGTTGGCCCCCCCCGCCAGGAAGCCATGCTCGCTAACCAGGCTTTAGCTGCCGAAGAACGGCCGCTCGTTGGCCTGGACAGTGGTCTACGCCAGGCCCTCCTCCAGATTGCTCAGGAACGATTGGCTGGCCTGAATCGTCTAACGGCCGCCGACGTACTGCTAGCTCTCTACCCATCCCCGGCCGAGTTAGTCCAGTGGTGGGAGGCGCAATGGAGCGCGGCCACTCCCCTTTGGCACACCGATGAAGCCCAGTTGTCCGAAGTAACCCGGGCCCAGCCAACCACCCTGACCATCGTTTGTGGAGCCAACCTGACCCCATTGGCCGAGCGCCTCAGTGAGTCAGAGGTAGAAGGGCATTGCGCTTTCGGAAGCGCGACGCACTTGACGGCCGCGACCGACATTCGTTGGCTGGAATCTGACGACCGGCAACGAATCATCATCCTGCGCTTGCGCGCTGGTCTTGGAGTGATGGGGTGAGAGGGTGGTGGGGTGAGGGAGTAACATCTTTCACCCCCTCACCCTTTCACCCCCTCATCTTCAGCAAGGAGGAAAGACAATGAGCAGATACAACGAAGACCAATGGAACCCGGATCATCACGAACCCCCCCGGCCGTCCGGCTGGTGGGCCACCATTCCCACTTGGTTAGAGGGGCTGCCCGGCCCCTGGCAATGGGACGAACTGGCGGCCGAAGTCGGCCAGGAAAGCCAGGCCCGCGTTGTCATCGCTGGGCTGACCGGCTGTGGCAAGACCCTGCTCTTCAACCGTTTGCGCGGCTGGCTTATTGGCGGGGAACTAGAGATTAGGGGATTTTCCTCTGCTCCAGTCCCCCAATCCCCTAATCCCCGCGATTCTGACCTCTGCCTGGAGCCCTTCGGCTCTTTCATCCTGGCCCGGCTGCCGATGGAAGCCAACGGCTCCCCGCTAGCCGGCGACGAGCTATTGCTCTCTCTGGGCGACCCAGCCCTCATCGTCTACCTACTCGACGCCACCGCCGGTGTGAGGCCGGCCGACTACCGTTGGGTGGCCACTTTGCGCGCTGGCGGCCGGCCCCTGGTAGTAGCCCTAAACAAATGCGACCTGCAAGCGGATTACCGGATCACGGCGGCCGAGGCTGAACAACGCCTGGGTATGCCCGTCATCCCCGTTTCGGCCCAGACCGGTCTCCACGTCGAAGAACGGCTACTGCCCGCCTTGTTGGACGCGGCCCCCAAGGTCTCCGTTCCCCTCGGCCGCGAAGTCCTCTGCCTGCGCCGCCTGGCTTCCCGGCGGCTTATCCGCCAGGCGGCCCTCTTCGCCGGCCTCGTTGGCGCGCAGCCCATTCCCCTCCTCGATCTGCCCTTTCAGGCGATGCTCCAGGTCGGTGTCGTCATGCGCGTAGCGGCCGTCTACGGCCGCGTTCCTACTGGCGGCGTCAATCGCGAGGTGATCAGCACAGTCGCCAGTTCCCTGGGGCTGCGCTACCTGGCCTTGACCCTGGCTAAACTCGTCCCCATCCTGGGTTGGGCTATCGGCGGCCTCCTCAGCGCCGGCATGACGGTCCTCCTGGGCGAAGCGGCCATCCGCTACTACGAGGCCGGCGGCCGTATCCCCCTCCACCTGCGTCGCGGCCGGGTGAGAGGGTGACAAGGTGACAAGGTGACAAGGTGACAGGGTGACAGGGTGACAGGGTGACAGGGTGACAGGGTGACAAGGTGACAGGGTGACAGGGTGACAAGG
>JBFMFT010000596.1:0-2453 GCA_040751925.1 Chloroflexota bacterium
TCATGGTGTTGGTGACGACCCTGGTCGCCCCGCCCCTCCTGCGCCTCACCTTCCGACAGGGTGGAGAAACCAAAGTTTCTCCACCCAGGAGATAAACTATGGCTCAATTGGTGATGCTGGTACTGGATGATCCTGATAAGACCGACGAAATCATTGACGCCTGGGTAGCGGCCGGAGTGTCGGGGGTAACTATTCTCGATAGTAGTGGCCTGCGCCACCGGCTGGCCCGCCGGGGAACGCGGGATGACCTGCCCCTGATGCCGACTTTGAGCAGCCTGCTGCGCGGCCGCGAAGAACCCCACCGCACCTTATTCGCCATTGTCCAGGATGGCTTCAACGTCGAAGCCCTGGTCGCCGCCACCGAGAAAATAACCGGCGAACTCGACGACCCCCACACCGGCATTCTGTTCGTGCTGCCAGTCAGCCAGGTCTGGGGGCTGAACCGGCGCACCGGTGGCAGGTAGCCCATGAAAGTCGCCGAGTGCATGAAGCGCAACGTCTATTCCATACCCCTGTCGGCCACCGTGGCCGAAGCGGCCGGCCGCTTTACCGCTCATCACATTGGCACGTTGCCGGTGGTGGAGGACGACGGCCGCCTGGTGGGCATCTTACCCCTGGGCGACCTGTTGGCCCTGGTCATGCCCAGCTTTGTGCAATTACTGGATGACTTTGGCTTCGTCGAGGACTTTGGTCTGCTGGAAGATCAACGGCCGGGGCCAGAGGTCATGGCCCGCCCGGTCAGCGCCGTCATGCAGCCACCCTTATCCGTAGAGGAATCCTGTGGGCTGCTGCGGGCTTTTGCCCTCATGCGAAAACATGATCTGCACGATTTGCCTATTGTGAATAAGCAAGGGCAACTGGTGGGCATCGTCTCACGGGTAGACATCGGTACGGCCTTGTTGTCTAAATGGCGACAGGCCAATGTCTCGACCGGAGCCTGGTGATGCTGGCTGTCTTGACCACGCTCATCTTCCTCGGCTGCCTGGCCCTGATCTTCGCTGGCAAGCTGCACCGGACCATCACGGCCGTCAGCGGCGCGGTTGTGATGGTCGGGCTGGGCCTGGCCTTTGGTTTCTACGGCGAGGAAGCAGCCATCGCCGCCATTGACTTCCAGACCATTGGCCTGCTCCTGGGCATGATGGTCCTGGTTTCTCTACTGGAGCCAACGGGCTTCTTCACTTACCTGGCTATTCGGGTTGGGCGTTGGGCCAGGGGCGATCCGGTGCGCCTGCTGGTGTTGCTCGGCACGGTCACGACCATCCTATCTCTGTTCCTGGACAATGTCACAACGGTCGTTCTCATCGCCCCGGTGACGGTTTTGATCTGCGAATTGCTGGACGTCAGTCCGGCCCCTTTCCTGATGGCTGAAGCCCTGCTGTCCGACACCGGTGGTGTAGGAACGTTGGTGGGCGACCCACCCAACGTCCTCATTGGCTCGGCCGCTGGCCTCTCTTTCCAGGCTTTCTTGACCCACGCCCTGCCGGTGGTTGCGGTGGTCTGGCTTTTGGCCGTCGTCCTGCTACTCTATCTTTTCCGGGCCGAACTGGCTCAACGCCCGGCCGATGGTCAGGTCATACAGAAACTCGACCTGAGCAAAGCCCTCGATGACCCTATCGTAGCCCGCCGCGTCCTCGTCGTTTTGGGCGTGATCGTTGGCCTCTTCTTCGTCCATCATCTAATCCACCTCAGCCCGGCTTTCATTGCCCTGGCTGGGGCGGCCGTGGCCCTGGTTTGGGTACGACCCGACGTAAGCAAGACGTTGGCCCAGATTGAGTGGAGTGTGCTGATCTTTTTCATGGCCCTGTTCGTCATGGTGGGCGGTTTGGAGGCGGCCGGCGTGTTTGATTGGGTAGCCGGGCTGCTCACCGGGGCCGGCCGCTTCCACCCCGTCTGGTTGGGTCTCGTCACCATCTGGCTGGTAGCCCTCCTCTCGGCCATTATAGACAACGTGCCGATCACCATTGCTCTCATTCCGGTTCTGCAAGGAATGGCCGAAAACGGCGTCAACGTGACCCCCTTGTGGTGGGCCCTTGTCTTTGGGGCCGGCTTTGGCGGCAACGGCACGATCATCGGCTCCACCGCCAATATCGTCGCCGTCTCCCTATCCGAGAGGACCCGCGCGCCCATTACGGCCGCTTTGTGGAGCCGGCGCGGCCTGCCGGTCATGGTCATGGCCTGCGCCGTGACCAGCCTGCTCTACGTCCTGTTCTTTGCTTGGTTCCAGCGGTAGCAGGTGGCAGGTGGCAGGTGGCAGGTAGTGACATTGAGCCACGTTTCTGGCACATTTACACTATCTGCTCGGGCCGGTCTCCTAACCGGGCCAGGCGTGGCGCGGTCGGGAGACCAGCCACAGCCAGAGGCAGTGAACATCCCGCCGGGCCGGTGGGATTTTGGGGGTTTAATGGTGGGAAGGTATCGGCCAGGCTGGTCTCCTGACTGGGCCTGCGTGGCGC
>JBFMFT010000597.1:0-2453 GCA_040751925.1 Chloroflexota bacterium
GCTAACCAGCTTGAGCGTATCTACGTCATCGTCAATCAACAAAATTTTCTCAGCCATCAGAAGGGTTTGACAGAACCCAGGTTTTTCCCCAAAACCTGGGTTCTACACTAAGGGCCAGGGGTAATGGCGGCCGGGACCGGGTTCGGGAAAAATAGCCGTCTCCACCAGCCCAGCCAGCCGCCGCTTCATAGCCGCCACCTCAGCCCGCGTCAGCAGGCCAGCTAGAGCCAGGCTAACAGGCGCCAGGCGATCATTTAATTGCTGTTGCAGAGCCCGCAGCCCAGCCAACAGGTCGGCCGGAATCAGTTCACCGGCAAAATCCCAGATCACCGTCCGCAATTTGTACTCGGTATGAAAGCAGATGCCGTGATCAATGGCCCACAGACGGCCGTCGTCATCTACTACCACGTGTCCCCCCTTACGGTCGGCGTTGTTCACCACCACGTCGAAGGCGGTGATTTGCTGCAACGGCCGGCGGTGTTGGCCGCCGAAGGTGAAGTAATGCTGGTTGGGATCATGTTCAATGAACTGTTGCAGCGACCCCCGGCCGTGCGGCCCGTCGCGCACAATCGTTGGCGGCACCAGCCCCCACCCCAACGCTTCGCTGACCACACAGGCCGCCTGCTCGCGCTGGCAGAGGGTACCAGAGGCGAAATCCCACAACGGCCGTTCGCCCTTATCCGGCTTATAGACAGCTAACGCCTCCTCCGCCTCTGTGCAGACGCGGGTCAGGAAGGTGTAGTTAGAACTCCAGGGTACCAACCCTTCCAATTCCACCCGCCCTGTTTCTAATAAGCGCAGGATGTCCACGTTCTAAATTCCTACTTCATCATTTGGCGTGTCCGTTCCGGTTGGGGCAGAAATGTCCACCGGGGTCCATGGGCTGGCCGCAGTTGCCGCAGATCGGCCGGCCAGCCTTCACCACCTCGTAAGTGTGTTGAACCAGGGCTTGCGCCTGGGAGCGAGTGGCCCAGAAGCTAACCACGTTGGGATCCTCCCCCTCGTCCACCAATTCATAGGCCACCAGCACAACCCGGTTGACCTGATCGTTATAACCCAGTCCCATGTTGCCCACACGAAACAAGGCCTCCAGCGGCTCACGGAGGCGCATATCCGTCCGCACCTCTTCTTGCCCTTCCCGCTCTTCAGGGAAGCGGCGGGCCACCTCGGCCACCAACGCTTCAAGGCTGTTGACCAACATCGCCGCCTGCGCCTTCTCAATCACCAGGGTCACGACGTTCGATCCCCGGCTGCCTTGCAGATAAAAAGTGCGCTGGCCCGGCGGCCCGACGGTACCAATGGTCAGGTGTGAAACCGGGTTCAATTCAATGTGCCGCGGCATATTAATACCCCTCTTTGTTCATTGCCCATCGCCCATTGCTCATTGCCCATTGCCCATTGTTCATTGTCCATTGTTCATTGTTCATTGCCCATTGTTCATTGTTCATTGTTCATTGTCCGGCCGCAGCTCCTTCAACGTCTCCAACGGCCCATCGTCATTGACCCGCAGAACCCGTGCCGCGCCACCGGCCAGGGCCATGACGCTGACAGAAGCGGGGGCTATCACGATACGCTGGAAAAGGTCAACGTGCAGCCCCAGAAAATGGGCCAGGGCCAGCTTAATCACGTCGGCGTGAGAGACGACCGCCACCAACTGCTTTGGATGGCTTTGGGCGATCTCTTCCAGGGCCGTTACCGCCCGCCACTGCACTTCGCACAACGTTTCTCCGCCTGGGAAGCGCACACGACTGGGCGTGGTCTGGATGGTCTGCCAGAGCGATTCCTTAGTCAAGTCGCTCATCGGCCGCCCTTCCCACTCGCCATAACGCACCTCGCCCAACGCTTCGTTTTCGATAACGGCCAGGTGGAGCGGCCGGGCAATACAGATGGCCGTCTCCACACAGCGCGTTACAGGGCTGCTATAGACGGCCGCCACAGGCAGTGCGGCCAGCCGTTCCCCCACCTCCTCCGCCTGCCGCCGGCCGAGTTCGCTGAGATGAACACCCGGCGTCCAGCCGGCCAGCCGCTTCTGATCAATCCAATCGTTGTGGCCGTGCCGGATTAGAATGATTGTTGCCATGAGCGGATCATAGCACAATTAGGGGGTAGACGAAAGACAATGAACAATGAACAATTGTCAACGAACAATGAACAATGAGACGGTGATCATTCGGCAAACGAAAAATGGACTGGCGGCCGGAAGGCAAGCCTGGGTTATGATGCGAGAGGGGCGGCGACTAGGCTATGCGACGGCCGCTCCTGTGCCGGGCCTGCCGGGTCTGCTGGCTCTGGACGGCTTCATTGACCCGGCTTGGCGGCGGCGGGGCTTGGGCGGCCGACTGTTGGCCCACGTCCTGGCGGCTCTCAAGCAGACCCATAACCACCAGGTGGCCCATCCTGTCGCCAGTTTAGATAGCCCGGCCGCCCGCTTCCTGCTCAAGCATGGCTTCTTC
>JBFMFT010000598.1:0-2392 GCA_040751925.1 Chloroflexota bacterium
AACGGCTCACAATGACCAGGGCGACGCCGAACAGCCATAGAATGATGGCCGTCTGCGCGTAGGGCGTGTTGTATTGGTCGCCGACCCGCTGGCGGGCGGCGATAACCAGGATAAAACCCAACCCCAGCAGGCCAGTCCGCACCCACGGCCGGCGCATAGTGGCTCGTAGGGTGTTCAGGGGAAATTGGCGGTCACTCATGGTAATTGGTAATTGGTAATTGGTCATTACCAATTACCAATTACCTCTCCAAGCCAGGCGGCCGTCGCAACTCCGTGCCCAGAATCGGGCTGGGTTTGGCCGTCCACAGGTTGTTGCTCCCCTCATTCCGCCAGTGGTCGTAAAAACCTTGCATCCGGCTGTCCAACAAGTCAATCTGGTGCAGCAAGATGGCTTCCAGGGTCTTGGGTACCGTCGGCGAACCCCATTCCAGCGTGCCATGATGGGCAGCGATCAGGTGGACCAACTGGCGCAGCAACTCTGGTGGGAAATCACCCAGGTCGGCCGCCGCCTGCTCCACCATCACGATTCCCCGCACGATGTGGCCCACCAACCGGCCGTCGTCCGAATAATCAAAAGCTGTTTCCACCTGGTACTCAACCGGCTTGCCCACGTCGTGCAGCAGCACCCCGGCCAGCAACAGGTCACGGTTGACGTAGGGGTAATGATCGGCCAGCTTGTGGGCCACCGCCGCCATGCTCAAGGTATGTTCCAGCAGGCCGCCAATGTAAGCGTGGTGCATCTTGCGGGCGGCCGGGGCGTTGGCAAAGCGGGCCAGGAACGTTTCGTCGAGCAGGATGTGAGCGACCAAAGCCTGCCAGAACTGGTCAAGTTGACCAATCTCTCGCTTGAGTTCCGCTACCATCTCCTCTTGCGGCCGGCGACTGGCGGCCAGGAAATCGGTCATGTCCGGCCGCAAATGCTGAACCATGTCCGTCGCACTGACTTGCAGTGATTCACGGTAGTTGTTGACCCGGCCGGTAATGAGAATGACCACCCCCGGCCGCAACCACTCGCTCACGTCATCCGGCGTATCCCAATAGATACCGTTGGCCTGACCTGTCTTGTCGCTCACCGTGTACAGAAGGTAGGTGCGGCCGTCCTTCGTCTGGCGATAAGCCGCGTCTTGCAACAGGAATGGCTCATTCACCAGCGTATCGCCCGGCTTCAAGTCGGCAATGTATTTATTCTTCACGAAAGTTCTCGCTCCATTTGCCCTGACATTCCGTGAAGCGTGAAACGTGAAAAGACTCATCACGTTTCACGTTTCACGCTAGAACAGGACGGAGGCCAACTCCGGCCGGTACTGTCGGGTCAAAGGGTCTTGATCGCCTAACAACTCAAACAGGCCCACCATCACCTGGCGGGCCTCGCCGTTGCGGTACTGTTTATTCCAGCGCAGCAGGCCCAGCAAGCTGTCCATCGCCGGGGCTAACTCCCCCTGGCGCAGTTGGCTGGCAATGGCGTTATACTGGGCTTCATCCCCGGCCAGGTGGCCGTTGGGGCCGCTTTCACCCCTCTGGCACAGGTAGCGGGCCACCGGCAGGAGCTTCTCGGCCGTCGTAAACTCCGGGCTGGGCGGGAAGTTCTGCAACACCTTCTCCGCCGCGCAACCCTTCCCCTGGAACAAAGCGACGCGGGCCAATCCCAGGCGGGCCGCTGGATGTTCCGGCTGTTGGGCCAACACGCGCTGGTAAGCGGCTTCGGCCGCCGCCCACTTGCGCTGCGTAAGTAAACCATGGGCCTCGCCTAGAGCCTGGTCAAACGCACTGGGTACCAGCTTCTTGAGGAACTGGCGCACGGCCGGTTCGGGCAAAGCCCCTACAAAGCCGTCCACTAGGCGGCCATCGCGGAAGGCTTTGACGGCCGGAATCCCCCGCACCCCAAAGCTGGCCGCCAGGTGGGGAAAGTCATCCGTGTTGACCTTCGCCAGCGTAAAACCACTATTTGGCTCATTCGCCAGCCGTTCCAATACCGGCCCCAACATCCGGCACGGGCCGCACCAGGGGGCCCAAAAATCCACCACGACCGGCCGCTGCCGCGACCGCTCAATCACCTCTTTGTCAAACGTTGCTTCGGATACGTCAATGACGTTTGCTGTATGAACCATGTACCCCATTCTATTCGGCCGTTAGCCAACGCGCAAGATACAGCGCAGGGGGCGAATTGACTCAACCTAACCCCCTACCTCCGTGATGCCTCAAAACAAAGTGTTACCGAAGGGGTATCGGCTGCCTCAAAATGAGTGTTACTCTGCCAGTAGCCATAACCGCTTCAGATGCTCGTCAATCCGTCGCCGCAGGGCGGCTGGATTGAGTGACAAGTATAGCTGATGGAGGCGCAGCTTGTTATGGGCCGTCACACCGTCCTCTTGCATGACCCGCTGGTGAGGCG
>JBFMFT010000599.1:0-2387 GCA_040751925.1 Chloroflexota bacterium
GTCGCTTCAGCAAAATTACGACGGAGCTACAGAAGGCGGCCGCCGGCGGCGAGCGATTAGCCAAAGTCCTGGACGCCGACGTAGGCATCCACCAGGCCGCCGACGCCCACCCTCTGGCGCGGGCCAGTGGCCGTATCCGTTTTGAGCGTGTCGGCTTCACTTACGCCAACGTACCCGAACGGCCCGTTTTGCAGGAGTTAAATTTGCAGGTCGAACCAGGGCAGACGGTGGCCCTGGTCGGGGCGACCGGGGCCGGTAAATCCACTGTCGCCAGTCTGCTCATGCGCTTTTACGACGTGACAGCCGGGCGCATCGTCTTGGACGGCCTGGAGTTGCGCCAGATTCGCCTGGATGACCTGCGGGCGCAATTCGCCTTTGTGCCACAGGAGTCGGTGCTATTTGCCGCCTCCTTGCGCGACAACATTGCCTACGGCCGGCCGGACGCCAGTGAGGCGGAGATTATGGCCGCCGCCCGCGCCGCCAACGCCGACGAGTTTATCCGGCGGATGCCGCGTGGTTACGACACGGTTGTGGGCGAACGTGGGGCGACCCTTTCTGGCGGTCAACGACAACGTATTGCCATCGCCCGCGCCATCTTGCGCGACGCCCCCATTCTCATCCTGGACGAGCCGACGGCCGCCCTCGACGCCGAATCGGAAGAATTGGTGATGGGGGCGTTGGAGCGATTGGTACACGGCCGCACGACCTTTATCATTGCTCACCGCTTGTCCACCATCCGTGACGCGGACTTAATCGTGGTGTTGGAGTGCGGCCGGGTCGTCGAGCAGGGCGGCCACGACGAACTGATGCGCCTGGGCGGCCACTACGCCCGGTTGGTGCAGTTGCAGTTAGGCGAAAGTGACGACGGAGGACGTATGACGAAGGATGAAGAATCGGCATCGGTTACTCTTTCGTCCTCCATCCTTCGTCCTTCGTCCACGTCACTATCATGATCCGCTACAGTCGCTGGCTCCTCCTGGGCTTTGCCCTTCTCCTGGCGCTGCCCATCGTCATCACCGGGCTGGCCTTCTATAACCTGGCGACGGTGGAGACGGCCGACCTGGTGATTGGCACACCGTTAGTGGTGACGCCGACGCCGACGGCCGCCGCGACGGCTACACCTGATGCGACGACGAACTACCTGGCGGGGATGGCCGCTTACAATGCCGGGGACTACGCCCTGGCCGAACAGCAGTTCCGGGCCGCCCTGGCTCTGCTGCCTAATGAGGCCAACTGGCGCAATAGCCTGGGGCTAACGCTGGTCAGACTCGAACGCACAGGGGAGGCGGTGACGGAGTTTGAGACGGCCGTCTCCCTCGACCCGGCCCTGGCCGAAGCTCATTACAACCTGGGCGCGGCTTACCACGCCCAAACACGCCTTCTGGAAGCCGAGCGGGCTTACCAGACCGCATTGGCTATTGTGCCAGACATGGCCCTGGCTTACAATGGCTTGGGCAACCTGTACACGCAGACGGGCCGGGCGGCCGAAGCTCTGGTCGCCTACGAACAGGCGGTGGTCCACGACCGCACCCTGATCGCCGCCCAAATCAACCTGGGTGTGGCCTACGCTAATGCTGGTAATCTGGAAGGGGCGCGCGTTGTCCTGGAAGCGGCCGTCAGCCTGGCCCCCGACAGCGCCGAAGCCCACCACAGCCTGGGCGTCGTTTATACCTTCCTGGGCGACACCGAACGAGCGCAGCAGGAGTTTGACCTGGCCTCAGGCCTGATTGGTAATGAGTAATTGGCAATTGGTAATTACCAATTGCCAATTACCAGACGTTGGAGAAGGTTATGTCTCAACTCAAGCAACTAACCGGCCGCGCCAAATGGCCCTTATTGGCCCTGCCAGCCCTAATTGTGACGGGCCTGAGCTTATTTGCCCTGGTCTCGGCCGTGACCAACCTGGCCGCCGCCAGCCAACCGGGTGACCTCCTCTACCCCCTGCGCCAGTCGGCCCAGGAGTTACAGCAAACGCTGACCCTGGATTCGGACGTGGGGGTGACTTTTGAGCCGCCCAGCCGGCCACAGCCGTCTTCTGCCCTGGCAACTGATGACCTGCCTGGTCAGTTCCCACCGGGCGGCTCTACTGCCAATGACCGGCCGGAGCTTGCTCCGGCCGCTGGCAGTGTTGAGCCAGAGGCGGCGGATGACACGCCAGCCCCTACAGAGTCCGCTGGTGAAGCGGAGCCGCCGGATCAGCCCGACCCGACTGACGAGCCAGACGAGACCGATGAACCAGAGGCGACCGAAGAGCCGGAAGCAACCGAAGATGAGCCACCCACGTCCGCTCCCCAGGCTACGAATACGCCCTACCCTACCAGCCAACCGGCGCCAACCGACACGCCCCGGCCGACGGCCGAACCAGACCCGACTGATGAGCCAGACCC
>JBFMFT010000006.1:0-27870 GCA_040751925.1 Chloroflexota bacterium
ACCGATGCTCGGCAATTCGGCGGCTGCGCCGCCGACACTTGTATGTGCTGTTACCTTGCCGTGAGTTCATATATTCTATGGTCACTCAAGTTGAAAAAATGACCCTTTCTGAGGTCCAGGTTTTTACCCGAGTAGTCTCTGGCAAGCTGTACGATGTACGATAGGATATTATTAAAAAGTGAGACCCGCGAAATGACTGATACACCATCTTGTGCCCAGTTCACTGTGATGATGTGGATTAACCTTCTTGATTCTTGAGATGGCTCATCGGCCAAGATACTCTGGTTATGGACCAGAACAAACGGGCTGCTTCCCTGTTCTCCATTTCGGATGTAAAATCGTATGGGGTCGAAGACTTCTTGTAGAACAGATTCAGCGTCTTGCCAATAAGCCAGATAATTAAACGCGATTTTGGCTATAGCGCGGCAGATAATCTTATCAATGCTGCCTTCGACTTCATGCAGCCACTGACCTGACTCGCCTTCAGCACCGGCAATTCCCCCCTGAAACTCAAGGGAAATTCCTATTTCGGAAAGTGTCTGTCGTGCCTTTTCAGCGCTATCGACAAATACACGCATATTTCTGTTGCAGTCAAGATCTTGAGCTTCCAACTCCGCCTTGTTCGGGATTTCCTCCAAAGGAAAGTACCTGTAGTCCAGCGAGCCTCTGTCAAGAAAACCAACTTGTGGAAGGGGCTTAACAACGACCGTGTTGTGTTCTTGGGAATATTCCAAATAAGAGAATGCGCCCTTAAGGGGGCCTTCGGCTACCTGGAGGCGGAGCCTACTTCTTCTTCCGAGAGTTTTGAAATCCTTTGGGCTCTGTGTTCCGTATTTATATCGAGAAATCCCCTCCAGCGTATCACGTCCTAAGTCTATTTCTAAATGGTCTCCAAAATACTGATTGCACTCATCACACACTACTCCATTGAGAGTGAAATTGTCCTGAAATCGGCCAAACGACTGAGGGATGACATGCTCCGCCTTAGTGAACGAGTTGTGGGGTTTATCCTCTAAACAGTAGATGCATTTCATGGATTGGTCCTCAATGCTGTTATCGCAATCGGCGTCACGTTCCAAATGCGACCCGCGCTATCTTGTCAGAAACGTTGCCAGTGACAAATCACTTTCACGTAGGATTCATAACCTAGTCTCTATCCACGAACGGCCGCACCAATGCTAGTATTTCCTCCAGAATCGTTTCGGGCAGGCGGGCGGTCGTGTCTATTATAATCGCATCCCCGGCCGGGCGCATGGGCGAGTGTTCGCGGCCGCTGTCAATGGCGTCGCGGCGCAGCACGTCGGCCAGGATGGTCTCGTAAGCCACGGTGTCGCCGCGCTGCTGGCGTTCCAGCCAGCGACGGCGGGCGCGCTCCGCCGGCGAGGCAATGATATAGAGCTTGAGGGGCGCGTCGGGCATGACGACGGTGCCGATGTCGCGGCCGACCATGATCACCCCGCCTTCTGCGCCGATGGCCCGCTGCCGCCTGACCATCTCCTCCCGCACCCCCTTGTAGAGCGACACCTGGGACACCTGGGCATCCACCTCCGTCGAGCGCAAGGCCCAGGTCACGTCGCGGCCGTCTAATAACACGGTATACATCCGGCCGTCATACACGTCGGTCGGCCGGATGTCAATCGTCAGCCGCCGGGTTAGAGCCACGACGGCCGCCTCGTTCTGTACGTCCACAGCCTGTTGCATGGCGGCCAGGGTCACGGCCCGGTACATACAGCCGGTGTCCAGAAATAAGTAATGGAGGTGGTTGGCTAACATAAACCCGACCGTCGTCTTACCGGAGGCGGCCGGGCCATCAATGGCGATGGTGATGGTTGTTTTAGTCAAAAGTGACCTCGTTGTGATGAGTGACGAGTGATGAGTGGTGAGTGATGAGTGAAAAGTGAGGCACCTGCCTTTTCACTTTTCACTTTTCACTCTTCATTTTCAGTTAGACGGCGCAGGGTCGCTACTTCCTCGGCCGTCAGGTAGCGCCAGTGTCCAGGCGGCAAGTCGCCCAGGCGCAGGGGGCCGATCTGCTCGCGCAGGAGTTGTTGAACGGGATGGCCTAATTGGGCGGCGACGCGCCGAATCTGGCGTTTGCGCCCTTCGCGCAGGACGACACGCAGGATGGCGCAAGCGGCATTTTGCTCGATGACGTCAATTTGGGCCGGGGCGGTCGGGCGGCCGTCCAATAGTACGCCGCGCCGCCATTCTTCCAGAAGGTCGGGTGACGGCCGGCCTTCGACCACCACCCGGTAGGTCTTCTCGTGTTCGTAGCGAGGGTGAGTCAGCCGGTGGGCCAGCGCGCCGTCGTTGGTCAGCAGCATGAGTCCTTCGCTTTGCTTGTCTAAGCGGCCGACCGGATAGAGGTGGCCGGGGAAGGGCAGCAGGTCACGCACGGTCGGCCGTCCCTCGCCTAATTCGTCTTCGGTGGAGGAGAGGACACCTTTGGGCTTGTTGACGGCCACGTAGGTGAACTTTTCCGGCCGGGGCAGCCGCCGGCCGTCTACTTCAATCTCGTCCACGTTCGGATCAGCTTTATCGCCCAGGTGGATGGGGCGGCCGTTGACGCGCACGCGGCCGGCGCGGATGAGTTCTTCGCAATCGCGCCGGGAACCCAGGCCGGCCTGGGACATGATTTTCTGTACTCGTTCTTCCATATCCTGTGGGGCAATCTGCCAGATTGCCCTGGGCAATCCGGCGGATTACCCTACGCCTGGTAATCCGGCGGATTGCCCTACGCCTGGCAATCCGGCGGATTGCCCTACACCTGGCAATCCGGCGGATTACCCTACACCTGGCAATCCGGCGGATTGCCCTACATCCAGGGATTGCTCTACATCCAGGGGTGGGAGGTCGGCCAGGGAGGTGAGGCCGAAGTGCCGCAGAAATTCGGGCGTTGTGCCGTAGAGAATCGGCCGCCCGGCCGTCTCGACTCGTCCAACCTCTTCGATTAGCCCTTTGCTCAACAAGGTACGCAAGGAGGCGTCGGAATTGACGCCGCGAATCTGCTCGATTTGCGGCCGGGTGGCGGGCTGCCGGTAAGCCACAATGGCCAATACCTCTAAGGCGGCCGGGCTCAGGCGGCTAGTCACCTCCAATCCCAGGAAGCGTTCAACAACCGGCGCGGCCATTGGCGCGCTAGTCATCTGCACCGAATCGCCCACCCACAGCAGGCGCAAACCCCGCGCCTGGTAGGCCTGTTCAAGCTGATGCAGATGGGCGGTGACGGCCGCCGGCGTGAGTTCCAACGCGGCGGCCAGGCGGCCCACCGGCGTCGGCCCACTGGCGACGAAAAGCAAACTTTCCAGGAGGGCGGCCGGTGTCAAGCGCAGACCTGCGGGGTTTCTGAAAACCTCGCAGGTCTGCTCACCTGCTAACTCCTGGTGATTGTCCTGTTCGTTCATCCTGTTCCGAGAATCCACAAAGCGCACGAAGGCTCACGAAGAATTTTCGCTTGCGGCCGATTGCGTGCAGCTGTGCATGGTCACTGCTATAATAGATACCCTTGCCTGTTTGCGGCCAGGAATTATACCCCATAAAAAGAGTGTAACTATACAGGTCCTCTGAAGAAACCAGGTTTTTTTTTGCCAAGAATCACGCTCCGCCAGGGAAAAACCTGGTTTCTTGCTGAATAGTTACAAAAGAGTAACCAGCATGAGTAGTACCCCACCATCATCCAACCATCCATCACTCGCCCCGGCCCTGGCTTACGCCGAGGGGCAGCGGGGTGAGCAGTTAGAGGAGCTTTTGGCTTTTCTGCGCCTGCCCAGTGTCAGCACCCAGCCAGAACATAACGCCGACACGGCGGCGGCGGCCGAGTGGCTGGCGGCGGCCATGCGGGCGGCCGGCCTGGAAAATGTGCGGGTCATCCCCACCAAGCGGCATCCATTGATTTATGGGGACTGGCTGCACAGTGGCCCCCACGCTCCAACGGTTCTCATTTACGGCCATTACGACGTGCAGCCGGTGGAACCCCTAAACCAGTGGGTTATGCCGCCGTTTGAGCCAACCGTCCTGGGCGACCACATCTACGCGCGCGGCGCATCTGACGACAAGGGGCAAATCTATATGCACGTGAAGGCGGTGGAAGCCTACCTAAGAGGGGCCGGCCGCCTGCCGGTCAATGTCAAGTTCATCATCGAGGGCGAAGAGGAGAGCGGCGGCGAAAACCTGGCCGCCTTCATCCCTGAGAATAAAGAATTGCTGGCGGCCGACGTCGCCTTAATCTCGGATACAGCCATCCCCGCCCCCGACGAACCAGCTATCGTCTATGGTTTGCGGGGAATGTGCTACGTGTTTGTGGACGTGACCGGGCCCGGCCGCGACCTCCATTCGGGCGCCTATGGCGGCGGTGTCAACAATCCCCTCAACGCCCTGGCTCACCTCATTGCCCAACTCAAGGATGAGGAGGGGCATATTCTCATTCCAGGCTTCTATGATAAGGTGCGGCCGCTGACCCCTGACGAGCGGGCGTTATTGGCTAAGTTTCCCTTGAACGAGGAACGTTGGTTAGAAGAAACGGGCGCGCCGTGCGCCTGGGGCGAACCGGAGTATTCGCTGGTGGAACGGTTGGGGGCGCGGCCGACGCTGGACGTGCATGGTATCATCGGCGGCTACACCGGCCCCGGCGGCAAGACGGTCTTGCCAGCCACGGCCCACGCCAAGTTGTCTATGCGGTTGGTGCCCGACCAGGACCCGGCCGAAATTTTTGAGCTATGCCGCCGTTACGTGGCGCAAATCGCCCCTCCCAGCGTCCGTGTCCAGGTCACGTCGTTTCATGGCGCGCCGGCCAGTGTGACCGACTTTACCATTCCGGCCATGCGAGCAGCTTTCACCGCTTACGAACAGGTTTTCGGCCGGCCGCCGGTTTTCATGCGCGAGGGTGGCTCTATTCCGGTGGTCGGCCTTTTGCAGACCCACTTGGGGCTGGAAACGGTTCTCATGGGCTTTGGCCTGCCCGACGACAAAATTCACTCCCCCAACGAACGCTTCTACCTGCCCAACTTCTACCGGGGGATTCAGACGGCCGTGCGTTTTCTGGCGGAGTATGGGCAATTAGGTGGCAGGTAGCAGGTGGCAGGTAGCAGGTGGCAGGTCAGACCTGCCACTTGCCAAAGCCACTTGCAAACTTACCACTTACAGACTTGCCAATTGCCACTTGCAAACTTACCACTTGCCACTTGCCACTTGCTACCTGCCACTTGCCACTTGCCACTTGCTACCTGCCACTTGCCACTTGCCACTTGCAAACTTACCACTTACAGACTTGCCAATTGCCACTTGCAAACTTACCACTTGCCACTTGCCACTTGCTACCTGCCACTTGCCACTTGCCACTTGCAAGCTTACCACTTGCAGACTTGCCACTTGCCACTTGCAAACTTACCACTTGCCACTTGCCACCTGCTACCTGCCACTTGTCACTTCCTCCTCTCCTACCGCGTAGGCGTAGGGCATGGCGGCCGTGTTGTAGGCATAGCCCACGTGGCCACGGGCGTCTATGGCGATGAGGCCACCCTGCCCGTTGACCCGTTCGGCTAATACGCGGATAGCCGCTTCGCAGGCAGCGCGGGCTGGTAGGCCCTGGGCCACGAAGTCGCAGGCCCGCTTGCTGATGACCACCTTCATCAACTGCTCGCCCTGGCCGGTGGCGCTGACGGCCGCCGTCCAGTTATCGGCGTAAGCGCCTGAGCCAACGAGGGGGCTATCCCCCACGCGGCCGGGCATCTTGTGGCGCGTGCCGCCGGTCGAGGTGGCGGCGGCTAAATTGCCGCCCACATCCAGAGCCACCGCCCCCACCGTATCGCCCAGGTCGCCCGGCCGTCGCTGCGCCTCCAGGTGCGCTTCCAGATTGTGGGCCACCAACAGGTCTTCCAGCGTGCAACGAGGAAAGCCAATGTCATCGGCGAACGCCTCCGCCCCCATCCCCACCAGGAAGGTGTGCGGGAGGTCGCTCATCACCCGGCGGGCCAGGCTGATGGGGTGACGCACGCGCTGCACGGCCGCTACTGCCCCCAGGTCGAGGGTGCGGCCGTCCATAATCAGGGCGTCCATCTCAATCTGGCCCGCGCTGGTCAGGTAGCTGCCCCGGCCGGCGTCCAAAGATGGCTCGTCTTCAAGAATGCAGACGGCCGCCTCTACTGCATCCAGAGCCGAACCACCTTTGAGCAAGATGGCTTGGCCGGCGACGGCCGCCAGCCGGCAGGCCGCCAGGGCTTCTTGCAGCCGCGCCGATTCTAAATCCCAACTTCCCGCCCCACCGTGTACAATAATTACTGGTTTCGTCATGGAGGCAGATTGTACCGAATTGGTAATTACTCAGCTAGAAACCAGGCTTTTCCCCACGTCAAAAACCTGGTTTCTACAGAGAGCCTGAGTAGTTTGACAATGTTAGATTTCTTATGCCTATTGCCCTGTGATTGAAATCACAGGCTGAAACAGCTGTCAACGGATTTGGGGGAGCGGATTGAACGGAGAGTGGGGGTGGGTCTTTTGACTATGCGAAGGAGATAGCTTGACACGGTTTGTCATTTTGGTATAATTTTCCCCTGGGTTATTCCTCAATAGCTCAACGGCAGAGCAATCGGCTGTTAACCGATGGGTTGTTGGTTCGAATCCAACTTGAGGAGTCTGGTAAGGCGGTGAGTGTTGGCTCACCGCCTTTTTTGTTATCGCGAATAGGACAAATGGGGCGAATGGGGCGAATAAGAACTATCTTCATTCGCCTGATTCGCCTATTCGCATCATTCGCGATTGACCGAGTTATCACAAATAGCGCGAACGGTGTTTTTGGGCGATAATGGGCCAGTGGCGAGGGAGAGAAAGGAGAAACGACTATGGATTCCTACCGGCCAGTGGCCTTGATCATCCTGGATGGCTGGGGCATCCGTGAAATGGAACACGGTAACGCTGTCGCCCAGGCCCATACACCGAATTACAACCGGTGGCTCAAGACAGGGGAGCGCAGCATCCTGGACGCTTCGGGGGAGGCGGTCGGGTTACCCCAGGATCAGATGGGCAACTCTGAAGTCGGCCACCTGAACCTGGGCGGCGGCCGGATCATCTACCAGGATTTGACGCGGGTAGACAAGGCTATTCGGGATGGCTCATTCTATCAGAACGGTGTCTTGCTGGACGCTTTGCAGCAGGCTAAGACCAACGGTGGTAAATTGCACCTGATTGGCCTGTTTGGGCCGGGCGGTGTCCATAGCCACGTCCGTCACCTGCACGGTATCCTGCGACTGGCCCGGCGGGAAGGCATTTTACCCATCCTGCATCTCATCACCGACGGCCGCGACACGCCCCCCCGCAGCGCGATTGACTTTCTGGCCGACCTGGAACAGTTCATGCAGACGGAGGCCCCGGCCGTCATCGCCACCGTCAGCGGCCGGTACTACGCCATGGATCGGGACAAACGCTGGCCGCGCACCCAACGGGCCTACGAGACCATTGTCCAGCGCGAAGGGCTACGGGCCTCGTCGGCCGCCCAGGCTATTCGCCAATCGTACGAAAAGGACGTGACAGATGAGTTCATCGAACCGACGGTGATTGAGGGACAAGCCGGCGGCTTGTCTGTGGGCGTCGAGCCGGGCGACTGCCTGCTCTTTTACAACTTCCGCGCCGACCGAATGCGCCAGATCGTCAAAGCCTTGGCCCTGCCCGACTTTGATGGCTTTACGCGGCCGTTCATCGAAGGAGTGAACGTGGTGACTTTCACCGCTTACGAGGCCGGCCTGCCCGTGCAGGTGGTCTTCCCCGACGTGGACATCGTCAACCCGCTGGCCGAGGTTATCAGCCAACACAACCTGCCCCAGTTCCACGCCGCCGAAACCGAAAAATACGCCCACGTCACCTATTTCTTCAATGGCGGCCGCGAGCAGCCCTTTCCCGGCGAAGACCGCCTGCTCGTCCCGTCACCCAAAGTAGCCACCTACGACCTCCAGCCAGAGATGAGCGCGTACCAGTTAGCCCAGGCCGTGGAGGAGCGCATCAGGACCCACGACGACGCCTTTATCCTGGTCAACTTCGCCAATCCTGACATGGTGGGGCATACGGGCGTCTTGGCGGCGGCGATTAAGGCGGTGGAAGCGGTGGACGAGTGCGCCAGCCGGCTGGTGCAGGCGGTGACGGGCAAGGGGGGGGTGGCGTTGGTGACGGCCGATCACGGCAACGCCGAGCGCATGATTGACGAACTCACCGGCGGCCCGCACACCTACCACACCACCAGCCCGGTCTCCTTCTTCGTCATTGGCGACCACTACTTTGCCCTCCACCCCCGCGGCATCCTGGCCGACGTAGCTCCCACCGTCCTGGAACTGATGGGTCTACCGCAGCCGGCGGAGATGGACGGCCGCAGCCTGATTAAGCACGACGGATCGTAGGCGGCCGGGATGAGGGGATAAGGGGATGTTGGTGGCCTTTACAACAAGGCTAACTCGCTAACCACCGGGTAGTGATCGCTCGGGTAGATAGGCGGTTCGGCGTCGCGGACAATCGTACTAGAGGTAGTTTGTAATCGCTGCCGGCCGTCTCGTGTGAGTATCCAGTCTACACGCCAAAACAGTTCGTCGCCCCATTCCAAACTAAAGTATTCCCGGCCGCTAAACCCGTGAAAGGTACTGGACTCGACGGAATCCGCCTGGCCGGCCGCGCGGTAACTATCAGTAAAGCCGGCCGCCATCAAAAGCCTGTACGCTTCAGACCAGGGATTGCAATTGAAGTCGCCTGTGGCAATGACTGGAAGATCGGCGGCCAGTTGCCGCGCACGGGCGACGATGAGCTTGCTGCTCTCCACGCGCGATTGTTCTCCCTCCGCGCCATCCTCAAAATGGGTGTTCAGATGGAGCAGTTGGGGGCCGGTTGGCCCATCCTGTAGCCGAACCCAGGTGGCTCCCATTGGATAAGGCACGCCCCAGTCACTAGAGCGCACGTCCGGCGTCTGGCTAAACCAAAACTTGCCTGACTCGATCAACTTGAACCGTTCCGCCTTCCAAAAGATGGAACTGTTGGCCGCATACGGCCCCTCGTCGTATTCCAACCCCAGTTCATACCCATAATCGGTTAAATGCTCTCGCAAATACGCGAAGTTGGCCGCCTCTACTTCTTGCAGTCCAAGCAGATCGGGCGAGTATCGTTGAATTGCCCTGACCGCCAGCGCGGCGCGGTTAGCCCAGCTTCGCTCCGGCCGCTCCGGGTCGGCCCAAGAGCCATTCACGTTAAATGTCATCACCCGCATCAGGGTCATGGTTGCCCTCCTTTCTCGACTTTCACTCGAAGCTTCCACGTCAACCGACCTATGTAGTATAGCATACCCGTAATTCTGTGTGAAGGTCTCCCTGGGCGCATTTCTATCCTGGCAACGGTCATAAAGCTGCATTTTGACTAGAGGTGGCGCGGTCAGATACCGGCCACAGCCGTTGTTATTTGAGGCAGTAGATCGGCGGAGTTTTGGGAACCCCGTCGGTCTACTCTATCAACACCGCACATTGTGGTACAATAGTTCTACTTATGGGAACGGCTATTGAAGTGGCCGGGCTGGCCAAGACGTTCAGCCTCAAACAAAAAGCTCCTGGGTTGCGGGGGAGTTGGCGGGCGGTCTGGCGGCCGGTCACCACCACCGTCACGGCCGTCAGCGACGTGAGTTTCTCCCTGGAAGCGGGCGAGATGCTGGCCTTCATTGGGCCGAATGGGGCGGGCAAGTCCACCACGATTAAGATGCTGACGGGGATTCTGTTCCCCACGCGCGGCCGGGCCACGGTTCTCGGTTATAATCCCTGGCGGCAGCGGCGGCAGTTGGCCTACCACATCGGGTCGGTCTTTGGGCAGAAGCCGCAGCTGTGGTATCATCTGCCGGCCGAAGACACCTTCCGTCTCTTTGCGCGCATCTACGAACTGGACGTGAGCCAGTACCAGGCGCGGCACGACTTTCTGGTCGAGGCTTTCCAACTGAAAGAACTGCTGCACGTGCCGGTGCGTAAGTTGAGCCTGGGCCAGCGCATGAAGTGTGAGATTGCCGCTTCGCTGCTGCACCGGCCGCGCCTCATCTTCCTGGACGAGCCGACGATTGGCCTGGACGTGGTCGCCAAGCAGCAAATCCGCGAGGCGATCAAGACCCTGAACGAGCAAGACGGCACGACGATTTTCTTGACCAGCCACGACGCCGGCGACGTGGAGAATTTGTGCAAGCGGGTGATCGTGGTCAATCACGGCCGGATCATCTTCGACGACCGCACCTCCACCCTCAAACGGCAATACTTACGGCGCAAGATTGTGGACGTGCGCTTCGCCGAACCCCTGGATGGCCCTTTTCAGATGCCCGGCGTCACCATCCTCAAGCAAGGCACGCACGGGGTCAAGCTGGAATTTGACAACCGCCAGGTGCCGGTGGAAAAGGTAGTGCAGCAGGTGATAGCCGCCCGGCCGTGCCTGGACATCAACGTCAGCGACCCGCCCATGGAAGAAATCATCCGCGAGATTTACATGGCGTACACGTAGAAACGAAGCCGAAGGAACTGAGGGAACTCAAGGAACTGGAGGAACTCCGGCGACTTAGTTCCCTCAGTTCCTTCAGTTCCTAATGACCATTCCTACTCCTTCTTTTGACTTCAAGCACTCCATCGCCCGCTACCGCCTGGTCGGTCTGTTGCGGATGATGACCGGCTTCCGGCGCATATACCTGGGCGCGGCCGTTAGCCTGGGATTGGCGGCCGTCGCCAAGACCGCCACCTACTTTCTCCTGAGCTACTTGATTGACGACGTGTTGGGCCAGGGGCGGTTCGGCGTGGCCCTGGCCTGGGTCGCCCTGGGCTTCGTGGGCCTGTCACTCTTGGAGGGGACGTGTACTTACCTGAGCGGCCGGTTGGCCGCCCGCACCTCGGAGGGAGTAGCCCGCCGCCTGCGCGACTACCTCTACGACCACATCCAACGCCTCTCCTTCAGCTACCACGACAAGACGCCCACCGGCGAGCTAATCCAACGGGCGACCTCGGACGTAGACGCCGTGCGCCGCTTCTTCGCCCAGGAAGCCATCGGCTTCGGCCGCATCCTCCTCCTCTTCACCATCAACTTCCTCGCCATTTACAGTCTCAATGCGCGGCTGGCCTGGCTGTCGGCGGCCGTCATTCCCCTCATCGTCGTCATCTCTATCTTCTTCTTCGCCCGCATCTCCAAAGCCTACGAAGCCTTCCAGGAACAAGAAGCGGCCCTCTCTACCACCCTGCAAGAGAATTTGAGTGGCGTGCGGGTAGTCAAAGCCTTCGCTCGCCAGGGCTACGAATCAGCCAAGTTCGACAAAGACAACCGCGAGAAGTACCGGCGCGGCCGCAAGCTGATTCTCATGCACTCTTTGTACTGGCCTTCGACGGACATCCTGGCCGGCTTCCAGATGCTCGGTGGCTTCTACGCCGCCGCCCTGATGACCATCGAGGGGACGCTCACCGTCGGCGACTATCTGGCTTACGCGGGCATGGTCATCTGGCTCATCTGGCCTATGCGGATTCTCGGCCGCCTGATCGTGGAGATGTCCACTGCCCTGGTCTCCTACAAGCGGGTGATGGAGGTCATTCGGGAAGACCGTGAACCGTTGACGGCCGGCGACTACCGGCCGGCCGGTGACGTGCAGGGGGAAATCCTCTTCGATGACGTGTGCTTCGAGTACGATGGTCAGGAACCCGTTCTCAAGAACCTCACCTTTCGCGGGCGGCCGGGGCAGGTGATCGCCTTGATGGGGCCGACCGGCTCCGGCAAAAGCACCCTGGTTAATCTGTTGCCGCGCTTTTATGAGTACACCAGCGGCCGGCTGACCCTGGACGGGGTGGACTTGAAACGCTATCCGCGCCGCACCCTGCGCCAGCAAATCGGCATCGTCGAGCAAGAGCCGTTCCTGTTCTCACGCACCATCCGCGAAAACATTGCTTATGGGGTTGACCGCGACGTACCCCAGGCGGAAATCGAAGCGGCGGCGCGGGCGGCGGCTATCCACGAGACGATTATGAGCTTCCCTACGGGCTATAATACCCTGGTGGGCGAAAGGGGGGTGACTCTCTCCGGCGGGCAGAAGCAGCGGTTAGCCATCGCCCGCACGCTCTTGAAGAACCCGCGTATCCTCATCCTGGACGACGCGACTTCCTCGGTAGACACGGAGACGGAAGCGCAAATCCGCGCGGCGTTGGAGGGTTTGATGCGCGGCCGGACGACCTTCATCATCGCTCATCGTGTCCAAAGTGTGATGAACGCTGACCTGATCCTGGTGCTGGACAAGGGGCAGATCGTCCAGCGCGGCCGGCACGCTGAACTGATTGAGCGGCCGGGCATTTACCGCCAGATTTACGAACTACAGGCGCGGATTGAGGATGAGTTGGAACGGGAAGTGGGAGGGCTGGTTGCCGCGTGAGGCGTGAAGCGTGAAACGTGAACTCTTCTCACGTTTCACATTTCACGTTTCTCGTTTTTCGTCACTATGTCTGAACAATACACATTCGAAGAAGAAGAATTTACGACGCGGTTTAACGGCCGCACCTTCTTGCGCGTCATCGCCCAGGCCCGGCCGCACTGGCGGCTGTTGGTCGGCTTTCTCGTGCTGATTACCAGTGTGGCCGCCGTCGAGTCTTATACCACCTACCTGGGCAAGCGGATCATTGACGACGGTATTCTCGCCCATGACCCGGCCGCCCTGTGGCGGCTCATCGTCTACTACGGCGGGCTGACCGTCGTCCAGGCCGCCCTCGTTTTTGGCTTCATCTACCTGGCCGGCCTCATGGGCGAGACCATCCAATATGACCTGCGGCGCAAGATGTTCAACCACCTACAGGAGTTGTCCTTCGCCTACTTCGACCGGACGCCGGTGGGTTGGATCATGTCGCGGGTCACGTCTGACTCGCAGCGCATCGCCGAATTGGTCTCCTGGGGCATCCTGGACATGACCTGGGGGGTGACGCGCATTGTGACGGCCGTCTTCTTCATGCTGCTCATCAACTGGAAACTGGCCTTGTTGGTGCTGCTGATTATTCCCATCCTGATTGCGGTAGCCTCCCAGTTCCAAAAGCGCATTATCGTCGAATACCGCAAGGTGCGGAGGGTCAATTCGCGCATCACCGGCGCGTATAACGAAGGCATTACCGGCGTGCGGGTGGCGAAAGCCCTGGTGCGCGAGGACCAAAACCTGCGCGAGTTCGGCCAGTTGACCAGCGAGATGTACGAGGCTGGCTTTCGAGCGGCCTGGCTGTCGGCCCTGTTTTTGCCGGTAGTGCAGTTCATCAGCGCGGTAGCGATTGGCACGATTGCCTGGTATGGCGGCTGGCAGGTGCAGCTCGGGGCCATGACCATTGGCGGCATCCAGGCCTTTGTCTCCTACGTGACCTTTATGCTGTGGCCGGTGCAGGATATGGCCCGCGTCTACGCCGAAATGCAGCAGGCCATCGCCTCGGCCGAGCGGGTCTTCTCGCTCATTGACGCGGTGCCAGAGGTGACGGACCGGCCGGGGGCCGTGGCGACCGATTCCATACAAGGCGACGTCCACTTCGACCAGGTGGAGTTTTACTACGAGCCGGACAAGCCGGTGCTAAAGGACTTTAGCCTGACTGTGAAGCGGGGGGAGACGATTGCCCTGGTGGGGCCAACCGGCGCGGGCAAGTCCACCGTCGTCAACCTGGTAGCCCGCTTCTACGAACCCAAGAACGGGGCGATTACCATTGGCGGCCGGGACTACCGCGATTTCACCCTGCACTCGATCCAGTCGCGCCTGGGGATCGTCTTGCAGACCCCCCACCTGTTTTCCGGTACGATACGGGAGAACATTCGTTACGGCCGGCTGGCGGCTACGGACGAGGAGATTGAAGCGGCGGCGAGGACGGCCGGGGCGCACGACTTTATCACCACCCTGGACAAAGGTTACGAGGCGGAGGTGGGCGAAGGGGGCAACCGGCTGTCGGTGGGGCAGAAGCAGTTGATTAGCCTGGCGCGGGCGGTGCTGGCCCGGCCGGAAATCTTCATTATGGATGAGGCTACCAGTTCGGTAGACACGCTGACCGAAGCTCTGATTCAACGGGGGATGGAGGCCCTGATGCGCGGCCGGACGAGCTTCATCATCGCCCACCGTCTCTCCACGATCAAGCGGGCCGACCGGATATTGGTGTTGGAGGGCGGCCGGATCGCCGAGATGGGGACGCACGCGGAGTTGATTCGGGCTAGGGGCCATTACTACCAGCTCTACACCCGCCAGTTCCGCCAGGAGTTGGAGGTGGAGTATGATCCGTTTCGGGTGGCGGTGGCGGCCGGGGCCACGACCTAGCCAGCAAGCAATCTGGCTTGGATCAATGTGAGCCGTGCGTGATACAATCTGGCTGAGGTAACATTTATGGAAGCGCAAATGATTCTGGAACCGACAGCAACTGAACAGCAGCTTCTTGGTGTTGTACGTAAATTGCCCCCGGACCGCGTGTACGAGGTCATTGACTTCGCCCAATTTCTGGAGTTCAAGATAACGAAAACCCAAGACTTAGAATTGTTGGACGAAGACGGGAGTGAAGAAGAGATTACGGCCGACAACGCGCGTTGGGATGCCCTTCTGGCTAGTGATGAGTCGCAACGCCTGTTCGAAAAAATGGCCGATGAAGTCATGGCCGAGATTCAAGCCGGGAACGTCAGACCCATGATTTTTACAGAAGATGGGGAAATCGCGCCTGGATGAACTCGCAAACCGTTCCGCAATTTTGGAAGCTGTTCTATCAGCTACCTTACGAAGCCCGGCGACGTGCCAACAGAGTTTATCGGGTCTGGCGAAGGAATCCTGACGTGCCAGGATTGCACTTCAAGCGCGTTGGCAAGACCCGTCCTATCTACTCCGTTCGTATCGGAGACCAATACCGTGCTTTGGGGCTGCTGCACGGTGACACTATCACGTGGTTCTGGATTGGTAAACACGAGGAATATGAGCGTCTACTAAAGCACCTATGAAGAAGAGAACCCACGGCGGTCAAGAGGCCGGCCGCAGCCACGCGGCGATGGAGGTATTCAATGGATGCAGAGGCGTTTGAATTGTCAAAGGTTGGCGGAGCACATCATAAGCTCTTGCAAATGGTTGGCGAATGGGCGGGTGTGACGCGGGTGTGGTTTGAGCCAGAAAAGCTGGGGGATGAAGCGTCCACGAAAGGAGTGATCCGGCCGATTCTGGGCGGCCGGTTCCTGGTTTATGAATATGAAGGCAGTTTGATGGGTGAGCCGCTTCAGGGTATGTTTGTCACGGGCTATAACGTCCAGTCCCAGCAGTATGAAGCCAACTGGGTGGATACGGCCCACATGGGCACAGGGATGATGTTCGGCCGGGGAGCGGCGCTACCGAACGGGTGTTGGGTCCTGGGTCATTATGCCGACCCAGGCGGTGGCCCTGATTGGGGTTGGCGCACGGAATTTGTCTTGCATGACGCGGCGCATTTGACCATCACGGCTTATAACATCTTGCCCGACGGCCGGGAGGCGAAAGCCGTGGAGACGGTCTATGAGCGAATGGGAACTGGGGATTAGAAATTGAATAGGCCGTGCTAGACCAGTTGCGCCTGAACACCCTCAAATACGGGGCCATTACCCTGACCAATCTGCAAAACCAGTTGGCCTACGTCTGGGACGCCCTCAACCGCGCCTTTTTTATCATTATCATCATGTTCGTCTTCGTCCACTTGTGGACGGCCGCCTACGCCACCCAGGGGACGAATGAAATCGCCGGCCTGACCCTGGCGAACACCATCTGGTACTTTCTCATCGCCGAAGTAATGGAACTGGGCAAGTTTCGCCACGACGTAAAAATTACGGAAGAAGTGCGCGATGGCTCGATTGCCTACACCTTGAACCGGCCGTACAACTACCTGGCCTATCACTTCTTCAACGGCCTGGGTGAATCCATCGTCAAGATGGGCCTCATCTTTTTGTTGGGCGCGCCGATTTGCCTGGCCTACGCCGGCTGGCCGGCCGTCCATCTCGTTACGCTACCGGCCGTCCTGCTCATCATGCTTCTCGCCACCGTCTTGGACTTCTTCGTTTTGAGCATCATCGGCCTGCTGGCCTTCGTCACCGAGGACACCAACTCCTTCCGGCTCATTTACCAAAAGCTGGTCTTCATTCTGGGTGGGTTGCTCATCCCCCTGGACTTTCTACCAGAGTGGTTGCAGCGCGTCGCCCGCCTGCTGCCTTTCAATTTAACCACCTACGCCCCGGCTAAGTTGTTCGTAGCGTTTGAGTGGGGTGATTTCGGCCGCTTCCTGGGACTACAACTCGTCTGGCTGGTTATTATCGGCGGCCTGCTCACCTGGCAATATCGCTGGGCGGCCCAACGCCTGGCCATCAACGGCGGTTAGAATGAATCGCCTCAAGAACGAACTCCTCTTCCTCCGCACCCTGATGGCGATGAACCTGTCGTCGGCGATGGAGTACCGGGCCAGCTTCATTAGCCAGATTCTGGGGATGTTCCTGAACAACGGCATCTATTTTGTGTTCTGGCTGTTGTTCTTTGACCGCTTTGGGGCGGTGCGGGGTTACGAGATTAGCGACATCTATCTGCTTTTCGCCGTCGTCGCTCTGGGTTATGGGCTGGCCTATATGTTTGCCGCCAATACCGGGGCAGCGTTGGCGGGGATGATTGCTCAGGGCAAACTGGATTACTACCTGGTCTTGCCACGTGACCTGCTTACCCACGTCATTTTCTCGCGCATGTCGGTCAGCACCATTGGCGACGTGAGCTTTGGCCTGATTGCCTACCTGTTCACCGGCCGCTTCCACCCCCTCGACCTTCTCTTCTTCCTGGTTTCTTCTCTGCTGGGCGGAGCGGTTCTGGCCGCCTTCAGCGCCATCGCCGGCTCACTGGCCTTTTTCATGGGCAACGCCCAACAGGTCAGCTTACAGGCCACCAACGCGGCCGTCACCTTTGCCCTCTATCCCAACTCCCTGTTCTCGGGCATGACACGGGTGCTGCTGTACACCCTGATTCCGGCCGGCTTCGTTGGCGCAGTGCCGGTGGAGATCGTCAAGGGGCGGGATGTGGGCCTGTTAGTCACGTTGTTGGGCGTGGCGGTGTTGGCCTGGCTGCTGGCGGCGGCCGTCTTTTACGTGGGGCTGCGTCGCTATGAGTCGGGCAGTGCGATTAACGTCAACTTGTAGGAGACGACCGGCCGATGACCGCCGACCGCAACTTGCTTAATCCATCGCCCTTTCGCTACGTGGGTGGTCAATTGGTTGGTGAGGGCGTTGCACTGGCGGATATTGCCTCGGCCGTCGGCACACCCGCCTACGTCTACAGCCAGGCGGAACTGTTGCGAAGGGCTAACGCCTACCGGGACACGGCCGCCACCCTCACCCCCCGCTCCCTGGTCTGCTACGCCGTCAAAGCCAACGGCAACCCCACCCTGCTGCGGTTACTGGCGGCGGCCGGGCTGGGGGCTGACGTGACCAGTGGTGGTGAATTGTTCCTGGCTCTCCACGCCGGCTTTCCCCCAGACAAGATTATCTTCTCCGGGGTGGGCAAGACCCGCGCCGAAATCGAAATGGCTTTGACGGCCAGCATCCGCGCCCTGCACGTGGAATCGGCGATGGAGTTAGAGGTTGTGGCAGAGACGGCCGCTTCCCTCGGCCGCGTCGCCTCGATTGGCGTGCGGGTCAACCCCGACGTGCCGGTGGACACCCATGCTTACATTAGCACCGGCCAGCGCGCCCACAAGTTTGGCGTCAGTCCTGAGCAGGCTCTACAGATGATAGTCCGGGCCGTCGGCCACCTCTGGTTGCGGCCGGTGGGCCTGGCGGCGCACATCGGCTCGCAGATTACCGAGTTGGGGCCATTTGTGGCAGCGGCCGATAAGTTGGTCGAATTGGCTGGGGAATTGGCGGCCCTGGGTATTGGTCTGCCATACATAGACGTAGGGGGTGGCCTGGGTATTTACTATGGCCGAGAAGAAGCCCCTGAACCGACCGCCTGGGTGACGGCCGTCGCCCGGCCGGTAGTCCAGGCTGGCTACGAAGTGGTCATGGAGCCAGGGCGGTCTATTGTGGGCCCGGCCGGCGCGCTGGTGACGCAAGTGCTGTACACCAAGACCCAGGGGGATAAGACCTTTGTCATTACCGACGCGGGTATGAACGATTTGATCCGGCCGGCCTTGTACCAGGCGTACCACCCCATCGTCCCCGTCCGGCAAACAGCGGAAGGAACTCAGGGAATTGAGGGAACTGGTGGGAGTTCCCTGAGTTCCCTCAGTTCCTTTCCCCTCGTTGACGTGGTTGGCCCGGTGTGTGAGACGGGTGATTGGTTAGCCAGAGATCGGCCGTTGCCCCCGGTGCGGCCGGGCGACCTATTGGCCGTCTTGCAGGCCGGGGCTTATGGCTTTGCCATGAGTTCTAACTACAATGGGCGGTTGAGGGCGGCCGAGGTGTTGGTGGATGGGGGACAGTTTCGGGTTATCCGAGGGCGGCAGAGGTTGGAGGATTTATTGAAGTGAAGCGTGAAACGTTAAAAGAGGTATCACGTTTCACTTTTCACTCTTCACGCCCCTTGCCGTAACGCCTGATAAACCCGCTGGGGTGTGAAGGGGATGCGGCGGATACGGACGCCCGTGGCGTCAAAAATGGCGTTGGCGACGGCCGGAGCGACCCCATCTTTGGGAATTTCGGCAATGGCCTTGGCCCCAAAGGGGCCGCTGGGTTCGTGGGTCTGCACCAGGATGACCTTCAGCCAGGGCATCTCGTCGGCCCGGTAGAGGTGGTAGGGGCCAAAGCGGTCGTTGAGGAGGCGGCCGTCCTCGTCGTAGACCATCTCTTCACAATGGCCGTAACCGAGGGCCTGGGTCATGCCCCCCTCCACCTGGCCGCTGGCGGTGACGGGATTGATAGGCACGCCGGCGTCTACAGCCATGACCAGCTTCGTCACCGTCACCTGGCCCGTCTCCGTGTCCACTTCTACCTCGGCGAATTGACCGGCGAAGGGCGGCGGCGATTCCATGCTGACGTAGGAAGCGGTGGCCATGATTTGCCGCTGGCGATCCTGGTGGAGCGAGTGAAGGGCAATCTTTTCGATGCTCACGGCGCGGCCGTCGGAGGCAATGGCCTGTCGGCCGGCCAGGCGAATGTCGCGCCAGTCGTCCAAGCCTAACAGCAGAGCCGCTCGCTCTTTTATCTGGTCGGCTACCTGTTCGGCCGCCTTCTGGACGGCCGTGCCCGAAATATAGGTCGTGCTGCTGGCGTAAGCTCCCGTGTCAAAGGGGGTCATGTCCGTATCGCTAGAATAGATAATAATGTCCTTCAGGGCCACTCCCAGGACTTCGGCGGCGATTTGGGCCAACACTGTGTCCGCGCCTGTGCCGAGGTCGGTGGCCCCTACCAGCACATTGAAAGAGCCGTCATCGTTGATCTTGATACTAGCCCCGCCCATGTCCAGGCTAGGAATGGCTGTACCATGCATACACATCGCCGCCCCCAGGCCGCGCCGCAGGTAGGGCTTGCCGGGTACCGTGCGCCAGTGGGGGTCAGCCTTCCGCTCCCAGCCAATGGCTTTCATCCCCTGCTCAAAACACTCGTGGAGACCGCACGACTGGATAATCGGTTCCACCACCACTGTTTTCTTCTCGCCCTCTCCCAAGTAAGGGGCAATGGCTAAGGTATCACCCGCCTGCACCCAATTCTTGCGCCGGAACTCGATGGGGTCCATTTTGAGGGCGTGGGCGATTTCGTCTACGTGGTTTTCCAGGGCGAAAAGGGCCTGGGGGCCGCCGTAACCGCGATATGCGCCGGGGACGGGCAGGTTGGTATAGACCACCAGGCAATCAAATTGGCGATGGGGGCAGTTGTAGCTGCTGAGGCCGCGCAGCCCAGTCACGGTCTGCACAGTCAGGCCGTGTGTGCCGTAAGCGCCGGTGTTGCCAATGACTCGCATCAACATACTGTGCAGCGTACCGTCGGCCATGACGCCGGTCTTGTAGGTGATAGTCTGGGGATGGCGGGTACGGCTGCTGCGAAATTCCTCAGAGCGAGTGAGTTCCAGGCGCACCGGCCGCCCGGTGGCAATCGTCAAATGGCCGACGATGTCTTCAATCAACATCTCCTGTTTGACGCCGAAGCCGCCGCCAATGCGCGGCTTGATCACGCGGATACGACTGACGGGCAAGCCTAACAAGGGGGCCACCATGCGCCGGACGTGAAAGGGCACCTGGGTGGAAGTGCGGATGACCAAACGCTCGTCAGAATCCCACCAACTAATCGCCACGTGCGGCTCGATGGGAGCTTGCTGGACCTGGTGGACGGTGTAGGTATGCTCAAAGACGAAATCAGCCTCAGCCAATCCTTGCTCGACGTTGCCCCGCTCGGCGTGGATGTGGTGAACGACGTTGCGGCCGGGGTCGTGGATGCCCTCGGTGTCGTCTTCGTCGTGGATGACCGGCGCACCGGGTTGGATGGCTTCGTTCTCGTCGAAGACGGCCGGTAGCGCCTCGTAGGTCACGTGAATCCGCTGGAGGGCTTCTTCGGCAATTTCTAGCGATTCGGCGGCGACGGCCGCTACCCGGTCGCCCACATAGCGCACCTTGTGGTCAAAGCTCACCTGGTCGTAGGGCGGCGGATTGGGGTAGGATTGCCCGCCAGAGGCGTACTTGACCCGCTGGATATTCTTATAATGGATGACGGCGCGGACGCCAGGGAGGGCCAGGGCTTCGCGGTCGTCAATGTCCAGGATGCGGGCGTGGGCATGGGGACTGGTGAGCAGTTTGGCGTAGAGCATCCCCCGCATTTCCACGTCGTCCACAAAGGCCGGGTTGCCCTTAGCCAATTTCACTGCGTCTACCTTTACCTCTGGCTTACCCACGACGGCGCGTTGGCTAATGCCCGTGGAAAGGAGAATGTCGGTTTGCGGCCGGGTTTGGGTCGTTGTCGGGGATTGAGGGAACTGAGGGAACTGGGGGAACTCAGGGCCGGCCGTGTCGTCGTCGCTGGGGGGTGTTTCCACAAAGTAGCCGGCCGGCACAATTTCAGGCCCCTCGTAGGGCGGCACGGCTTCCCCACGTAGGACGGCCGCCGCCCGCAAGACGGCTTCGACCGGCTTGAGGTAGCCAGTCTCCCGGCACAGAACGCCGGACAGAGCCTCGCGCACTTCCGCTTCGCTCGGATTGGGATTCCTGTCCAACAGGGCTTTAGCCGCCAGCATCATGGCCGGGGCCGAATAGCCGGACTGCATGGCCCCGGTCTCGATGAAGGCTTGCTGGATGGGGTGCAGTTCACCCACCCCCGGCATCAGCCCTTCGATGGTCTCGGTACGGTGGCCGACCGCCTGGCCGACTAACATCACTTCGCTGCTAACCAGACGGCCGTCGAGGAGGACGGCCGCCGCGCCGGTTTCGCCGCTATCGCTGCCAAAACGGACACTGTAATAGCCCGCCTGCCGCAGTGCGCTAAAGAGCGTGTCGGTGGGATGGGCGGCGAGGGTTTGTAGACGGCCGTTGACCGAGAGAGTTATTTCCATATCAGAATCCTATACTACCCAGTTTCGGCCGGATTCGCACTTTCTTTTCGGTTGCCACCGTAAAATGGTCTGGTAGTCGAGTTGCATATTCTTTCAGAACGGAAGCCACGACTTGTACACGATTCGCAGGGCTTTCATCGTCGAGTCGAAGGAGTAATACGCCGCGATGCACTTCTCCGCTACGGAAG
This sequence comes from Chloroflexota bacterium, assembly GCA_040751925.1. Lineage (GTDB taxonomy): Bacteria > Chloroflexota > Anaerolineae > Promineifilales > Promineifilaceae > JBFMFT01. The sequence goes on from JBFMFT010000006.1 coordinate 21,670, forward strand.
ACCATCTCGCCGAAGTCCTTATCATTTGTTACGACAATGCGCTCTTCCATGACGGCTCGTGACAAAATATCAACATCATCAGCTTCAGGCATTACTTCACCCACAGCTAAGACATCGTGGCCTAGGGAGCGTAAATACCCAACCACAGCCACGCCAGCACATTCGTCCACTATAAATCTCACGTTAGCATCCTACTACGCTGCCTGAAGTATGAGTGGGAAAACATCTTCATCGGCCACGACCCTGGCTGCGTAGGTCAATGCGGCACGAATGTCCTCTACTGTCAGGCGGGGATATTCAGCCAGGATTACTTCCACAGAAATACCCTGGGCTACCATCCGTACCAGCAATTCGACAGGAATACGTGTGCCTCGAATGACTGGCTTGCCTACCATGACCTTTGGATTGATCGCTATGTGCTGCCAAATTTGATCGTCCACGTCTCATCTCCTTTGCAGAACTGCCCTTCCTTTTACTTGTCGAGATCTTTCTGCGCCCGATTAGTCAGCAGGAGCCGGTACAACGTCGCCTCGCTGGATCAAGTATTCATCGAAGTTCATTAAGGGTGCGTCATCCTGGCGGGCTTCGGCCGCGTCCAGGGCATCACGCAGGTCTTCCAACTCACTCACCAGTTCATTCCATTGCGCCGGGTTGACCAGGACAGCTAAGGCCCGGCCATATTGAGTTAGAACGACGGGGGCGCGCCCTATTTCTTTGAGGACATCGCTTCGGCGCTGGCGCAGTTCAGAGAATGGTATCAGTTCCGGTATTGGATTCATCATTTAGCCTCTTTGTAGAGCAAATTCACTACCTTGAAGCTGAGGCGGCGGCCGTCCACCGCCGTTTCTTCGAGCGGCCGGATGACCACCCCTTCGCGCTGGCGGCCGTTGGGATAGAGACCTTCGGCGTAGCGGCGTAGCTCTTCATCGTCGCGGAACTCAAACGGCCGGCCCCAGTCCACCACTTCAACCATTGGTAGTTGTAGTTGTTGGGCCGCTTCCTTAACCTCCGCCCCACCTAAATAGCGTCTGGCTTCCAGGTCGTAGAGGCTGAACAGGCGCACGTCTACTTGCTTCAAGCCCATGGGGTTGCCTTGTATGCCAGGGCCAACGACCTCTAACTGGATCGCCCATCCATCCGGCAGAGTATCCGGCAGGTGGTAGCGGTGGGCAAGCTGCCAGACGACGTTGTTGGGGGTATCTTTTAATTCCAGATTGCGTGAGCAGCAGCCGAAGTGGTCACCACGCCGGTAGATGGTAGCCGAGGAGCCATCACATTTGACGGTGCTGTAGAACGGCCGCTGGCGCAGGGCCTCGACCATCTCTGGCGCCGCCTGGAAATTGGGCTCCTCCGTCTTGGGGATGAAGGAAGGGAAGCCGCCCCTTACTTCGCCGCGCATGGTGATGGGAATGGGTTTCTCATACTTGGTGACCCCGGCCGCCTCCGTCACGTCGTCCCCTTCACCGCCGGGGACAGTCTGGGTGGTAATCAACACCTCGGACGGCACGCCCAGGAAGCGGCGCATTCCCACCCGCCAGTGGTATTTCTCCATGAAGGCCAGTTCGGGCGTTTGCGGCACCAGGCTGTCTTGTAGATAAACTTGGCACAAGTCGCCGACCTGGAATTGGCCTTTGACGGCCGTGCCGCGCCACCGACCGCCCCGGCCGCAATAAACCTCCAGGCTCTCGATCCGTTCTGCCCCCTCAATGGGGAACACCTGCGTTACCTTACCAATCCACACCAAGCCGTCCATCTGGTATCGCAGACCTCACTCATTATGGCTTCTTTAGACCGCCACAGACAAATTATCACATCTTCAAGAAGGGCAAGGCCCTTCTTGTGCTTAAATGCCCCATGCTCTAGCACTTCGAGCTGCACTGGGCCCTGGCAGTACGCCGTACATTTAGTCCACCCAATTTACAACACTCAGACCAGGTATCTGGTGACTATGGTTGCGCCGACATCGGGATCAGCAAGGCCGCGCAAGCGTTCTACCACACGTTGATGCCCTGCGTACAAATGAGTGAGGGTATCCGTATCAAGCAAATGCATTAGGGTTCGCCTAATTCTCAGTTTCCGGCCGGCCGCGTTCCACATAAATGGCCGCACGTAGGTTGGACAGGGCTTCGTCACCCGCTAACGCCCCTGCTTGCTGTAACAAAATGGTACGGCTATCATGCGTTCGTAACCAGTCGTCAATAGCAGTTTTGAGGAACCGCCAGGTATCTTCGATTTTGCGACCGGGAATCTGGCCTCGGGTCGCCTGCCTCTCAATCGTTTCTTTTGGTAGACGCAAATAAGTGGCTGCTTCCTCTAACGTAAGAACATCAAACGTCGTTATTGGGCTCATGTCAACACCATACCGATCATGACTTTGGGGTTAATCGCTATGCGCTGCCAAAACTGATCGTCCACGGCCTTTTCTCCTTTACAGAACTGCGCTTCCAAACCAGGTCCGCCTCTATTATAGCACAGGAGAGCGGAGGTCAGGAGATTGTACTTGTCATCTCTGCTTCCAAGAAGCGCAAGATGACTTCGGGATGTTCTATCACGTATTGGTAGCCGCCGAAACGGCCCTCGGAACGAACGATGAGGGGTTCGGCCGCCTGGGGGGTGACGGCGGCCATCCGCAACACGTTGTCCACACTGCCCCAACGGTCGCCCTGGCCCTGCACGTAAAGAATAGGGGTGGGGCCGGCGGACGAAGCGGCGAAGATGGGATCGAGGGCCGACAAGCGCAAGCCTCCGGCCGCCTGGTAGAACATCTCGGCGATGGGTTGTACCAACTGGCTGAACGGCCCCATTAAAGCGGCCCCGTAGCCACGCGCAAAAATGGTGGGGCTGGTGGGCTGGACGCAGACGGCCGCCCGAATCTGGCGGGTACGGGGGAGGGCATGCAAAATAGTATTCGCGCCCATCGAGAAGCCAATGACACCAATGCGCTGGTGGTCTACGCCCAGCCGCCCATCCAGGTAATCCAACGCTCCCAGGAGGTCGTTCGCTTCCAACAGGCCAAAGCTCACCGGCGGGGCGGCCGCGCTGCGGCCGTGATTCCGCAGGTCGAACAGGAGCAGGTGATAACCGGCGTAATGCAAGGCATAGGCCAGGCGCAGGAACTCAACCGGCGAACTACGCATGATAGCCGCCAGGAGACCCTCGCCTATTGAACCCAGGCGATTCCAGGGCCAACCGTGAACGAGGATGACGGCTGGCCGTTTCTCGGTTTGACCATCGCCATTGGGTGAGGCGGCCGGGATAAGCCAGCCCGATAGGCGCACGCCATCACGAGCCGGAAATTCTACCTCGGTGTAAGGCAGGCCCACTTCATGAGGCGTCGTCCACAGCCGTTGGCGGGGCGGCCGGATCATCAGGCGGGCAAAGAAGCCGGCCGCCGCAAAGGTCAAGCCGACCACAAAACCAAGAATCCAATAAAACCAGCGAATAGCGCGTTGAAAGGGTGACATGGATTAAGTTGCGAAATCAGTCTAACCAGTGTGGCAGGTGGCGAGTGGCAGGTGGCAATTCTTACCTGCCACCCGCTACCTGCTACCTGCTACCTGCTATCCAAACAGATCTTTCTCCCGATGACCGTTGGGCGCAGGCGGATAAACCCGCACGTAGGTCTCGGTGGCAAATAAGAGCTTTTGCAGCCAGCGCGGGAAAAAGCGTAAGAAGGTTGTGCCGCCGCCCTGGCTGCCATGCTCCGCGCTGGCTAACCGCTTGGCGTCCCAGTACGGCCGGTAATTCACGCGGGCGTGTATCTTCTCCGGCGGCACACCCAGGCGGGTAATGTCAATGTCCTGGTTGCGGCCGATGCGCGTCGGGTCTTGCCCGCGCAGACGCATCAGCCGGCTGAAGAAGGTGATCCAGCGACGGGAGAGGGCCGTGCAATAGAGCCGTTCGGCCTGGTGTGGCCCAGGGCCAATGTCAGGGTAAGCCTGGGGGTCGGCCGCCGCCTGGAAAGCAGCCATTGTTATCTTGTGGCAATAGATGTGGTCGGGATGGTAATAGCCGCCGGTCTCGTCGTGGGTGATGACCACCTGCGGCCGTAACTCACGGATGAGGCGCACGACGCGGCCGGCGGCTTCCTGTTCGTCCGCTTGAATCAGAGCGGCTGGGTGCTGGTTGGCCGGGTCGTCAATGTAGCCGGAGTCCCGATAGCCCAGGGAGTGAGTCGTTACGCCCAGGATTTTGGCGGCGGCGGCCAGTTCGTGGGTCCGCACCTCGGCCAGTCGTTCGCGTTCATGTTCGTAGCCTTCGGCCACCGAACCGGCCGCGCCGTCGGTGGCGATAGCCACGTGGACGTCTACGCCCTCGGCCGCGTAGCGGGCCAACGTGCCGCCAATGCCATAGGATTCGTCGTCGGGGTGGGCCAGGACGGCCAACAAAGTTTTACTCATCGAATAAGTGGGTTGCGTGAAACGTGAAACGTGAAGAGAAGTTCACGTTTCACGTTTCACTCCTCCAGAATCTCCTCCATCGCTTCCTCAAATATGGTCAGGCCCTCGTTGATTTGCCTTTCACTGACCACCAGGGGCGGCACCCAACGGATGACGTTGGCGTAAGTACCGCAAGTCAGCAGGAGCAGGTTTTTGGCCAGACACTCCTGCTGGATACGCTTGGTCATTTCGGGGTCGGGGCCACGGCCGGGTACGCCAATCTCCACCCCAACCATGAGACCCAACCCGCGCACGTCGCCCAGGAAGGGGTAGCGGCCTTGTAGTTCCTGGAGGCCATCCAGGAGTTGCCGGCCGCGTTCGGCCGCATTTTCCACCAGGCCTTCGTCGCGCAGGACTTCAATGGTGGCCGTAGCGGCGGCGGCGGTGACCGGGTTGCCGCCATAGGTGCCGCCGTGACTGCCGGGTGTCCACTTTCGCATGAGGTCGGTGGGGGCGGCTATTGCGCTCATGGGCAGACCAGAAGCCAGGCCCTTGGCCATAACCAAAATGTCCGGCCGCAGATTGAAGTGTTCCAGGGCAAAGAATTTTCCGGTGCGGCCGAAACCGCTCTGAATCTCGTCCAGGATGAGCAGCAAGCCATAGCGGTCGCACCGCTCGCGCAAACCGGCCAGGAAAGCGGCCGGCGGCACGACGTAACCACCTTCGCCCAAGACTGGCTCGATGACCACGGCGGCCGTCTCGCTGGCGGCCGTCTGGCTATGTAATAGGAAGTCGAACTCGCGCAGGCAAAAGTCAGTCGTGGTGTCGTCGTCCCAGCCGTAGCGGTAGCTATAGGGGAAGGGGGCGACGAAGACGCCGGCCGCCAACGGTTGGTAGCCGCTCCGGTAGATCGTCTTGCTGGTGGTCATGGCCATGGCCTGGTTGGTGCGGCCGTGAAATGACCCCTGGAAGACGATGATATTCGGTTTGTCGGTGGCCTGGCGGGCCAGCTTTACGGCCGCTTCGACCGCCTCCGCGCCACTATTACTAAAGAAGAAGGAGTCCAGACCCGGCGGCACGACGGTTGTGAGGGCTTCCACCAGGCGTAAGATAGGCGCGGTGGTGACGATGTTGAGTTGGCCGTGCAGCAGGCGGGCGGCCTGGGCCTGGATAGCAGCGACGACTTGGGGATGACTGTGGCCGGTATTGGTGACGCCAATGCCGCTGGTAAAGTCCAGGTAGGCTACGCCGTCGCTGTCGTACAGGTAGCAGCCTTCTCCCCGCTCGATGACGACGTTGGCCAGGCGCGGCCAGACGGGGGAAAGGTGTTGGAGGGCAGAAGTAGTATGGTTGCTCATATCTTTCCAAATGAACAATGAACAATTGTTCATTGTTCATCACCAATTACCAATTACCATTCTTCCGTCGCTATGGCAAAGCCGATGGCGTGGGTGGCGGTATGGGACAAACTGATCGCCCACCGGCGCAGACCCAGGCGGTCGGCCGTTTCCTTCGCTTTATTGTACAAGATCAGTTGCGGCTTGCCGCGTTCGTCGTTGATGATTTCGATGTCCGTCCAGGTAAAGTCACCAATGCCGGTACCCAGGGCTTTGGCGACGGCTTCCTTGACGGCGAAGCGGCCAGCCAGCCGCGCCGCGTCTCCCTGGCAATGGGCCTGTTCCTGGGGGGTGAAGCAGCGCCGGTAGAAACGTTCCCCGTAGCGGGCGGCGGCTTGTTCCAGGCGGGTTACTTCGATGAGGTCTACGCCAACGGAAAGCATGGAATGATAGTAACTGCTCACCCTCACCCCCTACCCCCTCTC
>JBFMFT010000060.1:0-16228 GCA_040751925.1 Chloroflexota bacterium
TTCAGACCTCCACTTGCAGGTGGGGCAGCACATCGCCGGTATGATTGAGAACGGTTCGACCCTCCAATTGGGTATTGGTAGCATCCCCGACGCTGTTCTCAAAAGCCTGACTAACCACAAAGACCTAGGCATTCACACCGAGTTGTTCTCCGATGGCATTATGGAAGCGGTAGAAGTGGGCATCGTCAACTGCTCCCGCAAAACCTTTCATCCGGGCAAGGTCGTAGCCGGCTTCTTGTTCGGCACAAAGCGGCTCTATGACTTTGTGGACAACAACCCGATAATCGAGATGCACCCCACCGATTACGTCAACGACCCCTTCAACATTGCCCAGAACGAGAAGATGGTCGCCATCAACTCGGCTCTCCAGGTAGACCTGACCGGCCAGGTGTGCGCCGATTCGATTGGCCCACGCTTTTATAGTGGGGTCGGTGGGCAGCTAGACTTCATTCGTGGGGCCGCCCGCGCCAAAGGCGGCCGGCCGATTATTGCCTTCTTGTCAACGGCCAAGAACGACACGGTTAGCCGGATCGTTCCCATGCTCTACGAAGGGTCGGGGGTAGTCACCACTCGCAACGACGTTCATTTCGTGGTAACAGAGTATGGCGTGGCTTCCCTGTACGGCAAAACGGTGCGCCAACGGGCGCGGGAGCTGATCCAAATTGCCCATCCCCACTTCCGCGCTGAGTTGACCCACGCCGCCCGCAAATTGGGGTATTTGTAATGGGTAACTGGTAACTACCAATTACCCATTACCCTACTGCTGCTCGCCTTCTTCGGCCGCCGGCGCCTTTTCGGCCGGGGTGAATTGTTGGGCCAGCTTGGCTAGTTCCTCACTGAACCACTGCAAGCCCTGGGCAATGCTTACGCGGGCTTTGCGGGCCACCTCGCCGCTTTCCACCTTCGTCTTCAGTTCGGCCGCTTCTTCCTTGGCCTTCTTGGCCACCGGGCTTTCCTTCGCCTCGCGCATCACCTTGTCCACCTCGCTGACGAAGGATTGAAAACCCTCGCGGACTTCGGCTTCCATCTGGCGACGTTCTTCACTGTTCCAGGCCGTTTTCAACGTCTCGGCGAACTGGCGGCCGAGGTTGCTCAATTCGGCGGCAAAGTTGGGTGCGCCTTGCGGTCTGGCGGCGGGTTCGGCCGCTACCTCTTCCACTGGTATTTCTTCACTCAAGCGACCCTTGATTTCTTCCACACTAGGGGTCTGTTCATCACTCATCGTCTATTCCTCCATAGAATTTCCACCGGCCGGCGGCCGGCTTGATGGTATTGCTAACATTACTCTCTCTGTACGTGAATCGCATCCTGAAGTTGCACGGCGCAAGACATCGGATGTTTGGGAAACATCCGACGTCTGACCATTCAACTTTAGTGACGTTGGAGCGACCAGTCATCCACAAACCAGCCGTTGTTCTGGATGGCCCACCGGCCGCGAATGGCTGCCCCCAGGCGCACCACGCCGGCCTGTGTCACGATGAAGGTGTGGGTGAGGGTGTTCTTGCGGCCGAAGCCAGGCAGAATCCAGGGGTTGTCGCTCTGGCCGACTATGAAACGAACGTCGCCAGATAACGGGTCGGGGGCCCAGATTTTCTCGCCCCCGGCCGTGTAACCATCCACCAGGTCGGGGAAGACGTTGATTTCCAGGGTGTACGTTCCGGCTTCGAGGTAAACGTCAGCCAGGAGGCGAAAGCTGATGGCCCCCAAGCCCTTGAAGCACTTGACCGTATACTCCCCATCCCAGATGAACAGGGCGTGTTCGTCGGACGGAAGAAAATCGGGCGAGAGCAGGCGGCACTCCGGCCGCACAAAGACGTTCCAGGGGTCGGGGTCGAGAGGGTTTTGGCCTTCATCCCACTCAAACAGCCACCCGTTGGGGATTTGCAGTTCGGGGATGCCGCCTGGGTGATACCATCCCTCCTCGAAGGAGGGATTGGGTAGGAGATTGGGGCCGCCGGCCGGCGGCAGGGGTGAAGGCGTTGCAGTGGGTCGGGTGGCGGTGGCCGTTGGGCGACTCGTAGCCGTCTCTGTTGCCGGAGGGCGGGTAGACGTAGCTGAGGGGACGGTAGCCGTGGCAGTCGGCCAGGGCGTTGGGCTAGGTCGGGGCGTCCACGTCGGCGGTGGGCTGGTGGCTGTGGCCGGGAGGGTAGGGGCGGCCGTCCACGTCGGCGGGACGGTGGGCGTAGGGCTGGCGGTGGTTGTAGGCGGTGGAACGGTCGGGGCGGTGGCGACGCGCGTGGGCAGGAGGTCGGCCGGCGTCCGGCAGGCGGTGGCTAACCATAGACAGCCATAAACGAGCAAGGCAAAGTTAATGGCAGAGGTTCTCATCCTCGCATCGCTATTTCCCCTCCACTGACCAGCAGTGACTCTGGCTTGGCCGGGCCGGGTTGCGACCCGTTGACGCTCACCGGCCGCTGTCCTTCCTGGTGACGCACGGCCGCCGCCAGGAAGGCCGCAAATAAGGGATGAGGGCGATTAGGCCGGCTCTTGAACTCCGGGTGGAACTGGCTGCCCACCATGAAGGGATGGTCGGCCAATTCAGCGATTTCTACCAGGCGGCCGTCAGGCGAAACACCGCTAAAGACCATCCCCTGCTGTTGGAACAGGGAGCGATAACTGTTATTGAACTCCCAACGGTGGCGGTGGCGTTCATAGACCAATGGGGCGCGGTAGGCGGCGGCTGCCCGGCTGCCCGGCAATAGCTGGCAGGGATAGACGCCCAGGCGCATCGTGCCACCCATGTCGGTCAGATGATGCTGGTCAGGCATCAGGCTAATGACCGGGTGGGCAGTGTTGGCGTCAAACTCCGTGCTGTTGGGCTCGTCGCTGTTCAGAATGTGGCGGGCGAACTCAATGCACATTACCTGCATCCCCAAACACAAACCCAGATAAGGAACTTTGCGCTCCCTGGCCCAACGGGCGGCCAGGATTTTGCCCTCAATCCCCCGGTAGCCAAAGCCACCTGGCACCACGATCCCACTCAGGGAGTCGAACTGGTCCCAACCCTTCCCTTTTTCCAGGTCGCCTGAAGGGATCCAGGCGATCTCCACGTGGCGGCCGTTAGCGATACCCGCATGATAAAGCGATTCACGCACGCTCAAATAGGCGTCGTGCAACTCCACGTACTTACCGACGATGCCAATGCGAATGGAAGGTTTCGGCCGTTGGATCTCGGCGATCATGGCCGCCCATTCCTGCAAGTCGGGCTGGCCGGCCGGCAGCCCCAGCCGCTCGATGATGAAATCGGCCAGCCCTACCTTCTCCAACATCAGGGGAATACCGTACAGCACGTCGCTGGTCACGGCCGGAATCACGGCTCGTCTTTCCACGTCGCAGAATTGGGCTATCTTACGCAGGTGTTCGTCGGGGATGTCGTGGTCAGCGCGGGCAATGATCACGTCGGGCTGGATGCCGATGCCCCGCAACGCGCTAACGCTGTGCTGGGTGGGCTTGGTCTTTAGCTCGCGGCTGGCGCTGATGTAAGGCAAGAAGGTGACGTGGACGTAGAGGGTATTCTGGCGGCCGGCGTCGGAACGCATCTGGCGCAGGGCTTCCAAGAAGGGCAGGCTCTCGATGTCACCGACTGTGCCACCTACCTCCACGATTACCACGTCGGCCTGACTCACGGCCGCCACCTGGTTCATCACCCGCTTTATTTCGTTGGTGATGTGGGGAATGACCTGGATGGTGCCGCCCAGGTAATCCCCCCGCCGCTCTTTGGCAATAACTTCAGCATAGACGCGGCCGGTGGTCACGTTCGACGCTTGGGTTAGGTTCACGTCAATGAATCGCTCGTAGTGGCCCAAATCCAGGTCGGTTTCCGCCCCATCCTCGGTAACGAAAACCTCACCATGCTGGTAGGGCGACATCGTGCCAGGGTCTACGTTGATGTAGGGGTCGAGTTTCTGGACGGTGACGGAAATTCCTCTGGACTTGAGCAAGCGGCCGAGGGCGGCGGCCGTCACCCCTTTGCCGACTGAACTGACGACGCCGCCGGTGAAGAAGATGAATTTAGTCATGCGGATTTTGGATTTTGGATTTTGGATTTTGGATTTTGCGCCGAATCCAAAATCCAAAATCTAAAATCCAAAATAAGATGAATCATGGCCTTTCAGCCAGAAGGCGGGCCAGGTCGTCGGCCGCCCGACTCACGTCGAACAGCAAGAGGCCAATCTTGGCTTGTGGATGGGCCATTACCGTTAGAACGGCTTGCGGACCAACGGCCATCAAGATAATAAGACCCGCACTACCGCGAATGTACACCTGTTGCAGCTGACCGCGACTGAGTTCGGTCATCATGCGGTCGCCCAGAGAGAGCATGGCGGCCGACATGGCTGCCAGTCTATCCTCGTCCACCTGGGGGGGAAGGGCGGAGGCAATGATCAGGCCGTCCGCGCTGACGACGGCCGAGGTCTCCACCTGTGCGGAGGAAAGCTGCAACTGCCCTAAGCGTTCGGCCAGTCTGTCTCGTTGAGTTCTCATGCGGCCGCATCCTGAAAAAACAGACGAGGCACGTCCCTAAAGTAGTGCCTCGCAAGTGAGCCATGATCGAACTGGCCTCTTTAACCCACCCAGGAACATCATACCATAGCCCCCAGAGCGCGTCAAACGACCTTCATGGGCCATTCACGCTCTCCAATTGATATTGTGGCAAGGAGGGTTTTTCCGGTAGAATACGATCCATTGGTAAGCAATCGAGAAGCTGTTTTTGAGGAGTGAATATCATGTCTGATGCCCGTCCGGTTACCATTTTGTGTCTCGCCAGCCACTTTAAGGGGGAAACGTTTATGCGGGCCTGCAAGCAGTTGGGCTGCCAGGTCTTTTTGATTACCCGCCATAAATTCGCCGATGAGGAGTGGCCCCGTGAATCCATCGAAGAGATCTTCTATATGCCCGACCAACTGAAACGGCCGGACATTCTCTACGCCGTCAGCTACCTGGCCCGCTCGCGCCAGATTGACCGGATTATCCCCCTGGATGACTACGACGTGGAAACGGCCGCCGCCTTGCGCGAACACCTGCGCGTGCCGGGTATGGGTGAAACGACCGTGCGCTATTTCCGCGACAAGTTGGCGATGCGCGTCCAGGCCCAGGAGAAGGGTATCCCCGTACCCGAATTTGTCCACGTCTTGAACTATGACCGGCTGCGCGAGTTCATGGGTCGGGTCAACCCACCCTGGGTCTTGAAGCCACGCTCGGAAGCCGGCTCGATGGGTATCAAGAAGATTCACTCGTCCGAGGAGTTGTGGCGTTCCCTGGATACCCTGGGCGACCAGCAATCGTTTTACGTCCTGGAGCAGTACATCCCTGGCGACGTCTTCCACGTGGATTCGGTCATCTGGGAGAAAGAAGTGGTCTTCTCCCTGGCCCACCAATACGGCCAGCCACCCCTGGATGTGTCGCACGGCGGCGGTGTTTTCATCACCCGCACCTTGCCTCGTGATTCGGCCGAAGCCCAGGCTTTAGGCCAGGTCAATCGCCAGTTAATGACCGCCCTGGGGATGGTGCGCGGTGTCACCCACGCCGAATATATCCGCGGCCACCACGACGGCCGCTTCTACTTCCTGGAAACGGCCGCCCGCGTGGGTGGGGCCAACATTGCCGAGACGGTGGAGGCGGCCAGCGGCCTCAACCTGTGGACCGAATGGGCCAGGCTGGAAGTCGCCCACGTGCGCGGCGAAGCGTATCAGGCCCCCTCCATACGAGAAGGCTACGCCGGTATTTTGATCTGCCTGGCCCGCCAGGAATACCCCGACCTCTCTGGCTATCGTGAGCCAGAAATTGTCTGGCGGATGGACAAAAAGAATCACGCCGGTTTGATCGTGGCCTCGGATAGCCCCGGCCGGGTACAAGAACTCCTCGACCAATATAGCCGTCGCTTCGCCGGCGACTTTCTGGCTGTGGCCCCACCACGAGATAGGCCCGAATGAGGTGAAACGTGAAACGTGAAACGTGAGAAGACGCTTCACGTTTCACGTTTCACGTTTTGCGATGCGCCTAAAGCTCTTACTCTTACTTTCACTCTTGCTCCTCACTCCCCGGCCGGCCCTGGCTCAAACGGGCAGTGGGGATAGTGGAACGGCCGAGCAGCCCATCCCCAAAGTCCACGTGGTGCAGGAAGGGGAGACGCTGACCAGTATTGCCGCCTTTTACAACACCACCGTCGAAGACCTTCAACTCATCAACCACATCAGCGATCCCTCCCTGTTGTACGCTGGACAATCGTTGATCATCCCCGGCGTGACCGGCGAGGCGGTGGCGACGGTTTATACCATACAGGCTGGCGACACACTGCCAGGTCTGGCCGCCGCTTTCAATACGACCCCGGCGGCCATTGGTGAACTCAATCACCTGCTGCAACCTGACGCCCTGTACGCCGGGCAGTCGCTGGCCGTCGTCAGTCGCACCGGTTCGGCCGCTCCCCGGCCGCCTACCGGCCGGCCGCACGTTATTCAGCCGGGTGAATCACTCCTGGAATTGGCCGCCCGCTACCATCTCTCGCTGGCTGCCCTGGCCGACGCTAATCATTTGACCTACCCCTACCGTCTCTTACCGGGCCAACGCTTGCGTATCCCTGGCGAGGAACCGTACCAGTTTCTATCGGGTGAGTGGGTGGCGATTCAGATGCACCCGCTACCGGCCGTACAGGGGGAAGCCGTGGCGGTTACCGTGGAGAATCTTTTGTCAGGCCAGCCGGCCGGCCACTTCGCTGGTCAACCGCTGCGCTTCGCGCCCTGGGGTAAAGGCTACGTGGCCCTGGTGGGGCTGGACGCCTTTACGGAACCAGGTCTCTATACGCTGGAACTAGAAAGCGCTGGCGGCCGGCCCTGGTCGCCTTTCAGCCAGGCTATCCAGGTTGTCTCTGGCAATTATGGCACGGAGATCGTCACTGTGCCGGCCGAGCAGTCCGACTTGTTAGCCCCAGAGGTGCGGGCCGAGGAAGATGCCTTCCTGGCGACCATCTACAGCCAGTTTACACCTGCCCCCCAATGGGCAGGGCCATTCCAGACACCCGTTACCACCACTATTGTCACGTCGGGCTACGGTGTGACCCGCTCCTACAATGGTGGAGCTTACGAGATTTACCATACCGGCGTGGATTTCGCGGCGGCGGCCGGGACGCTGGTGCTGGCTCCGGCCGCCGGCACGGTCGTCTTCAGCGACACGCTGGAACTACGAGGCAACACCCTTATCCTCGATCATGGTTTGGGGGTAATGACCGGCTATTATCACCTGACCCGTTCGCTGGTCAAAGTGGGCGACGTGGTGGCGGCCGGGCAGCCCATCGCCGAAGTCGGCTCCACTGGCCTCTCTAGCGGGGCGCACCTGCACTGGGACTTGCGCGTCCACAACGTGCCGGTAAACGGCCGGCAATGGACGCGGGAGAGGTTTCCGTAAAACGTGACACGTGAATCCACGCCTCACGTTTCACGCTTCACGTCCCATGTCCACCCGCCAACTATTCACTGCCCTTTTCGCGCTGGCCTTGTTCGCTCTGGCGGTGCGGGAGACGGTTGACCCCGATATGTGGTGGCATCTGCGGACGGGGCAGTATATCTGGGAGCAGGGCATCCCCCACCAAGACATCTTTTCTTATACTGTCCGCGACCACGTCTGGATCACCCACGAATGGCTGTCGGAAGCCTTCATGTGGCTCGTCTACCGTATCGGCGGCTTTCCAGGGTTGATGGTGGCCTTTGCAACGATCATTGCCCTGACCTTCTGGCTGGTTTATCTGCGCTGCCCCGGCCGCCCCTATTTGGCGGCTTTCGTCGTTCTCCTGGCGGCCGTCACCTCGGCTCTCTTTTGGGGGGCGCGGCCGCAGATGTTCAACCTGTTGCTGGCGGCCGGGCTGTTGGTCGTGGTGGAGAAAGGGATGGAGGGTGAAGGACGAAAGACGCTGGTTCTCGCGCCATTGCTCATAGCTCTATGGGCCAATTTGCACAGCGGCTATTTGTTCGGGGTCGCTTTGCTGGCGACTTATGCCACTGGTCAGGCAATAGAGGCGGGGATGAGGGGATTAGGGGATTGGAAAAAGAGAAATGTACCACCCTCACCCCAACCCTCTCCCTCAGAGGGAGAGGGAGAAACCACTCCCCTCGCCCTGGTAGGGAGAAGAGGCAGGGGTGAGGGTGAGCAGTTGCCCAAAAAGCTCCCAATCCCCCAATCTCCGCTACGTTCCCTGTTGGGAAGTCCGGCCGGCCGGCTGGGCTTGCTGACGGTCGCCAGTCTCCTGGCCGCTTTGCTCAACCCCAACACTTACCGTTTGTGGCTCTATCCCTTCGAGACGTTGGGCAGCCCGGCCATGCAGGAACAGATTTTAGAGTGGCAATCGCCGGACTTTCACTACCGCTACTTTTGGTTCTTCGGGGCCATGCTAGCCCTGGGTCTGGTTAGCTTCACCTTGAGCCACCGGCGGCCGACCTGGACCGAGTTTCTGCTGTTCTTGGGTCTGGCGGCGGCCGGGCTGCTCTCCTCACGCAACATTCCCTTGTTTGCCGTCGCCACCACGCCCATCATCACCCGTCACCTGCTCAGTAGTCTGGAAGGGTCGCGGCTACATGGCTTCCTAAGCGGACAGAGTCCCACTAGGCCAACGCCGCGCCCCGTGGCCTGGCTGAATTGGCTGCTGCTGGTGGCGGCCGGGCCGGCAGTTATCATGTGGACGGCCCAAAAGATCAGCCAGAATGAGGCGGCCGTTGCCAGGCAGTTTCCGGTGGCGGCCGTAGACTTTCTGGAACAGGAGGGGTTGGCCCAGGCGCGGGGATACAACAGTTACAATTGGGGCGGCTATTTGATTTGGCGGGGGCTGCCGGTGTTCGTGGACGGCCGGGCCGACGTCTATGGCGACGACTTTCTCTTTTATTACTTGCAAACGTGGGAACTAACAAGCTCCTGGCGGCAACCTTTGGTGGACTGGCAGGTCGAGTACGTCCTCATCGAGCCGCATCGCTCGTTGAGTACGCTGCTTATTGCCAGCGGTGAATGGACACCCGTGTATACGGACGAGGTTGCCCAGGTTTTGGTGCGCGAGCGGCCGTTAAGAAACGGACAGGATTGACAGGATTAACAGGATTGAGCTTCATCCTGTGAACCCTGTCTAACAAGCTCCTTATGTCCATCCCTGAAGCGTTTGCCCGCACGATGGTTGAACTGTACGGCCCGGCCGGCGCCGCCTGGTTAGAGCGTTTACCCACCCTCATCGGCGAATATGAGCAACGGTGGTCGCTAACCGTCGGCCGGCCCTTTCCTAACCTGAGTTACAACTACGTGGCCCCGGCCGCGCGCGCCGATGGTACCCAGGTTGTTCTCAAGCTTGGTGTGGTCAACCCGGAACTGCTGGCGGAGATTGAGGCCCTGCGGCTCTACGACGGCCGGGGCTGCGCGCGCCTGCTGGCGGCCGACGCCGCCCAGGGGAGCCTGCTGCTGGAACAATTGCAGCCGGGCACACCGCTCACCCGCCTGGCCGAAGTGGATGATGAGCAGTCCACCACCATCGCCGCCCAGGTCATGCGGGCCTTATGGCGGCCGTTGCCAGCCAATCACCCCTTTCCTACGACGGCAAAGTGGGCGGCCGGGTTGCAACGGCTACGGGCAACGTTTAATGGCGACACGGGGCCTTTTCCGGCCGCCCTGGTGGAGACGGCCGAACACCTCTTCGCCGAGCTACTTGCCTCTAGCGCCGAGCCAGTTCTTCTGCACGGCGACCTGCATCACGACAATATCCTGGCGGCCGAACGCCAGCCCTGGCTGGCTCTCGACCCGAAAGGATTGGCCGGCGAACCCGCTTACGAGGTGGGCGCGTTGCTGCGGAATCCCTCGCCGCAATATCTACAGTGGCCGGATGCTGGCCGCCTTCTATCCCGGCGGCTAGATCAGTTAGCAGAGAGTTTGGGCTTTGAGCGGGAACGCCTGTGGGGGTGGAGCCTGGCCCAGGCGGTGCTGTCGGCCTGGTGGAGTTATGAGGATCACGGCCGGGGTTGGGAGGAGGGAATCGCCTGCGCCGAGTTGTTGGCGGCTATGAGAAGGGGACGCGGATGACGCGGATGAACGCCGCTTTGCGTGATTAGACTGGGGCCTATAATCATTGGACATCGCCCCGCTCTCCATCCACCGTCTGGGGTAGCCAGCGTAGGACGTAGATGAGGTTGACTACCGGATAATTCACGTCTAATCTCAGCACGTGGCGGCCGTCCTCCGATTCGACCATTTCCGCTTGCAATCGCTTCTGCTCCTCGTGGTGTATCGGTGGCGAGGGGAAACCAGAGGTGGACGCAAAGCGCACCTCTGTTTCGTAAGTTTTCGGTCTGGCGAAGCTAGGCAGGGTCACTTGCAGTAATAGCTTTTTCGTCGGCCGATTGATCTGCCAGCCCAGATAATCATGGATGACGGGGCGCCCGGCTAACTCAGCTTCTGTCAAACCAACCGCATAGATGTCGGCCGGAATGTGTTCGGTCATTTCATAGGTCAGGCTGTCGCTTTCCTCTAAAGATGGCGAGATAGTAAGGGCGGCTGAGGAGCGGCCGAACTCCTCTTTTCTGATGTTCAGCGAGACCGCCCGACCAGGGGTCAAAGAGGTAACGCCCTTGTGTTCGATGGGGTACTCTTGGCCCGTCGAAGTTGGTTCCGGGACGAGCAGAAAAACGTCTAATTCGCCAATCTCTGTATGAGCCTGTACGTTCACCATGCGTCGCACAGTTGCCGAACCATTATCATGGATGGTACACTCTATCCGCTGCAAGTCGAAGCCAATGCCATATCGCTCGGCCGAACGCAAATAATCACGCTCGCTCTCTGATGGCAACCACTGCCGTTGGGCAGAACGAATATAACTACTGCGATTTTTCAGGAGAGCGCCGGCCGACTCCAATTTGCGGGCCAGCAAGGCCGCTAGCGACTGGTAAGCGTAGCTAATGCCAGTTGAGTCAAAGGCACTTTCCTCCAGGACCGGCAGCTTCTCGCCAAAGCTAAAGTAAGAGATGTAAGGAATTTTCATTCCTTCCAGAAAATCGCGCTTTTCAACTCCCGCCGGCAGCCAATTGTCGTATATCTCAGCCAGGGTCTCGGAACAACGAGCAATCCATTCCTTGCCCAGCATATATTCCTCGGTACCATCGAAGCGACTCAGAATAGGAACGATGGGCAAGCTATAGCGTTGAGGTAGTTCACGCCGTTGGCGAATCACTCTTCTGGCTACGTCAACGACCCCACTTAGGTTCTGCTCGGTGGGTGACAGTAAAATGAGTAAGATGTCTGGCATCTGGGCAGTAGAAATACCCCCGAAATCGGTAATGCCTGTCCGGCTGTCAATGAGGACGTAGTCATAAGTGGCTTTCCACTGCTCTCTCAATTCATCAAAAAAAAGGCCTCCCGCTTGTTTGGCGTAAAAGACCTTCAGATCTATTCTTCTAAGCCGGTCGAAATAGTTCTCGTTTCGCTGGCCGGCCGTAATTAAGCGTATTATAGTATCGTCAGGTAGGGGAATATCGATCAGCGCATCCTCCCACGTTAGTCGTTGGTGTCTTGGTTCTCTGAGGTATCGTCCATAAATTAGGTCAACCAACCCTGACTGGCGATTGGTTGTCTGTAAATTTATGTAGTCCTGGAAGTAGAACTCCAATCCTGGCGCTTCCACGTCCCAATCCACCATTAACACCCGGTAGCCCCATTGGGCCAGGAGAACGCCTATATTGGCCAGGGCCATCGTGCGCCCCACCCCTCCCTTATAGGAATAGAAGGAGATGACAGTTCCATCGCTCATATTGCCCGATCACAATGCAGGTGGTGGATAAGAAAACGGCTGAATTAGTGCCGGCTCTTCTTCTCCCAAATTGTCGAGCCATTCCGCACGCCACTCTGGCACCCACTCAATCACCTGCGCTAAACGCTGGACCCAATCCCTTATCTGTGCTTCCAGTTCAAGATATTTCGGAGACTGTAGAAATACCTTGACTGCCTGGAAAAAGTAATCTCGGAGGTCAAGGTGTGGAATCTGTCTAGGGTACAGGGGCAGTCTGGTCCCACCAGCAATGAGTATAGGCGCAATCAGGCCACCTGGCTTCCGTTGAGTAGTATAGTGGCCTAGTTGCTTCTCCCGCTGACGCATGACGGAGTACTCCCGCCGACACCATTCCGACCTCAAATAAGATGGTGACCAAAATGGTACCAGGATTCGTGAATGGGCCAGACTCACCCGCAGTCGTAGTGGCCAGCTTTCACCTGGTGATATCTCCTGCTGGTCAATAAATACTTCAGGGGCGCGTTCTAAAGCCCCGGCTAAGTGCCGTTGGAAAAGCGGCATAAAGGCATAGCGCACCCACTCGCCAGAAAAGTCATGGGGATGGCTGATAAAAACGTCGTAAAGGTAATCGTCGGCCCCTACTGTGTGAGTTTCTTGAAAAGCCGGCTGGCGCATTTCGAACTGGCGGCGTTGTTTATCCAGTTCTTCTACCAGTTCAACCAGCACCGTAGCTTTTTCCATGACAATGTAAAAGCCCCAAATCCTAAACAAATAATTAAAAGAGGCAGAGTAATTTTACCTCCGCCTCTACCTATGGCAAGTCTCATACCTGAAACTCGCGAGCGTATGTCTGAAATTGACTCTTAATTCAACTCTACCCTCCTATAATACCATTACACGGCGTGAGCAGAGTGGTGGTAATTATCAGGGCAACGGGTAGAAAGGTTACGAGTGCGCGTATTAGCTTGTTGTTATTAAACCTTAAGCTGAACATTTCACCCCCCCCCAATAATGCCATTGGCTGGCATCTCCAAGCAAATCCCATTTTTTGTTACTAATTGTTTCACTTTTCGTTCCTCCGTATTCGTTGCATCTGTACGATAGATGCTGATAATCTCCACGTTCGGAATGATGAACGCCGGGAGTTGACCACTGGAAACGGAATAACTGGAGTTGCAGAGGGCTATGGGGGTCAGTCTTAGCATTCCCTAAACTGCTTTGGCTCTTGCAGCTCCAGCCTGTCCAGGCCCGTATTTCCCACCCATCCAGGTCGCCTGCCCCCTGAATGGGGCCTAGTTACCTGAACTGACTTTCTTCACCCACTTGGCCTCCACCGATAATTGCCGCATCAAGCAGTCATGCGCGCACTATGACTCATGTCACCAGTAAAGCACGGCCGGTGACTGAGACAATGGGAATTTGGTACGGTCGTTTTCTTGCATTCCCTGGGTAACAGACAAGCTTAAACTGCTGGCAAACCCAATACCTTATCATAGCACATAAAACGGCCGTTGCCAAAAATCGTGCGCGCTCCTCATTGGGGGGCATTATAGCGCATACGGCCGCCCATAACCTGTCACTTTTCTGCGATTTTCTGCGCTACGCTGTCCACCCGCCTCCCCGCTTCGTTCACAATTTGTGGCCTTCAATCTCAAAACGAGATATAACTTTGCTAATGCACGTCATATCACGCAGAGTGCTGCGTCAGTTTTGGGAAAGGTACCCAGATAGTGAAACGCCACTCGTGCGTTGGTTCAAGATCATGGATCAGCACGACTTTGGCAGTCTGGATGAACTACGCGCCACTTTCCCAACGGCCGACATGGTAGGTGACTTGATCGTGTTTAACGTTGGCGGCAACAAGTACCGGCTCGTCCTCTCCATCCACTTCAACCGAGGCAAAGTGTACGTCCGTCACATCCTCACCCACCAGGAGTACAACAAAGGAGCATGGAAGAAATGATTACCATGACCAGTGACTTGCAACGGCATTGGACCGCCATTAGTCCGCTGCTCTCCATTCGGAACGGGCGAGAGTATGATATGGCTATTGACAGATTGAACAGCCTGCTCGATGTGGTAGGCGCGAATGAGCAGCACGCTTTATATGAACTGCTGGATACACTGGGTACGCTCATTCACGCCTACGAAGAGAAGCACTTCCCAATGCCAGAGTGCCGGGGGGCAGACGTGCTACGCTTTCTGATGGATGAACACGGGCTTGCTCAGTCTGATTTGCCAGAGGTAGGTTCTCAGGGGGTGGTATCGGAAATCCTGAGCGGCAAGCGGGAACTAAACGTCCGGCAGATACGCGCCCTGGCTCAACGCTTTCACCTGTCTCCGGCCGTATTCATATAATCTCATATTGGCCGACCAAAGCGAGTTGATCGCTTTTTCACCACGCCGGTGCGGTTGTGGCCTCTTTCCAGAGGTAGCCCAGCCTTCCTTAAAAAATCAGTCAAAATGACTGATTTTTCAGTCGGCCGAATCCATCCCGTGCTATACTTGAAGCAAGGAACTCAGGCAACTGAAGGAACTGGATCGAGTTCCTTGAGTTCCTTCAGTTCCTTTCTTCACCAGTCACTTTTCACTGTTCAATCTAGCGCATGAGCCAGGAACACCAGCCCTTCGTTCACCTGCACGTTCACAGCGAGTTCTCCCTGCTCGACGGCTTGAGCCGCGTCAAGCACCTGGCGGCGCGGGCCAAAGAATTGAATATGCCGGCTCTGGCCCTGACCGATCACGGGGTTATGTACGGAGCTATTCAGTTTTACCGCACCTGCCGGCAGGCTGGCGTCAAGCCCATCCTGGGTATCGAAAGTTACGTGGCGACGCGGGGGATGCGCGACAAAGACGCCCAACTGGATAAAGAGCGGTTTCACCTCCTGCTCCTGGCCGAGAACCAGACCGGCTACCAAAACCTGCTCAAAATTGCCAGCGCCGCCCAACTAGAGGGCTTCTATTACCGGCCGCGCATTGACCACGACTACCTGGCCGCTCACGCCGAGGGGTTGATTGCCACCACCGGCTGCATGGCCGCCGAAATCCCCCGGGCCATCGCCGCCGGCAATATGGACAAAGCCCACCGGCTGATGGATTGGTACCTGGACGTGTTCGGCCGCGACCGCTTCTTCGTCGAGTTGCAGGAACACAACATTCCTGAATTGACCGAGGTCAACAAAGCCCTCTTACAGATGGCCGGCCGCTACAACCTGCGCTTTCTGGCCACCAACGACGTTCACTACACCCAGGCCAGCGAAGCCGGGCCACACGACGTTTTGTTGTGCATCCAAACGAGCAAGCCTATGAATGCCCGCGACCGGCTACGGATGTCCGACAAGAGCTATTACCTCAAGTCACACGCCGAGATGGCAAAATTGTTCGGCCACGTGCCGGGCGCGCTAGACAACAGCCTGCTCATCGCCGAAATGTGCCAGGTCAACCCCGAACCAGAGGGGTATCACCTGCCTGTCTTCGAAGTGCCGGCCGGCTTCCACGCCGAAAGCTATTTGCGCCACCTGTGCGAGAAAGGGCTAGTGCGCCGCTACGGAGACGAACGGGCCGCCCACGACGTCGCCCTGCGCCAGCGACTCGAACACGAATTGGGCCTCATCCACCAGATGGGCTTCGATACTTACTTCCTGGTCGTGTGGGATTTGTGCGAATTTGCCCGCCAGAGCGACATCTGGTGGAACGTGCGCGGCTCTGGTGCGGGGTCAGTGGTGGCCTACACCCTGGGTATTACCGGCATTGACCCCCTCGCCAACGGCCTCATTTTTGAGCGATTCCTGAACCCCGGCCGCGTCTCCATGCCCGACATTGACCTGGACTACCCCGATGACCGCCGTCAGGAGATGATTGAGTACACCGTGCGGAAGTATGGCTCGGACAAAGTGGCCCAGATCATCACCTTTGGCACGATGGGGGCGCGGGCGGCCATCCGCGACGTTGGTCGTGTTCTGGAAGTGCCCCTGGCCGAAGTAGACGCCGTCGCCCGCCTGATTCCGGCCATCCCCGGCAAGCCAGCCACCATCGAAAACGTTCTCGACCCCGACCACGAATTTTACTCGGCCGACCTGGCCCGCCTGGTCAAAGAAGACGAATCGGTGCGAGGGCTAATCGAAACGGCCAAGAACCTGGAAGGAGTGGCCCGCCACGCCTCCACCCACGCCGCCGGGGTGATCATCGCCGACCGGCCGCTGGTCGAATACACCCCCCTCCACCGGCCGACTAGCGGCGACGGTGAAGAGGGGATGGGTGTCGTCACCCAGTGGGACATGGAAATCCTGGAATCGCTGGGATTGCTCAAGGTGGATTTTCTGGGCCTGAGTACCCTGACCATCATGCGGAAGGCGGCCGAACTCATCGAACAACGGTACGGCGTCCGCTACACGATGGAGAACATTCCCTACGACGCTAACCACGTCGGCCCCGACCCCAGCAAGAATCCGCAAGCTTTGTTTGACTTGCTCGGCCGGGGCGACGTTC
>JBFMFT010000600.1:0-2384 GCA_040751925.1 Chloroflexota bacterium
GTCAGCAACGGCGGCAGGGCCAGGCGAGACAGGCGGCTCAACCCCTCCTGCTCGGCGTACTGGTGATACCGCCACAGATAACGAGTGGGGGTCAGGCAGTAGCAGACATGGACAGTCTCCGGGCCGGTGACCACGCCATGACAAAAACCACTCTTGTTGCTGATGACCAGATCATAATCGCTCAGGTCAAAATGATCAAAGACGAAAGGATAGAGCGGCAGGTAAAGCTGCTGTCGCTGGTGGGCGAATGGCAGGTGGTCAATGAACGACGAGTGAATCGGCCATTTCTGCCAGTGGGCGGGCATCTTCTCCGGCCAGTAGAGGGAGGTGTAGATGGGAGCGGCCGGAAAGAGGCTCACCAATACTTCCAGCACATCTTCGGCGCCGCCGCGTTGGTTGAGCCAGTCGTGAACGAGGGCAACCTTCATGGTAATTGGTAATTGGTGATTGGTAATTGGGTGCTGCACAATTACCAGTTGCCAATTACTGGATTCCCAGGCGTTCCATGCGGGCGGCCAGTTCCGCTTCCACTTCCAGGCTGCTTACCGCTTCGTCCAATTGGTTATCCAGGCTGGTGGATTGCACTTCCCAGGCGGCGTCAGCGTGGTCGAGGCGTTTGCGGATATTTTCGGCCGCCTGAGCGACCTGGCTATCCCCCTGGCCCATCAGCGAATCGAGGGAGCGCATGGCCCTGGTCGAAACCTCTTTGGCCTTTGCCAGTTCCAACAAGAAGCCCAGTTCCTCCCGTTCCTGGCGGGCAATCGCCAGCCGGCCCTCTAACTTGATTCGCACGTCGTCCAGCTTTTCGGCCGCCGCCACCTGCCGGGCCAACGAAGCGTCATAGGTTTTGACCAATTCCAGAGTGGAGGACAATTGCTTCTGCGTGACCAGAGCCTCCGTGCGCCGGTCTTTCAACAGGAACTGATCAACCTGCAAATCCAGGCGGGCGGCCTGGTTAGCCAGGACGTCGCGCCGTCGCTTGGAGGTGGCAACCTGGGCGATCATGGGAGCAATCGTTTGCTTAAACTCGGCCAGTTCATCCTCGGCTCGCCGGATATATTCGTCGTAAACAGCCAGATCGCTTTTCTGGAGGGTCTGGTCAGCCATCTCGTGCAGAGAAGCCTTGAATAGCGTGCGTAATTTCTGTAATAACGAGGACATCATCTTCCCTAAACGTCGAATGTCTTGGAGACATCCGACGTTGGATTATACCCCTTCGGCCGGGAAGCAAAAAAAGACGGCCGCCCTTTGGGGGGACGGCCGTCTCTGCAACTCCGGTTATTCGCAGACGGAGGAACGTTGTAGGGTCAGGTGTTCAACCGGAGCTAGGCAGCATCTTTGACGACGATTTCTTCGGCGTCGAAAGCATTGGCTTTGGCCGCCATCTTGCCCTCTGGCATGAGGAAGGCCAGCACCAGGTAGACCAGCAGGGCCGGAAAATGGGTCAGCAAGCCCAGGGCTACCCAGCCAATGCGAACCAGGGTTGGGTCGAGGTTAAAGTAATCGGCCAGGCCGGCCGCCACGCCCAGAAAAACACGACCCTCTGTTGGGCGTACCAATCGTTTGTCAGTCATGGTGAATACCTCCATAGATGATGAAGACGTAGTGTGTAGTCCGTCTCGTCGTTGCTAATCGTTGTACTTTACGGGGGAGCGGCCGAAAGGTTGCAATGAATAGAGCCAGAAATGGCAAAGGTGGTGTATGATAGAAGTGAAATGATCGGACGATTTTGGGGATTACTCATTGCTCTGGTGCTGCCGCTCCTGTGGCTCAGTCTTCTGCAAACGGGCCTGACCACCGCCCAGGTGAGTCAGGGTGATGAATTACCGGCCGCCAGCCAATCCTTGCTCATTGAGAGCCGCTTAAGAAGCGAATTCGAGCAAGCCACCGCCCTACCCTTTCTTGTCTACCTGCGGGCCAAAGCTGATCTTGCCCAACCTCCGTTGCCGGCCGTTCCCACCTCTCGGCGGGCCGAGGTTATGCGTCGCTTGCAACAGACGGCTGCCGAAAGCCAGGCCCCTCTCCTGGCGGCGTTGGCCGGCCTGCAAGCGAAGGGTCAGGTCTCCGGCTACCGGCCGTTCTGGATCGTCAACGCTATCGCTGTCACCGGCACAGAGGAGTCGCTGCGAAGGTTGGCGGCTCATCCGGGCGTGGGCTGGATCACCTCGGATACGCCGCGCCAGTTCTTGCCTACCCAGGAACGGCCGCTCACCGCGAGCGTAACAGACGACGCCTGGGGCTTGCCGCGCATTGGCGCGCCCTACGTCTGGCACGGCCTGGGGATAGACGGCGCAGGGGTCACGGTGGCTATCGTAGATACTGGCGTAGATTGGCTCCACCCGGCCCTCAACAGTAACTATCGGGGCAACCGGGGCGGGGGCATC
>JBFMFT010000601.1:0-2376 GCA_040751925.1 Chloroflexota bacterium
TGCATCCTCTTACTTGTGGCGCAAGCCGCCGGCTTGCGCCACTACCCACGTAACAGTTGTATCCCTTCCTCGGCCGTCAGTTCCCCGGCCGCTATCTGAGCTAGGACCCTGCGGCGCGTCTCCTCAGTGGGCGGCGTGCGTTCAGCTTCGCCCACCTCGTAGCCCAAGGCCCGGATCACGTCGTGCAGCCGGGCGCGCACGGCCGGGTAGGAAAGGCCCAAGTCCTGTTCAACGCGATTGAGCTTCCCTTCCCGGCGAATAAACAATTCCACAAACTGCAACTGCTCTGGCGTCAGTTGGTAGAGGCGGCCGAGCGCAAAATGACCCTCAATACTGGTGTCACAATTGCGGCAGTGCAGACGAGTGACGTTTAACGTTCCTCGACAGATGGGGCAAATACCAATGACCGGATTCATGCCCCCATCATATACCCGAATCAATAATTTGTCAATAGATATTGAGAAAATTGATATGAATGTTGTAAAATTTAATATCTACTCAAATAATCTGTGTTCCCCCTGGTTGCCCTGACATCCTTTGCGCCTTGGCGTGAGCCTCTTCAGGTAGCCTTCGTCAGCGACTTCATCCGCTTCAAGAGGGTGCTGCGCGGCAAGAGGACGCGCCGTTGGCAGCCCTGGCAGACCAGGCCAATGTCCGCCCCCAAGCGCACTACCTTCCACTCATCACTCCCGCAGGGATGCTTCTTTCGCAGCTTCACAACGTCGCCTAACTCGAATGATTGGATCATTCCCCCATTCTATTTGCCAGCCCACGAAACTACCATTTCCTTAACTCACCGCTTTCTTCACGAGTGCGGCGATCTTTGCCTCTTCGGCGGCCGACAACTCCTTCAGCGCAAAAGAGGTCGGCCACATGGCCCCTTCGTCGAGGTTCGCCACGTCGTTGAAACCGAACGTCGCGTACCTCGCGTTGAACTTGTGCGCGCTTTGGAAGAAGCAGACGACCTTGCCGTCTTTGTTGGCATACGCGGGCATCCCATACCAGGTTTTCGGCGAGAGGGCTGGCGCGCTGGCCTTGATAATTGCATGGAGCCGCTCGGCCATGGCCCGATCCACTTCCGGCATCTCGGCGATCTTCGCTAGCACGGCGCTTTCCCCCTCCGCCCTGTCCTGGTTGGCGCGCGCTTCCGCCTTCAACTCTTTGGCGCGCTCCTTCATCGCGGCGCGCTCCTCATCCGTGAATCCTGTGAATGTCTTATCGCCCGCGGTGGTGGCGGGATTATGCAAAGCTTTCTTGCTGGTTCTCTTACCCTGGTCCATTAGAATCTCCTTTTGCTTGAATTAGGTAATTACTCAGGCTCTCTGTAGAAATCAGGTTTTTTGCGGGAAATGACGATGGTTATCCAGAGAAAAACCTGGTTTCTGGCTGAGTCGTTACGAATTAGCGTGCCGCAAGACACTTCTGCAAGAATAATAGCACAGATGTTCTGATATTTCAATAGCTTTACGTCACGAATCTTGCCTGTCTTGGACGATGGTTGAGGTTGCTTCGATTTCGATCCGCCCATGCGCCCAGTATAGCCCCCTTTCACGGCTTGACCAGTTCAGGGTGAAATTGCCGTGCGGGGATAGTAACGATAGAATTGAACCACAAAAGAACTTCCCGGTCTGGCTAGAATAATCCGCTATGCTGTCCAAGCAAACGTACCAGTTTCTATTCCTCCTGAACGCCCTTGTCTTGACTGGTCTGGCCTGTAACTTCTCCCAGCCGGCCGTCCCCACCCCCGCGCCCGTAGCGGTCACGCCGGTTGTCCTCATTGCCACCCCCACGCCTTTACCGGATAGTCTGCTGGCCCCAATTGACGTAGAGGAGCAATTGATCACCAATCTTTACGGCCGCGTTGGCCCGGCCGTCGTCCACATCACCAGCCGCGTCGTCACCATGAACTTCTTTTTTGGCCCCATGCCCAGTGAAGGCACTGGTTCTGGCTTCATTTTGGACACCCAGGGTCACGTAGTCACCAATTACCACGTGATCGAAGGGGCCGAGAGCATTGAGGTCACCCTCTCGGACGAGACCCAGCTACCGGCCAGGGTGGTGGGCATTGACCCGCCCAACGACCTGGCGGTGCTGGCGATAGGCTTGCCGGCCGACCAGCTACGGCCGGTGGAGCTTGGCTCGTCGGCCGACTTACAGGTGGGGCAACGAGCGATTGCCATTGGCAACCCCTTTGGCCTCGACCGCACCCTGACCACCGGCGTCATCAGCGCGCTCGGCCGGCCGCTGCAAACCGATAATGACGCTTTCATCTACAACGTCATCCAGACAGACGCGGCCATCAACCCCGGCAACTCTGGCGGGCCGCTCCTCAACTCGCGGGGGGGTGATTGGCGTCAACACGGCCATTCGCCAGGG
>JBFMFT010000602.1:0-2371 GCA_040751925.1 Chloroflexota bacterium
CTAGACCACGATACCGAGCCTGGCGATTTATTCATCCTGACCTGGATGCAGGGGCGGCCTATAGTGGGCTGTCGCTGACTCTCGGCGGCCGGATCAGCATGGTACAAGGCGACGAGTCGGTGCGTCAGGCGATTCTCCTATTGCTCTCCACTTTACCCGGCGAGCGGGTGATGCGGCCGGACTATGGCTGCCACATCCACCGGCTCATCTTCTCGCCCAACGACGACACGACGGCCGGATTAGCCATACACTACGTTCGCCGCGCCCTCAATCGCTGGGAACCGCGCATTGACGTTATCAAGCTGGACGCCGGCCGCAACCCCGACCGGCCGGAACTGCTGGACATCTACCTGGAATACCGCGTGCGGGCCACCCAGCGGGTCGAACAGTTAGGTTTTTCCCTGAACCTGGTAGGGGAAGAACGGTGAATTGTTTCACGCCACCACAAGTATAGGCGGCTTCTCCACAGAAGTTATGGGTATTGTCTCGGCCACAGAGGGTGTGTAACTGGAGACTTTCAAGACCTGATTCACCGGCGACTTGGTAATGATCTCAATAACCATCTCTTGCCATTCTGGTTCAAGTTCCTTCAATCCAGTCAAGGGAAAATTGCGTGGCCCAAGTTGGGTCAGCTGGACTAGCACCGAAAAATCCATCAGTGTCAGGCCGATGGCTCGTCTTTCAGCGCGATTAAAGCGGAGCAAGATGTTATCGTTCAGTTCAACGGCGGCCGTAGCCTTCTCGCCGGGCGAGAAAGAGATATATAGGACGTCTGCTTCGTTGTCGTATGAATAAGTGGGTATCTGTTTCATGTTCTGTTGCTTCTGAGCCGTATGTGCTTGAGGAATGCAGTTGCAATAAAGTTGTTAGGCGTCGTCTTGCCCTGTTCGCTTACCTCAAACCCAAAAAGAGCAATAGCTACGACGTGGTTCATATCCTCTGGCAAATCATCAAACGGATAGGTATAGCGATACTTCCGAGGATTAAGTGGCTCTTGTCGCCGTTGGCCCTTTTTGATGGTCGTCTTTAGGTGTTCTTCATAGTCAACCATTTCTGGATGGTTATCGGAGGCAATGATATGTTGCCATCGCTCCTCCGTCAGATAGATAGGATTGCCATCTTGGTCGTGAACTGTCCACCGTTTATTGGGTTTCGCCATACCTCTGTCTCTTTCTTGCCATTAGGATTATACTACGGAGGCGCGAAAAATCCCCAATGACATTACCACTACCTCGCCTGGACGACCGCGATTTCAACCAACTGCTAGCCGAAGCGCGACGGCGCATCAGCCAGGCCAGCCCGGAGTGGACCGACCTCTCGCCTGGTGATCCGGGCATTACTCTGTTAGAACTGTTCGCCTACCTGACGGAGACGATGATTTACCGGCTCAACCGCCTGCCGGACAAAGCCTACGTCGCCTTCCTGCGCCTGCTCAACGTGACCATCCATCCCCCGGCCGCCGCCAGCGCCACCCTCCGTTTCAGCCGCAGCCGGCCGTCCGAACAGCCCATCGAGATTCCCCGCGGGACGCGGGTGACGGTGGAGCGGGCCGGTGGAGGCAGCGAAGCGCCGGTCTTTGCCACCGCCCGCACCGTGACCCTGGCCGCTGGTGAGTCAGACGTGGACGTGATCGCCTACCACGCCGAGTTGGTAGAGGGAGAGCTGTTGGGTCGGGGGACGGGATTGCCGGGCCTGACCTTGACCGTGCGCCGGCCGCCCATTGTAGCCCCCACTGGCGACGAGCTAGACCTGGTCATCGCCGTAGAAGCGGCGCCAGGCGAATTAGACGAGCAGGCGGCCGCCCTGCAATTCAACGGCAAGAGCTATCACGTGTGGCGAGAGGTAGAGAATTTCACCGACGTTGGGCTAGATCGAAACGTGTATACGGCCGACCGCCTGGCCGGGGAGATTACTTTCGCCCCGGCCTTGCGCCAGGTCACGGCCGAAGGCAGTTTGTCAGAGACACCCCAGGCGTTGGCGGCGATACCTCCGGCCGGGCGCGAGATTCGGGCCTGGTACCGGCGGGGAGGCGGGCCGGCCGGCAACGTAGCCGCCGACACCCTGACCGCCCTCAAAGACCCCATCCCTGGCCTTAGCGTGACCAACCCGCGACCAGCGACCGGCGGCCAGGCGGCCGAAACCCTGGATAACGCCCTCAAACGGGGGCCGCAGGAACTACACTCCTTGCAGCGAGCGGTGACGGCCAGGGACTTCGAGTTGGTGGCCCTCAATAGCTCACGAGCAGTGGCTCGCGCCAGAGCCTTCACCAGAGCCAGCCTGTGGCGGCACGCTCCGCCTGGCGCAGTGGAGGTCATTATGGTGCCCCACGCGCCGCAGAGTGTACCCACCCTGGCCTCTTTGCAGGAGCAGG
>JBFMFT010000603.1:0-2368 GCA_040751925.1 Chloroflexota bacterium
GTTTTTCCCGACGGAGCAGAGTTTCTCCGTGCTCCCGTAACCAACTGGGACGTGATGGTTGACCTGGCCGTCATTGGCCCATTGGAGACGGATGCTAGTCCGCTACCCCTGGTAGACGGCGAGGCCCTGGCGGTTGGGAACAACGTCTACCTGATTGGCTACCCTGGCGAGCGGGAAAAATTCCCCCAACCCACCTTATCACGCGGTCTCATCTCCCGCTTGCGCGAGTGGCCGGCCGCCGGCATCACCTACTTCCAGTCCGACGCCACCATCGCTGGCGGCCAGAGTGGCGGCGCGCTGGCCTCTGCTCACGGCGAGGTCATTGGCATTTCTGGTTTTCGTTTTACCGACGGTGACTTCGCCCTGGTGGCTTCAGCCGCCGACCTGGGCCCCCGCGTACAGTCATTAGCGGCCGGTGAAAGCCCAGACCCTATCCTGGAACCCTTGCCGCCCATGGCGGGGGGAGCGCGCACACACCAGCTTCTATTGATGAATGACTATGACGACCAGGTCTTCGTCGTCAACAAACCGGCCGGTACGGTGGTAGACCTGGGTGTAACCAGTGACAATGACACGTACATCCGCGTCATTGACACCAACGGTTACTCGGTAACGGAGGTGGACGATGAAGAGAGTGGAACGGAGTCAGCTGTCTTCACGATTGAGACGCCAGGCCCCCATTTTGTCATAGTTGGTCAGTCCTCCCCCAGCATTGGGTCTGTCTGGGTCTCCAGCAGCCAGCCCCTGATTGAATTTCCCGACTTTGACGATGGACGAGGGATCGTGAAAGGGCAGACGCGGGTCGGGTACCTCGGTTACCCCGGCGATGTGGATACCTTCACGTTGACCTTGATGGAAGGCCAAAAGATGAACGTGTCGGTTGATTCCGTCCTGCTCGACCCTTATCTGTTGGTGCTTTACCCAGATGGTAGTACAGTGGAGGATGACGATGGAGGCGGCGGACTCTTTGGCACGAACGCCGAGCTAACCTTCATCGCTCCTGATGCCGGCCGTTACACCATAGTCGTATTCGACGCCACCTTTAACAACCTCTTTGGCGGCTATTTCCTACGCGTAGCGGAAGCCGAGCGGAGTGACCCGACTCCAGTGGCCCCCTCACTACCAATGGATTGGTACTTCAACAGCGGATATGCTATCAAGTACCCGTCTAACTGGGAAGACGTGTCTGGGGATGAAGACTCTTGCCCGGTGGAATGGTTCTTGTGCTTTGCCAACGCCCAGGGCAATTTCCTATATTTGTTCGTGGAGGATTTGACTTCAATCGGGCCGGTAACTCAACCGGAGTATGTTGACAGTGTCATAGAAGGTATCGAGGAGTTGTCGGTCAATTATGAGTTAGAATCCCGTGAAACCCTTGTCACGAGCGAAGGTGGCCTGTCAGTGGAAGTGTTAACCTACATTGCCACCAGCGAGGAACTCCGCCTGAAGGCCAGGCGGCTTATTTACGTGGATCAGGAGAAGCACCTGGCTTTCAACGCCGTCTTTCTGTCGCTAACCGGCCGCTTTGATGCTGCCTTCGAGGCGCTGATGAGCGAGTCTATCAATTCCTTTCAGGCAGTTGATGAGTGATAGCCCGTCGTGGCTAATCGCTGTAGGGTGATTCTGCCAAATCGCCCTACAGCCGGCCGCTAAACCGCGACCCACTGGGCATCAGCGCGTTCCGCAAAGACCGCGCCTGCTTCAACTGCTCCGGCGTGATGATGGTCCCTCGCAAGTCAGCCCCGCTCAAGTCAACCCCAACCAGAACGACGTAGCTCAAGTCCACCCCCGACAGATCGGCCGAGCGCAGGTTCGCCCCCGTTAGATCAGCGCCCAGACATTGCGCCCGGCGCAGGTCGGCCATCTGCAAATTAGCCTGAGCCAGATTCGCTCCCCGTAAATCCACCCTATTTAGAAATGCTCCCCACAACTCTGCTCCGCCCAGGTCAGCCCCAGTTAGCGTAGCTCCGGTCAGGTCGGCCATGCTCAAATCGGCCGCCCGCAAGTTGGCCCTCCGCAAAATGACCTGGGTTAGATTGGCCTGCCGGAAGTTGAGGCCAGCCAAATCGAGCCCGGTCAGGTCACGACCGGCCAGGTTCTTGTCTATATTCAGGATACGTACTACGTCGCCACGGCTCAAGGCCATCACGCCGGCCTCCAAAACCCATCCGGGTTCATCCTAGTTTATCCTATCCCCAACTTTCCAACAACCTCCTACAACACCCCCTACAGGGCCACCGACTAAACAGCCTGTTTAACCCCCTATGCTACACTACCCCAAAAAGAACAACACCAACACCAACTTCCTACTCATCACTCATCACTCATCACTCATCACTCATCACTCACCACTCACCACTCACCACTC
>JBFMFT010000604.1:0-2342 GCA_040751925.1 Chloroflexota bacterium
TACAACGTGGCGTTACAACGTGGCGCAAGCCGCCGGCTTGCGTTACAACGTGGCGTTACAACGTGGCGCAAGCCGCCGGCTTGCGGGCTTGCCAACGTTTGCCGCCCTGGGGTATTAAGACTATAATCCAGGTGAACTCCGTTTGGAGTAAGAGGTTGCTAACCTGAGAGGAGGTGGTTGGTACTGTCTGATCCGCACAACCCTTTACCCACACGCCACGAGTCATTCACCATCATAACTGCTCACCGCCAAGACGTAGAGCGCGCGGTTTTTTAGTGATGAGTCATGAGTGATGAGTGATTCAACTCTCATCACTCATGACTGCCGTGCAGCCTGCGCGTCGCAGCGGTTAAGCCGAGTAGAAACCTTTACCCTATTTTGGAGGAGAAATGCGAAAAACACCCCTTTTGATCGTGACGCTGCTGACCTTGTTGGCAATAGCCCTCGTCGCTTGCGGCGGGGGTGAACCGGACTGCGCGGACGAAGGCACCCTGTGCGTGGGTCTGGTGACAGACGTTGGCGAGATTGACGACAAATCCTTTAACCAGTCGGCCTGGGAAGGTGTGCAGCGGGCCGAAGCCGAGTTAGACGCGATTGTCAACTTTGTGGAAACGAAAGATGCTAAGGACTATGGCACGAACATTGCCCTCTTTGCCGACCAAAATTACGACGTGATCGTGACCGTTGGCTTTGCTCTCGGCACGGCAACGGCCGAAGCCGCCGCCACCTACCCCGACATTGACTTCATTGGGGTTGACCAGTTCCAGGCAGAACCGATCCCTAACGTGGCCGGTCTGATCTTCGCCGAGGACAAGGCGGGCTTCCTGGCCGGCGCGCTGGCGGCTCAACTCAGCAAGACCGGCACGATTGCCGCCGTCCTGGGGACAGACCTGGTACCCCCCGTCGTCGCCTTCAAGGAAGGTTACGAAGCCGGGGCCAAGTACATCAATCCGGATATCAACGTGATCTCCACCTACCACCCCGGCGGCCTGGACGTGGCCTTCACCGACCCCGAATGGGGAGCGACGACGGCCGCCCAGGCCGTTGACCAGGGCGCCGACGTGGTCTTTGGCGCGGGCGGCAAAACCGGCAACGGCGCTCTCATCGAAGTGGCTGGTAACGCTGGTTTGTACTGCATTGGCGTAGACACCGACCAGTGGGAGACGGTGCCGGAGGCCCATCCCTGCCTGGTCTCCAGTGCCATGAAGCTGATCGTCCCCGGCGTCTTCGACCTGATTAGCGCGTCGCAGGCCGGCAACTTCCCGGCCGGCAACTTCGTCGGCTCGGTGGGCCTGGCTAGTTTCCACGACTTTGACAGCCAGGTACCGGCCGAGGTCAAGGCCAAGCTGGAAGAGATTGACGCCGGTCTGCAGGACGGCTCCATCTCCACCGGCTATAACCCCGGCGGGTAAAGAGGTTGCGGGGATTAGGGGATTGGGGGATGAAATTGCGAAAATAATCCCCTAATCCCCAAATCCCCGCCCAGGTTATGCCATAGAGTATATAGCTATTTGGGTGCGACGGGCCCGGCCGCTGGGCGCGTCGCACTTGGCTTAATAGGTAGACGTCGGATGTCTCCGAGACATCCGATGTCTTGAAAAGTGGCACTATGACCTCAGAACAAAAGGCCGGCCGAGGGATTGGTACACGCTTACGGGAGGGCTGGCGGCCGGTCAGTGTGCCGGTCTCGGCCGTGCTGCTGGCGGCGGTGATTGGGGCCATTATTCTAGCCATTTCAGGGGCCAACCCCCTGCGGGCCTACGCCGCCCTCCTGCAAGGCTCCTTTGGCGGCCTGGGGGCGTTGGGGCGCACCCTGGAAAAAGCCACCCCTCTGGTCTTTAGTGGCCTGGCGGTGGCTTTCGCTTTTAAGGCTGGCCTCTTTAACATCGGGGCGCAGGGCCAATTGCTGTTTGGGGCGATTACGGCGGCGGCCATTGGCTTTGGCGTGGAGGGGCTGCCGGCCGTTATTCACGCGCCCCTGGCCCTGCTGGGGGGCGCTCTGGCCGGCGCGCTCTATGCGGCCATTCCGGGCGCGTTGAAAACCTACACCGGCGCGCACGAGGTCATCACGACCATCATGCTCAACTACGTCGCCATCAATATCACCGACTTTCTGGCCGACGGCCCCTGGAAAGACGACTCCCCTGGCAACATCGTGGCCCGCACGCCGGAGATTCTGGATTCGGCGCGCATCCCCAGCCTGGGGCCGATTCCGTTAGGGTTTTTCCTGGCTGTGCTGGCCGCCGTCGGCGTCTGGTGGCTCTTGTGGCGGACGACGCTTGGCTACGAGATTCGCACGGTGGGGTTGAACCAGCACGCGGCGCGTTACGCCGGGATTCGGG
>JBFMFT010000605.1:0-2321 GCA_040751925.1 Chloroflexota bacterium
TATTTACTCAGCTTCACCGCTGAGACGCGGAGGCCGCAGAGAGAATCCGGAGGTTAAAAGTTGAAAGTTAAAGGTTTTCTGAACTTTCAACTTTCAACTCTCAACCTTCAACCATCCTCCGCGTTCTCTGCGCCTCTGCGGTGAGCAGTTACGAATAGCATCCTCAAAGTAGGTACTTGGTGGTGACCTGTGGTGGAGCAGGTGAGCCACGACGAAAGTAGGCTGGCATGGGTCTTAGTAATGAGTTCATCTTTCGCCTGATCGGGGCGGTGACTGGGGCTTTCGGCCTGGGCTTTCTGGGGCCGCCGGCGGCCGAGCTTGTGGGCGCGGCCGATCCTCTACCCTACACCGCCGTCTTAGGATTATTGGGTTTTCTGGGGGGACTGATTCTGACGCCTTACGTGACCATCCGGCCGTTGCGCCGGGCGCGCCAAAGTCTGACCAGTATGCCGCCAGAACGATTAGTGGCCATTATCACCGGCGTTTTCCTGGGGCTGGCGGCGGCCGTCCTCATTTCTTTTCCTTTGTCCTTTTTGCCGGAACCGTTCAAACAGATTATGCCTCTGGCGGCGGCCGTCCTGTTCTGCTATTTTGGTGTGCTGATCTTGAGTTTGCGGCAGAATGATCTGCGCTCCTTCCTGGGTAACCTGCGCTCTGGCTTTAGCTCAACCAATAACCCGCGCAAGGTTGAGGAGAATGTGATCTTATTGGATACCAGTGTCATCATTGACGGCCGGGTGGCTGACGTGTGCAAGACGGGTTTTATTCGGGCCACCTTGTTGGCCCCTCGCTTCGTCCTCCAGGAATTGCAGCACATTGCCGATAGCCCTGACCCTCTGCGGCGCAATCGCGGCCGGCGCGGACTAGACGTGTTAAACATCCTGCAAAAAGAATCGCCCATCCCCATTCGCATCACCGACATGGACGCCAGCGAAGCCCGCGACGCCGATAGCAAGTTGGTCATTCTGGCCCGCAACCTGCATTGCCCCATTATGACCAACGACTACAACTTGAATAAGGTGGCCGAACTGCAAGGGGTGACGGTGCTGAACGTCAATGACCTGGCGAACGCCGTCAAAGCCAGTTTCCTGCCTGGTGAAGAGATGACGGTCAAAATCATCCAGGAAGGGCGCGAGGCCGGCCAGGGAATTGGCTACCTGGAGGATGGCACGATGGTTGTGGTGGAGGACGGCCGCCATTACCTCAACGCTACCGTCCACGTCACCGTCACCAAGGTTTTGCAGACGGCGGCCGGCCGGATGGTTTTTGCCAGACCGTGAGGGTGGCAGGTGGCAGGTGGCAGGTGGCAGGTAGCAGGTGGATTGACTCTTTACCGATTACTGTTGTATGACACCTAGATTCCGTTACGCCCCCAGCCCGACTGGCACACCCCACATTGGCAACCTGCACACCGCCCTCTTTAGCTGGGCGTTGGCGCGGGCCATGAGGGGCGATTTTATCATTCGCATTGACGACACCGACCCCGAACGCAATACGGCCGGGGCCATCCAGGCCATGCTGGAAGCCCTGACCTGGTTGGGGCTGGATTGGGACGAAGGCCCCGACGTGGGGGGCGATTATGGCCCTTACATCCAGTCGCAACGGCTGTCCTTCCACCGACAGGCGATGCGAGAGTTGGTGGCCGGCGGCTTCGCTTATTATGGCGATGACCCTGATCATCCGGCCGGGCCTGACGACGGCCAGCCCCTCCGCCTGCGCCTGCCCAAGAGCGGCCAGACGGTCATTCACGATGCTCTGCGCGGCCCGATCACCTTTGACAACGAGAAGCTGCGCGACACAATCCTGGTGCGGAGCGACGGCCGTCCCCTCTACCACCTGGCCAGCGTTGTGGATGATCACCAGATGGGCATTACCCACGTGGTGCGGGGCGACGACTGGATTTCTACCTCTTACATCCACGTCCACCTCTACCGCGCTCTGGGCTGGCCGGAGCCGGTTTGGGTGCATTTGCCGCTCATCTTGAATAAGCGCGGCGAGAAGCTGAAGAAGCGCGACCCCGAAGGTGGCTACTTGATTACCGACTTCCAGGCGGCCGGTTATCTGCCGGAAGCCCTGTTCAATTACCTGCTGCTGCTGGGGTGGGCCCCCGACAACGCCCAGGAGATCATCAACCAGGGGGAGGTGCTGCGGCAAATCCGCCTGGGACGGCTATCGGTTAGCCCGTCCATCTTCGACTGGGATAAGTTGAATTGGGTCAGCCGCCAATACTTGCAGCGACGCAGCGACGGGGAAATGGCTCAGTTGGTGCGGCCGTTCCTGGAAGAAGCCTACGGCCCCTTACCTGGTAACGAAGCCTGGCT
>JBFMFT010000606.1:0-2317 GCA_040751925.1 Chloroflexota bacterium
GGCCCATTGTTGTAGGAGGGCGATGGCCTGGTCCAGGGGCAGGGGCGGCACGTCCAGGCGGCCTGGGCGTCGCGGCGACGGCGGCTGGTGATGAGGACACCGCCACTACCACAGAGTTGCAGGACGGCCGCCAGATCGTCGGCGTTCTCCGCGCCGTCCAGGACGACCAGGGCCACCCGGCCGCTGAGGGCGCGTTGGGCGGCTTCATGTGGCGTGGGGCGCGGGTCTTCGCCCAGGGAGCGGGCGACGTGTTCCAGGCAGAGGGCGGCCTGGGATTGGTTGTAGAAGCTGTGAAAGAGGATACCGTCGGGGAAGCGTTCGGGCGGCGACTGGTCGGGAGCGAGTGACCAGAGCGCGGCGGCGGCCAGGGCCGTCTTGCCCACGCCGCCGGGGCCGCAGAGGGTGACGGCGCGGCCGGGTTGCAAGCGGGCCAGCAGCCAGTCCAGTTCAGGCTGACGGCCGGTGAAGTGGGGGGCCTGGGGCGGCCGTTGGAGGGGGATACGTTGCCCCTGCGCCCCCACGACGTAATCGCCGGCCACGACGATAATGTCGCGCCCGGCCTGTGCCTGGCTCGCGCTGGCCGTTGGCCCCGGCCGCTCACCGGGGCTTAGGCTTTTGGGTCGTCGGCCGATGGTGGGCTACTACTGAGAAGAATATCGTCGGCCGTATCAATACGTTTGGCATCCACACCCCGGCCGGTCTTGTCCTCTGCCAGCAATCCTCCCCGGCGACTGGTGGCGTCTTCGACCTTGACGCCAGGCTGGGACTCTTTTCCTTTATTGGAAGCCTTCAACTCTAGCCCTGTCCCCAACGGCCCGCGAATCTTGACCTCGCTCCGCCGCCGATAGACCGCGAAGGCCGCCACGACGATGACGGCAAAAATGACTACAATGATAACGGCGGTGTTGTCCATGACCTTACCTCCTGTGAGTTCTTGTGTAAAACACGGAATCTCCCATTGCTCATGGTATCTCCGTCCCCTCCACCCTCCGGCAGAGTAGATATATTGTACCCCGGCCGGGACAGGCGGCAAGGCAATCTGCCCGCCTGGGGCTGAGAGCGCCCCCATATCCACCGTCATCTCCCGCTGCATCGGGAAGCCAAAATGTTAAAAACACACACCCTGCCTCGAGGTGCCAGTGCCATTATCCCGCTATTAAACCTCCAAAATCCCGCTGACCCCGGCGGGCAATTCACCGCCTCTGGCTGTGGCTGGCCTCCCCACCGCGCTACGCCAGGGCGCATTGTTCATTGTTCATTGTTCATTGTTCATTGCAAGACCCGCACCTCCCCCATCGGCCGCACGTCATACCCCGGCATCGCCGCTACCGCCGCCCGGAACTCCTGGTCGTGTAGCAGGGCCAGCAACGGCCGCAACAACACGCTGTCGTAATAGGCCAGGGGAATGACCAGGTCGTATTGCTCGTGGGCCAGGGGGACGAAATCTAAGTCCAGGGCGCGGGCGGCCGCCCGGATGCCCAGGCCCGCGTCGGCCACGCCGGAAGCGACGGCCGCCGCCACCGCCAGGTGGGTGTACTCCTCCCGTTCGTAGCCGCGCACGTTGGCGGGTTGAATCCCTAGTTTGCCTAGCTCGTAATCCAGCAAGACCCGCGTGCCAGCCCCGCGCTGGCGGTTGACGATTTGCACGTCCGGCCGGGCCGCGTCGGCCCAATGGCTCAAACCTTTGGAATTGCCCGGCCGCACTAGCCAGCCCTGCTCGCGGCCGACCAGCGTCACCAACGCCACCGCCAAACCGGGTAGATAGCGCCGAACGTAACTATCATTGTACAGGCCGCTCTCCGGGTCCAATAAATGTGAACCGGCCAGGTGGGCCTCACCGCGCCGCAGAGCCACCAGTCCACCCAGGCTGCCCACGTTGGCCGAAGCCAGGCGCAGCCCCTCGGCCCGCGCCGCCAGGAATTGGGCCAGCAGGTCGAGGGTCAGGTCGTGGCTGCCAATGACCACAATCGTGCGCTCGATCTCGGCCGGGGAGCGGTAGAGGTGGGTGGTGACGGCCGCCCCCACGTCGGCCCCTTCGCTGAAGCGGGGGATTCGCACCAGGCCATCGGCCCGCACCAGGGAGGTAATCACACCCGCCCCGCGGCCGAGGGGCGTCGCCAGGACGCGCTCGCCCACCTTGCCCACCGTCACCCGCACGTAATCGTCGTCGCCAGTGGAGGAGACGACCTTGCGGGTCAGGGTGGCCTGGAGGGTGGGGAGCTGGTAGGCCGGCCGCCCCTGCCAGCGGGCCAACAGTGGCTCGACAAAAATCTCACCCGTCAGGGCCGCGCTGACGGGGTAGCCGGGGACGCCGATG
>JBFMFT010000607.1:0-2311 GCA_040751925.1 Chloroflexota bacterium
CAGGTCTACTGGCGGCCGGAAGTTGCGAACCGACGGCCGCTTGTGTATAATACTCATCAGTTGGCCCTGGTGGCGGAATTGGTATACGCGGTAGGTTGAGGGCCTATGCCTTCGGGCGTGGAGGTTCGAGTCCTCTCCAGGGCATCCTCGGAAAACCCCGTAGGTCGCCGCGACCTACGGGGTTTTCATTTTCCTCCCAACCGCTCGTCCTTCGTCAGTGTCAAGCGCAGCCCATCGGCCAGGCTGACCTGCGGCCGGAAACCCAGCAACGCCTGGGCCTGGCTGATGTTGGCGACCAGGCGGGCCACCCCACCTGACTTCTCGCGGTTGTAGAGGCGGTTGACCCGCCGGCCGATCACCCGTTCCACCCGATCTACCAGGTCATTGACAGTGGTCTCCACCCCACTGCCGACGTTGATGACCTGGCGGTTCACGTTGTCGGCCGTGGCCGCGCTGACCAGGGCGGCTACCACATCGTCCAGGTAGACGAAATCCCGCGTCTGGCGGCCGTCGCCGTGAATGACCACCGAGCCGCCGGTGAGGGCCTGGCGCAGAATGTGGGGGACAATGGGCGGGTGGGAGGCGGGCAGCCGTTGGTGTGGCCCGTAGGCGTTGAAGATACGCAGAGCCACCGTTTCGATGCCCCACAATGCGCCGATGGTGTGGACGTACTGTTCGGCCGCCCACTTGCTGACGGCGTAGGGTGAATCCGGCCGGGGCATATCCCCTTCCTGGACGGGTTGGCGCGGCTGCTGGCCGTAGACCGCCCCCGATGAGGCCAGCACTACCCGCCGCACACCGGCGTCGCGCATGGCTTCCATCAGACTGACCGTGCCGCCGACGTTGGTGGCGTTGTAGTCGCGGGGGTAAAGGATGGATTGGGCGACGAAGACGCGGGCAGCCAGGTGGTAAACGCAATCTACTTCCTGAAGAACCGACCACAATTGAGGGATATTGGTCACGTCGCCGCGGGTGAAGAAGACGGCCGGGGAGAGAAAGGCGCGGTCGCCGGTACTCAAATCGTCCAGGACGCGCACTTCGTGGCCGTCCTGGGCCAAACGGTTAGCCAGGGCCGACCCCAAAAAGCCAGCCCCTCCTGTTACTAAAAAGCGCATACTACCCTTTTGCAATGAACAATGGACAATGAACAATGAACAATGAACAATTGTCCATTGTTCATTGTTCATTGTACCATAGGTAACGTATGTTCTGGCAACGATTATCTGCGTCTTTTCGACTGCTAATCCTCACCCTTCTCTTTGTCAGTGGGGTGGGGCCGGAATGGCCGACCTTTCAGGAGGAACGCTACCGCCTGGAAACGTTCACCCGGCCGCGCCAGTTTGACTTTCTGGTGTGGGAGGCTAACGCCCTGTGGCAAAAGGGGACGGCCGCTCTGACGGCCGGCTCCGCATATCTGGACGAAACAACGGGCAAAGAGCTGGTGGTTCGCTACCTGACCCTGACGGGGGAGACGCGCCAGTTGGAGCGCGACGTAAACGCTCTCTACGCTGACCCGTCGGTGATCGATCCGGCCGCCGCCGCCGCTCCTTTGCAGGCCACTGCCACTGCCAACCGGCGGCAATTGGCCGACTGGCAGCCATTGGTGGAGGCCATTGTGGAGGAACAGGTGGCGGCCGTGTTGATCGAGCAGGGATTTGGCATTCTCGGCCGGGTCTGGCCGCCGGTGCAGGCCCACGTCACGCCGCTTCCTCTGGCCCTCATCGTCTCCCCCCGCCACGAAATCCGCCAGCTTTACAATATCTCGTTGGAACACGGCCTGGCTGTACCCTTCCAGGAGGAGTTGGAGACAACCATTTACGACAACCTGGATCGCTCGGCCCTGGTGACGCCCATCGGCGGCGTGGGCATCTATCCGGCGATGATTCTGGAAACGAGTGACGTGAATTATCTGGCCGAGGTGGTGGCTCACGAATGGGCGCATCATTGGTTGACCTTACGGCCGTTGGGGGCGTCTTACGCGGCCAGCCCGACGCTCCGCACGCTTAACGAAACAGTGGCTTCGCTCTTTGGTAAGGAGGTTGGCCCACTGGTGGTCGCCCGCTATTACCCCGAACTGGCCCCCCCACCCGAGACGGCCGCGCCTCCAGAACCCGCGCCGCCGGCCGAACGGCCGGCTTTTGATTTCCGAGCCGAAATGCGCCAGACGCGGGTGCGGGTGGATGAGCTATTAGCCCAGGGGAGAATCGAGGAAGCGGAGCAGTATATGGAGGAGCGGCGACAGTTTTTCGTCGCCAATGGCTATTCGATCCGCAAACTGAACCAGGCTTACTTTGCCTTCTATGGGGCTTAC
>JBFMFT010000608.1:0-2309 GCA_040751925.1 Chloroflexota bacterium
AGCAGCCCGCCCACGCTCAGGTGGCCGACCAGGATTTGCGAGACGCCATACCAGATCACGGCGGCCGTGCTGGCCGCCTGGATAAAGTCCATGACCGGATTGAAGGAGGCTTCCCAGCGGATGGCCCGCAAGCCGGCCCGCACCCGTTCCGCTCCGTGCGCGTCGAACTGGGCTTGCTGGTATTCTTCGCGGCCAAAGGCCTTGACTACGCGGATCGCCCCTATTGTTTCCAGAGTGAGATTCATCATCTCCCCTTCCTCTTGCCGGGCGGCTTTGGTGGTAGCGCGGATGTTTTGGCGGAAGGTCAGGTAGAGAAAGAGAAGGAGTGGCACGTAGGCCAGAACAATGACCGAGAAACGCCAGTTGACGAAGAGCATGACGACGGCGAAGCTGAAGAACTTGACGCCGTTGACCAGGAACTCGCCCATGCTGCCGACCAGGGCTACCATGACCCGGCCGGCGTCGTCGGTGACGCGCTTGATCAGGTCGCCCAGGCGAGCCTGGTCGTAGAACTCCAGAGAGAGACGCTGGACGTGGCGGAAAACTTCGGAGCGCAAGAGAAAGGTGGCTTTCTCTTGTACCACACCATTGACGTACTCGTAGGCAAAGCCGTTCAGCCCTTGCAAAAGGGTAATCGCCAGGAGGCCAATGCCCAGGGCGGCCGCCTGCACCCGTTGGTCTGTACCCAGGTTAGCGATCAGCCATTCACCGGCCGCCCCCGTGAACGGTTTACCTCCCACCACGTTGTCCACGATGAACTTGAGCGGCCAGGGAGCAAGCGTCTCCAACAGAGCCACCAGGAATATCAAGAGAACAGAAAGGATGAGCCAGCCGGTGTACGGCCGGAGATAGCGTAGATAGCGGGCGTCTATCCCGATCAGAGGCACGTCCCGCCCCTTTTTCTTCTTACCTGTATCACTCATGTTATGAAATGAGGAGTGAGGCATCCTCAGATGCCGCCAGTCGCTTCCCGCTGCAGCGGGAAGCGGAATGTTAATAACACATCCCCTGCCTCGAGGTGCCAGTGCAACCTCCCGCTATTAAATCCACAAAATTGATTCAACGGGAGGGGCAAGCTAAATCCTGTCCGTCACGATTCCAACAAATTGATGAGACCGGCCGTATGCGTATATAACGTCTCAAAATGCTGGGCCAGCCCCGGCCGGGGAGCTACCACGTTCAACAGGCGGAAGAAGGTGGCCGTCTGGTAAAAATGGAGCCGTTGGGTGAAGGTGGCGTCGAGCGGCCGGTAGCGGCCGTAGACCGCCTGGAACAACTCGGCTTCCTTGGCCAGCGCGTCCAGATGGCCCAGACGATCCAACCCCAGGAAGTAGAGGTGGGCGGTGAAGTTGGCTACGTCAAGGGCCGGGTCGCCCAGGGCCAGCAGGTCGAAGTCAATCAGGGTCAGGCGAGCCTCGTCGAATAAGACCTGGCTGTAGTAAAAGTCGCGGTGGACAGGCGTCAGAGCCGGCGGGTCGGGCAACTGGGTAGCCCACGCTTGCAGAGCGTCACGCAGCCGGGCCACGGCCGCCGCATCGGCCGGCCGCATCGTCGCCAGGTCGGCGGTAAAGCGGTCAAGATTAACCCGTTCCGAAGCCAGGGTATAAGCATCCAGGGGAAAGCCGGCCGGAGCGGGAGCCGGTGTGTTGTGTAATTTCGCCAATCCTTCCGCGCTGCGCCGGACCAGCTTCGGTAAGCCAGGGTCTTCCACCAATTGGTTGAGGGTAGCCCCGGCCGCCTGTTCCTGCACCAGCATCCGCATCTCCGGCACGTAAGCCAGGGGACGAGGGACGTAAATCTTGTCGGCCGCCTGTGGGCCAAAGCCGTCGCGCCAGAGGAACTCTTGCAGAGCCAAGAGGCGTTCGCCCCGCTCGTCGCGGAAGACTTTGCCAATCACCGGGCGGGAGGCGGCCGGCTGCCCATTCCGCGAGCGGCCGGGCAATTGGTAGGCCAGCACGCAGCGACGGCCGGGCTTGTACTTGAGGACGGTGATATTCGTCACGGCTGGGGCTGGCTCAAACTCCTTCTTCCAGGCCGGGCGCAGGTGGCGGGCCAGTAAGGGGCCGGCCAGGTCCGGCCGCGTGGCCCGGTAGAGCCGCTGGCGCAACTTATCGTCCAAAATCGGGGTGCGTCGTAAGGGCGAGGCAACTGGGAGACAATCTTCTGGATCTGGGATACTACCCCCCCCAGTTGCCTCGCCCCTACCGGGTATCCATGAGATGACCGCCTGGGCGTTACCATCCCAGGTGTGGTTTTGCAGCACGTAGGTCGCGCCACGCCAGGCCACCTCACGGGCCTCGGCCGGGTTC
>JBFMFT010000609.1:0-2298 GCA_040751925.1 Chloroflexota bacterium
GAGCCGATGGCAATCATCAGGATTGGCGGCGGCAGCAGCAGAAAGGCGTTGGAAAGGTGGGTCAAGAGGCCGTCGGCCGGGCCGCGATAATAGGCCGACACGGTAGCGATAGCCAGCCCCACCCCGGCCGTGGTCAGGGCGGCCGACAACCCGACGATAAACGAGGGGCCGGTGGAGGCCAGCAACACGCTCAACACGTCGCGCCCCAGGGTATCGGTGCCGAGCAGGTGGTCATAGGAAGGGCGGTTGAGGTCGTAGCGGTGCGGATCGTCGGCCGCCAGTTGCTCCGGCCGGAGCCAGCTTGGCGGCGACGGGTGCTGGAAGATGTCGCGGTCGTAGCCGGTAATGGGATCGTAGATGTCGTAAGCCCAAACGGTCGCCCGCAGGAGGGGGTAGACGGCCGAGAGAAAAGCGAACCAGGCAATCAGCCAGAAGCCCAACAGGGCCAGGCGATTTCCGGCAAAGACCCGCCAACCTTCGCGCCAGCGTCGCCAGGTGATTGTGAGGGTACGGCCGCGCCGCATTTTGCTCATCATAATTACTGGGTAACTATTCAGGCTCTCTGAAGAAACCAGGTTTTTTGTCGCCAATCATCACGCTCTGCCAGGGAAAAACCTGGTTTCTGGCTGAATAGTTACATTACTGGATCGTCGCCTCGCCGAAGCGCAGGCGTGGGTCCAAGTAGACGTACAAAAGTTCCAGCAACAGCCGGGCCGCCAGCGTGACCAATCCCACGATTACCATAATAGCCATGTAGACGTAGGTATCCTGATTCTCCACAGCGCGGAACAACAGATCGCCGATCCCTGACCAGTGCGTGGCCCGTTCGACGATGACGACGCCGGTCAGGAGATAGGGCAGGTTGATCACGAAACGGGTCAAAACGGGCAAAAAGGCGTTGCGGGCGACGTGCCGGCCGCGCACCGCCCGCGGCGACAACCCCTTTGCCTGGGCCAGCAGGATGTAGGTTTCGTGCTGGACGTCGAGCATACTGGCCCGCATCAACAGGGCTGTGTCGCCAAAGGATAGCAGAATAAAGGCGGTTAAGGGAATCAAGGCTACTTGCAGGATATTGGCCGCCAGCGGTAAGTAGCCACCCCCGTACCAGACGCCGATGGTGGCCGCCGGAAACAGCAGCCAACCGAGCAGCGAGGGCAGGTTGCGCCGCCGCCAGCGCCGCCACAGCCAATTGAGTAAGTAAATCGTCACCAGTACGGCCGCCAGTACCAACACCATCCGCAGCATCACGGCCGCT
Source organism: Chloroflexota bacterium (assembly GCA_040751925.1). Classification (GTDB taxonomy): domain Bacteria; phylum Chloroflexota; class Anaerolineae; order Promineifilales; family Promineifilaceae; genus JBFMFT01. Next base: position 1,256 of record JBFMFT010000609.1, read on the forward strand.
GGCTCCAACGGCGCGTCTAGCCACAGGTTGCGGCTGAACTGGATCGAGGTCAGGCCAGGTATGATCTTAAAGCGATCCACCAGGAAGTAGGCCAGCAAAAACGTCAACCAGGGGGGAAAGGTGGTGTACAGGATCACCGAGGCCAGGGTAATACCGCCACTCAACCGGCGGCCGGACGGCCGCGCCGCTATTTGGCTCAGTTGCAGCCCCAACCCGAAGGCCAGGGCGGCCCCCAGGATGAAGACCAGCAAGGTGGCCGGCAACGCGCTCTGCAGTAGCTCGGTCACAGGGGCGCGGGTGACGACGCCCGTGAAAGATTGCCCCAAGTCCCCGCGCAGCAAGTGGCCCAGCCAGGTCAGATATTGCCGCCACAACGGTTGATCCAAGCCAAACTCTGCCCGCAACGCGGCCATTTCCTCTGGGGCCATAAAAGCGGCCAACGTGCCAACGTAGTCGCCAGGGATGAGCAGGTTGATTGCCAGGAAGAGGACGGCCGTAAAGAGGAGGAAGGAGAGTAAACCGGAAAAGAGCCGTTTTGCCAGGTAGCCAGCCATCCAGTTCATTGTAACCCTATCAGCGATTATCAGCCAAACCCGATTGGTCGGTGGGCTGGCTGTTGGGTTAGAATTAGTGTCCCTATGAGACGTCTTGTTTATCCCCTGATGGTGTTGTCGGCCGCCGGCTTCGTCGCCAGCCTGGTCGTCCATGGCGCAGCCTGGTTGGGTATCGAGTGGACGTGGTGCTTCTTCCCCCTGCACATGGGTATTTTTGTCGTGGGTGTGCCGGCCGCCCTGATGACCGGCGAACCAGACCCACCGGCCGGCGGCCGCACCTTCTGGAAGCACGCTTTCCGCGGCGCGCCGACCTGGATGCGGGTGATGACGGTGGTCTTTATCTTGTACGCGGTGGTCAACCTGACGTGGGGGATGGTGGCGGCCGTACTGTGGAGCCGGGGTCTCCTGGAAACACCGCCGGCCTTCGGCCGGCTCTTCTCCGGCCACTGGATGGCCGTCTACGCGGCGGCCTGGAGTACCTTTTATGCG
>JBFMFT010000061.1:0-16042 GCA_040751925.1 Chloroflexota bacterium
GGAGGTGAGCGGCCGCGGCAAGACCACCCTCAAAATTGACCAGATTCGGGAATTGCAGCAGGAGTTGAACCTGGCCGCCTATGAAGCCCATTGGAAAGTAGCCATCCTACGCCAGTTCGAGACGGCTACCCCTGGCGCGGCCAACGCCTTCTTGAAAACGTTGGAAGAACCACCGGCCGGAGTGGTCTTGCTTTTGACGGCCGCCGACGCCGATACCCTCCTGCCCACCATTCGTTCGCGCTGCCGGATAATTACCCTGCGGCCGCTATCCGTTGAGCTGGTGGAGAGGTCGCTGGCTGGCCGTTGGCACGTGCCGCCAGATAAGGCCCATTTGTTGGCCCATCTGTCGGGCGGCCGCTTGGGTTGGGCCGTGCAAGCGGCGGCCGACCCGTCCCTACTAGAAACCCGCGCCGCTCATCTGGCTGCCCTACAGACAGCCCTCAGGGGCCGGCGGGTGGCCCGCTTCAGCCTGGCGGCTAAACTGGCCGAGGACGCCGAAGCGTTGCCGCCCGTACTGCAAACCTGGCAAAGTTGGTGGCGCGACCTGGCCCTATTGGTTCAAGGTGAGGGGGGATCACTAACCAACGTAGACCAGCAAGCCGAGTTGGAGGAGTTGGCCTACAGGTGGCGGCCAGAACAAGTCTTAGCCAGCCTCAAGCAGACGCGGGAAGCCCTGGGGCAGCTTGAGCGTAACGCCAACACGCGATTGGTAATGGAGTGCCTGTTCCTATTTTACCCGTATTAGGTGATGATTACGTGGTGGGCCTGGGTCAAGTAGGCAATGACCAACGTCACCAGCAGGTCGACCGCCGCTAGAAGAACCAACGTGGCTACCGATTGTTCCACCGCGCTGTACAGAAGCTCGCCGCCGACCAGGGCCGTCAGCAGACCCAAACCAGCCCAAAAAGGGTGCGCTGTCCAGCTCAGACCCAGCAGCCCCAGGCCGGCCAGGGCGTAAATCGCCAGGTTGACGTGGGCTGGCACGAAAGGCGCCTGGTACTCCGGCCGCTGGGCCAACGTCCACACGAGCCAGGCCATCAACGCGGCCGAGGCCAGCCGCCAAAGAATTGCCAACGGCGCCTGGATAGGCCCAATAGACAAGTACCTATTGTTATTCGGGGCGGCCGGCCGGCCGCCCAGCTTAACCTGGCGGGCCGTCCAATAGAGCATGAGGCAAATGAACAGCCCCGTCAGAACTTTGACGATTGCCAGGCGTGGATCCAATACGTCCACGAAAAGCAACCCACTCACCAGGTATTGTAGAGCCAGGGCAAAAATCGCCACCCGCCAATCGCCCACGACGACGATGATAAAGGCCGCGAGCAGGACAACGTAGGCGGCCGGGAAACCCCGCAACCAGGCAAACCGCTCCAGCCAGTCAAATATCGTCGGAAAGGTCATAGTCGGGGGATTATCGTCTCACGGCTAGCCAGACAATCGCCAGCAAGGCCAGCAGCCAGAGCAGACCATTCTCCCCTTCTAGCAGGCGAGCGGTCTCCCGCAGAGCCAGGCTAATGACGACAATGGCCCGGCGCAACCAGGCGAAGATCGGGTAGAAGGGAAGGATGGCCCGCACTGCTTCGCGCCAACTCTCCTGCGCGCTCTGCAGAGCATCCATCCGACGAGTCAGGGCCACCCCGCCCACGGCCGCTACCAACACCGCCAACCAGGTGATGAGACTAACCTGCTCGATCAACGCTCCTGAAGGTAAGGATAGTAACCCCAGAGCCAAAAGAAGCAGGGCCAGTAGTTGGACTTTGGATCTTGGATTTTCGATTTTGGATTCGCGGATCACGACGTAGGCGGCCGTCACCAGGGGAATGTGCAGCAGGGCAGTGGTCAGAACCAGCAGCCAGCGGCCGTCCGCCAACCACGCCTCGTACAGAGCGGCCCGGCCGAGGAAGCCGGCCGTCAGGGGCAGGCCGGTCAGGGCAGCGACCGTGATAAAGGATGAAGGATGAAGGATGAAGGATGAAAGGCGAAAACTGGCCGGTGAACCCCCGTCCGCCGTCGGCTGCCGGCTGCCGGTGGTTACCAGGAAGAGCGCGCCTACTCCTAGCGCCAGCACGCGAGTCTCGGCCAGGGCGGCCGCCGGCCCAGCCCACACACCGGCCAGCAGAATAAGACTACTTTGCGCCACCGCCAGGGCCGCCACGGCCCGCTCCGGCCGGGCCGTGCCAGACCAGGCCATGCCCACCCCCGCTAATAAACTCAGCAAACCGACCAGGGTGAGAGGCAGGCTAAAGGCCATCGGCGCGTCGCTGCTGGCTACCAGGCGGGCCAGCAACGAGGCTCCGGCGATGGTGGGGAGAAGGTGAAAGAGGGCGGACAAGTTCGTTGGTAAATGCCAGCCGTATGGCCGCCACACGTGAAGCGGGAACACACCCATCTGCACCACCAGAGCGACCAGCAGCCAGGCCACGGCCAGAGACGGCCATTTGCTCATTCCCAGGCCGGCCGCCATACCGCCGTCAGGTAAGGCCGCCGCGGCCAGCCACACAAAAAGGAGGCCGGCCAGCCCAATCGTCAGGCGGATCAGGGCTTTGTCTTGCTGCCCCCAACCTGTGCTGGTCGAAGTTGTGCGGGCCAGGGCCAGCGACCCGATCCACAGGCCATTGAGTAATGCCCAACTAACCAGCACGGCCGCCAATGAGTCAGCCCATAGAGCCAGCAGGGTGGCCGCCGTGAGGGGGAGGAGCAGAGTAACGCAAGCCGCCGGCTTGCGCCACACCTGCCACCCGCCACCTGCCACTTCCGCCAGGACAACGGCCGTCGCCAGCAGCAACACGAAGACGCTCAATTGCCAGGCCACGTTATCCACGCGCCACGTCCAGGAGGGTAAAGAGGCGGCCGCCGGCCAGTGGGAGAAAGTGAAAGCGAGCGGCAGACGACGGCCAGCCGCCAACCAGCCCACCGCCAGGAGGGCCAGCAGGGTAGCCACTGCTCCACTCGCGTAACGGGCGCGCCATCGGCTCAAAGCTATAACTAGGGCAGGGCCGGCAACAACCAAAGCGACCAGCGTCGCAGGCAACAAAACCATACAACTCAAAACTCTATCCACAATACACTTTTCTGTCAAAAAGGGCAGCGTCAAACATCCGACGTTGAGCCAACGTCGGATGTTTACTTTTCGACTAAGGTCTGAATAGCCACCCTACTTTAGCCCATACCTGGCTGTTCCGGCCGCCACTATACTGGTAAACGGCCGCCGACGCCAGGCAAGGGTGACGTTTATCCGTCTCCTTAGTGACAAACGTCACTGAAAACTGGCCGCCGTCCATCCTACAATAGCCCTGGCAGTTTGAGGCTACTTTCTCGCTCGGTACCTCGCCTATCTTGTTCCCAAGTTCACCTATGGAGAATAAAAATGAGACCCCGCACTCTGTTCTTGGTTCTGTCTTTACTACTGGCCCTGGCTTGGAGCGCCTCGGCCGCCTCCGCCATGCCCGCCCAGTTTCTACCGGGCGACGACGTGATTGGCCCGGCCGCCAGCGACCAACTAGCCCCTGACGTAGCCGCCGGCGGCGATCTGCTATTAGCCGCCTGGGGCGACGAACGCGCCTTCCCCAGCGGCGCGAGTTTCTACGACTACGAGACTTCCAGCGACATATACGGGATGCGCCTGGACGCCTCCGGCAACCTGCTCGACGACGTGCCTTTCGTGATCAGCCAGGCTCCAGGCTCCCAGGAGAACCCCAAGATTGCCTGGAATGGCGCGAACTGGCTGGTCGTCTTTGAGAGCTACGCCATTAGCGGCACCGGCTACTATTACGAGAAATCGTTAGAGGCCGTGCGCGTCACCCCGGCCGGCCAGGTGCTAGACACCACCCCCATTCGCATCTTTGGCGCAGTCCCCTTTACGGGTTCGTGGGCCGTCGCCAGCGATGGCCTAGATTGGGCGGTGGCCTTCGAGGGCAGCGCGTCCAGCAGTGATTTGCAAGCGGTACGGATCACGGCCGCCGGCGCAGTTGAGCTACCTTCCACCTCCCTGGTAGATTCCACCTACTACCTGCGCTTTAACCTGCGCCTGGCTTATGCCGGCGGTGTCTACCTGCTGGCCTGGGACGAGTTCTACGATACGGCCGCCATCCGCTTTGACCAAAATATCACCCCGTTAGACACCACACCAATTACGCTGCTGACAGGGACTACCGTCAATGACCTGGCCAGCAACGGCAGCCAGTTCTACATCGTCTGGCCCCAGCAACAGCCGAACTTCACGACGGCCGTCACCGGCTCCCGTGTTAGCACCGACGGCGTCAAGCTGGACGGCAATGGGGTAAACATCTCCGGGCCAAACCAGCCCCAGGCTTACACCACCACCAACGTCGCCTGGGATGGCGCGTACTGGAAAGTGACCTGGGGCTATAACAACGCCGTCCGTCTGGCCCGCGTCAACAGTGTGGGGCAGGTCGTTGACCCAGGCGGTATCGCTATCTCTGGCCCATCCACTGGCCCTTCGGCCGCCACCAGCACGGCCGGTATCCAACTCGTCTGGGCCGCCTACGTCAGCTACCAGAACGACGTGGTTTCGGCCAACATCTCGGCCAGCAACGTGGCCGGCCCCAACCAGACCCTCGGCATCGGTGGGCCAATGCAGGTGCGCCCCGACGTGGCCGTGGGCAGTAGCGGTTACATGGCCGTTTACAGCAGCTATACCGGCAGCACTGACCGCGTGCTGGCCCAGCCGCTCGACGCCAATGGTCTCCCCCTGACGGCCGGGCCGATCCAACTGGATAGCGGCGACAACCTCTACGGCCCTGGCGCGCCCAAAGTAGCCTGGAATGGCTCGCTTTACCTCGTCACCTGGGCCAACAGTAGCGGCATCGTCGCCCAGCGCATCCAACAGGATGGCACGCTGGTAGACGCCGCCCCCTTCCTGGTCATTGACGGCATCGGCTCGGTAGACGTGGCCGCCGTCGGCGATACCTTCCTGGTCGTCGGCCACCAGATTGGCTTCAACATCCAGTACATCTTCCCCGTCGCCGCTCGTGTGCGCGGCATAGACGGCGTGGTACTCGACCCGACGCCTATAACCCTGGGTGGTTCCTACGTCCAATCCATTGCGGTTACAACCTTTGGCGGCCGTTGGCTGGCTGCCTGGCAGCAGAACTTTACCCACGATGATCCGTTGGCGAACACGATGGCCGCCTTCGTCAATACCGATGGCACGCACGGGAATGAGTTTTCAGTCAATTCTTACTATTCGACGGCCGGGGGCAACGGCATCTTTGAGGTCAGCGTGGCCGCCAGCGACAACGTCGCCCTGGTCGTCCAATCGCAGGAGTTATCTTCCGGTGTGGAGACCGACCTGCGCGGCCGGCTGATCAACGCCGACGGCTCTATGCAGGCCCTCTTCAATCTCACCCCCTGGGTGGGCAACCAGTACCGGCCGCGCGCCGCTTGGGACGGCAGCCAGTTCCTCGTCGTCTACAACGAACAAAAGAACCGCTTTGCCCCCTGGACGCTCGATCAACTGGACGCCCGCAGCGACCTCTTTGGGATGCGGATTAGCGAAGCGGGCGTAATCATAGACCCCCAGGGCTTTGCCTTCTCCACCTCACCCATTGGCGAAGCCTATCCCAACGTGACGGCCGCTAACGGCCTGGCCTTCCTCAGCGCGTCGCTCATGCGAAACGAAGCTCCCTACGCCGCTTACCGCATTGGCACGTGGCAAGTTGGGGCGGGCGGCAACGACTGGCCGGTAGCTGTAGCTGATGCCAATACTTCCGGTGGAGACATCCCCTTGACGGTCAACTTCAGCTCGGCCGGCAGCACCGACCCCGACGGCACGGTGAGCGGCTACCTGTGGGACTTTGGCGATGGCGCGACCTCGACCGAGGCCAATCCCAGCCATACCTACACGGCGGCCGGTAAATACGTCGTGACCCTGACCGTAACGGACAACCAGGGCGCAACCAGCGTCAACACCGTGCCTATCGAAGCGACCGTCCCCAACCAGGCCCCGATAGCCATCGCGGCGGCCGAACCCACCTCCGGCCCGGCTCCGTTAGACGTAACCTTCTTCGCCGAAGGCTCTTATGACCCCGATGGCTCCATCGGCAATATCCGCTGGGCCTTCAGCGACGGCGGCGAATACTGGGGGTCAACAGCCTACCACACCTTCTACCAGGCCGGCACGTGGCTGGTGACGCTGACGGTATACGATAATAGGGGCGCAACTGGCACGACCACGCTCACGATTGAGGTCTTGCCGCCCAACCAGGCCCCCGTGGCCGTGGCGACGGCCGATCCCACCAGCGGCGACCCACCCCTGACCGTCAACTTCACGGGCAGCGGCTCCTACGACCCAGATGGGGCGATTGTCTCCTACCACTGGAACTTCGGCGACGGCGGCAGCAGCGCGGAGGCCAACCCCAGCCACGTGTACACCAGTGGCGGCCAATACATTGCCACCCTGACCGTCACCGACAACTGGGGCGACAGCAACTCAACCCAGGTGACGATTGACGTGACCTGCGTCAGCCAATGCCTGCGCTCCAGCAACATCACCTTAACGGCCCGCCGAATCGGCTCGTCGGTTCAGGTTACGGGCAAAGTGTACGTCGTCACCGAAACGGGGGCCAGAGTGAAGAACGCCCTGGTCTACGTCACCTGGACGCTCCCTGGCGGCTACACGGTAGACCTCTCGGTTTACACCAACAACCAGGGTATAGCGACGTTTAGCACGTCGAGCGGCCGGGGTACTTACACCCTGACGGTGACTAATATCACCAAGGCGGGCTACCAGTTCGACCCGGCTAACAGTATTTTGAGCAAGAGCATCACCAAATAAGCTGCTCTCCCCGTAGACGCAGGTGGGTCATCTCCCACCTGCGTCTAAACCCAGCGTCGTTGCCGAAACTGGTGAAAAATCGTACAATCTCCGCCAATGAAGCAAATACTTGGCGTTCCCCGCACCTCGGCGGTGAATAGCTGTTATGACGGAGACACACCATGACCAGCCCGCAGACTGCACACCCCATCACCGAACCGATTTATACCCGCGCTCCCTATTGGCAAGACGTTCCCGACGAGGAGTGGATGGATTGGCGCTGGCAGATGAGCCACCGGCTTAACAGCGTTGAAGAACTCGGCCGCGTCATCAACCTAACCGAATCGGAGAAAAAAGCCCTCAACAGCAAAGGCCTGTTCCGCGTGGACATCACGCCTTACTTTGCCAGCTTGATTGACCCCGACGACCCTACCTGCCCTGTTCGCAAGCAGGTCATCCCTACGGCCGGCGAAATGGTCCCTTTCCAATCCATGATGGAGGACTCGCTGGCCGAGGACAAGCACTCGCCTGTGCCGGGCCTGGTGCATCGTTACCCTGACCGCGTGCTGATGCTGGTCACCACCCAATGCGCCAGCTATTGCCGCTACTGCACGCGCAGCCGCATCGTGGGCGACCCCACCCAGACCTTCAGCAAGAAGGAGTTTGACGCCCAAATTGAATACATTGAGAAGACCCCGCAAATCCGTGACGTCTTGCTCTCCGGCGGCGACCCAATGGTGTTGGCCCCTAAGCTGTTGGATATGATTCTCGGCCGCCTGCGGGCCATTCCCCACGTGGAGATCATCCGTATTGGCTCGCGGGTGCCGGTCTTCCTGCCCATGCGCGTCACACCGGACTTTTGCGAGATGGTGTCCAAGTATCACCCCTTCTGGCTGAACATTCACGTCAACCACCCCAAGGAGGTGACGCCTGAACTAGCCAGGGCTTGCGACCGCCTGACCCGCGCCGGTGTGCCGCTGGGCAACCAGAGCGTGCTGTTGGCCGGCGTCAACGACTCGGTGCATATCCAGCGCAAGCTGGTGCAAGACCTGGTGAAGATTCGGGTGCGGCCGTACTACCTTTACCAGTGCGACCTGGTGGAAGGCTCCGGCCACTTCCGCACTTCGGTCAGCAAGGGTATTGAGATCATCGAAGGGCTACGCGGCCACACCTCCGGTTACGCCATTCCTACCTATGTGGTGGACGCCCCCGGCGGCGGCGGCAAAATTCCGGTCATGCCCAATTACGTCTTGACCCAGGCCCCTGGTCGCGTCGTCCTCCGCAACTTTGAGGGCTTCATTACCACCTACACCGAACCGCTAGATTACGATCCCCACGCCATTGAGCAGCAAGAGGCGCTGGTCGCCAGGCGGCCGGAACCCGGCCAGGAGGGGGTGCTGGCCCTTCTGGAAGGGCAGCGTATGTTCATCGAGCCGGAAGGCTTTGAGCAGGTACACGCTAGAGGGGGTCTGGAACACCGTCTCCGCAGTGGTGACATCGCCAAAAAGTGGCAGCCGCTTGGCGTGGGGGCCATTGAACATGCCCCGGCCCAGTTGGGCGAGGGGGCAAAAGAGGCAGTGAAGAGTGAAGAGTGAAGAGCGAAAAGTGATTCACTTTTCACTCTTCACTTTTCATACGAGGTTTTATGCGTCGTATCTTTGTGTTGCTTTTTCTGACTGTTTGCCTGGGGCTAATCTCCATTCAGGCGGCTCTGGCTCAGGAGCCTACCCCGGCCGCTACCGGCGACGGCACGGGCGCAGTCAAAACGATTGGGATTATTGTCGTCGTCCTGGGATTGGCGTTATCGGCCGGCTTCTTCTACTTCCTCTTCTTCGGCAAAGGCCGCAAAGCAAATGAACAATGAACAATCATCCTCCATTGTTCATTGCTCATTGCTCATTGCTCATTGCTCATTGTCCAATTCTGCCCGCCGTCGGCCGTCGCAAACAGGTGACATAAGCACGCCCCCGATCCGCCTAACGCCCAACCATTCGTCTCGTCGGCGAAGACCAGGGCGATGAGGCCCTCGGCCGTCAAGCCATTGGGTGTAATGGTCTGCCAGTTTTGTCCGCCATCGTAGGTAGCGTGTAGGGCCGTGCCGTTCACGCCTATTACCCAGTGCGAAAGACTGCTGATGGCCGAAGGAATGGGCGCGGCCAGGCCGAAATCGGCGACGGCCGGATCGCTCCACAGACCCACCTGCCCCCAATTCTGCCCACCATCCTGGGTCGCGTAAAAGGCTACGCCTGTAATAAGACCCTGCTCATCGGCCAGACGCACGGGCAGCACTCCTGTCAGGGGATCAAAGAAGACCGGCCGGTCATAGCCCACGCTGGCCGCCTGAATGTCCAGCCTAACCGGCGACCAGTTCAGGCCGCTGTCTTGGGTGGCAAAGAACTGGTCGTCTACCCAGTGGGTGGGGCCGAGGGTGGCCCAGCCGGCCGCCGGGCTGGCAAAGCGAATCTGCCCGCCCATGGGTATTGTCAATTTCTGCCAGGTCAGGCCGCCGTCGGCTGTCTGGAACAATTCGCCCAGGCGGGTGTTCATGCTGGGAATGACGTTGACCAGTACCCAGCCGGTTTGGGTGTCCAGAAATTGGGTCTGGGCCACCAGCCCGCCTCCATAAATCGTGGGCGCATCCACCTGCGGAAAGGTTGCCAATTCACTGCTTTGCCAGGTGAGGCCGCCATCGGCCGTCGCGTAGACCCACAGCGTCGTGGCTGGCGTTTCGGCCGTAGAAGTCGCTGCGGGGGCGGCCGTCACCAGCCAACCAAACGTGACGTCCAGGAAATAAACGCCCGTCACCGGCAAGTTGGGGTAGCCGGGTAGGGGATTGAGGCCGGCCGGGGTTACGTCGAACCACTCCTGGCCGTTGTCATTCGTCCACCATAGCCGCTGATCGGTCAAGGCCCAGCCCCGGCCGGGGGCGACCAGTTGCATGGCCTGGACGGGCATTCCGGCTAGAGAAGTGACCGGCCGGGAAGAAGCCGTAGGGGTGGGTATGGTCGTCTCCGTCGGGAAGGGCGTTGGCAAAATCGCCGGTGGTTGAGATTCAGTTACTCCGGTCGTTGGCACAGTCGCGGCCGGCCCAGCAATTGGCGTACAGGCAGCTAATAGGCATAGCCAGAACCAATGGAATGATACCCGTTTTAGACTTGCCATAATGTTCTCTTTGGTTAAGATACCCACTGTAGCGCACGCTTACAGCTTGCGTGGACAAACTGAAAGCTTGCCCTACTGTAGCGCACCCTTTTAGCTTGCACGGGTGTGAGCAAACTGGAAGTTTGCCCTACTAAGAATAATATGTGCCGAAACATTCGCCAGTTACGCCAAAATGAGGGGCTGCCAACCGAGGAAGAGTTGCAGTTGGCCGCCCTACAGTTCGTCCGCAAAATTTCCGGTTACCGCGCGCCCTCCCGCGCCAACCGAGAAGCCTTCGAGACGGCCGTCCTGGAAATTGCCGCGGCCAGCCGGAGGTTGCTGGAGAACTTGAATGTGAAACGTGAAGGGTGAAGGAGAATAGTTGACCGACATTCCAACGCAAGAAACCATTAATCAATGGCATCGGCGATTCGCCGTGGCCTGCAACAACCGGGCCTGGGACTTGACCACCCAAAGCGACAGGACAGCGGCCGAGAATCAGGAAATGCGCTACACCGCTTACGCCGCCGCTTACCACTGGCAGCAGGTGGGGCAGCCCATCAACCATCTCCGCGCTGAGATAACGCTTGCACACGTCCACGCGCTACTGGGTGAGGCCGGGCAAGCCCTCCACTACGCCGACCGCTGCCTGGCCTTCTGCGAGACGAACGAGTGTGAAGATTGGGACCTGGCCTTTGCCCACCTGGAAATGGCTCTGGCGGCGGCCGTTAGCGGAGACGCCAAATCACACGCTCGCCACTACGCCAGGGCTAGAGAATTGGGCGAAGCCATCCAGGAAGAGGAAGATCGGCGCATCTTCCTGGATGAACTGGCCCGCACACCCGCCGGCCGGTAGGTCGTGTTCCTCAACCTGACTACCAGGCGTAGGCTTCGGGAGCCGGGCCGCCGGGGCCAGGCCAGATCGTATCCAATCGCTTCATCACCTCCGGCGCAAGCTTGATAGTCAGGGCGTGTAACCCGCCGTTCAACTGTTCCATTGTGCGCGGGCCAATGATGGGCGAGGTGACACCGGGTATATGCAGCATCCAGGCCAGAGCCACGTCGGCGGGGCTTTCACCCAGTTCCCGGCACAGGGACTCGTAGGCTTCGAGTTGCGGCCGATACTTGTCCACCGCCTTGCGGATGCCTTCGGAAGCCCGGCGACCTTGCGCCTCCTTAGCCAGAATCCCACCCAGCAAGCCGCCGGCCAGCGGACTCCAGGGCAGGATAGCCAGCCCTAACGCCTGGCAGGCCGGCATGACTTCTAGTTCAATCATCCGATCCTTCAGGCTGTAAATGCTCTGCTCGCTGACCAGGCCCAGGAAGTTGCGCCGGGCGGCTTCGTAATTGGCCTGGACGATGTGCCAGGCGGCGAAGTTGCTGCTGCCGACGTAGAGTATCTTGCCTTCACGCACCAGTTGCTCCATAGCCTGCCAGAGTTCCTCCCAGGGCGTCTCGCGGTCTACGTGGTGCATCTGGTAGAGGTCAATGTGGTCGGTTTGCAGCCGGCGCAGGCTTTCCTCACAAGCCCGGCGGACGTGGTAGGCCGATAGGCGACGGTCGTTGGGGCCATCGCCCATGCGGCCGAAGACCTTCGTGGCCAGCACAATGCGCTCCCGCCGGCCGCCACCCTGGGCGAGCCAGCGACCGATAATCTGCTCGGTGGCTCCCTGTCCCAATTGCCAGCCATAGACATTGGCCGTGTCGAAGAAGTTGATCCCTTCTGCCAAAGCCTTGTCCATGATGGCAAAGCTATCTTCCTCACTGGTCATGGGGCCAAAATTCATCGTACCCAGACATAAACGACTGACTTTGAGGCCGGTACGGCCGAGATTCATGTATTCCATTGGTTTACTCCTTTTGTCCAGAACGTAAAACGTGAAACGTGAAACGTGAAGCGTCCTTTTACGATTCACGTTTCACGTTTCACGTTTTTGGTGGCGGCCAACAACGTGTCGGCCGCCGCTATCGCTTCGCTCACCGTCACCCCATTGGCCCAGGTGAAGGGCGTACCGCCGTCGCGCCAGAGGGCCACGACGTGGCCTTTGGTGGCGTAAGGAGCGGACACGGCCGGGTCGCTGGGGCCGAAAATAGCCAGGGTGGGGCAGCCGACGGCCGCCGCCACGTGGGTTGGCCCGGTGTCATTGCCCACGTACAAGTCGGCCACTTCGCCTAACGCGCCTAACGCGCCCAGGCTGAGGCGGCCGGCCAGATTGACGGCCGGGCTGGACATCAGTCCGGCAATGGTTTGGGCCAACGGCCGTTCGTTGGTCGCCCCCACCAACAGCACGCGAGCCTGGTGGGCGCGGGCCAGGTGATTGCCCAGCAAGGCAAATCGCTCTGGCGGCCACCGCTTACTGGCGTCCGGCCGCACCGGGTTTTGCCCCCCGCCAGGGTGTATAACGATCAGAGGCGCGTCGCCCAGCCAGTTTAGCTCGTCCACCAGCCGTTGGGTCACGGCCGCGCGGTCGTCGGGCGGGGGATAATACTCCATCCCCATCTCACGCTCGATACCTAGAGCGCGGGCCAGGCTGAGGTAAACGGCTGCTTCGTGGAGTTGGCCGGCCGGCGGTCGTACTCGAATTGTGTGGGTCAGGCCGCGGCCGCCCACGTTCAGCCCGATTCGCCGAGGGATGCCGGCCAGCCAGGCGGCCAAGCCCAGCCAGCCGGAACGACTGGGAATGAAGCAGGTGTCGTATTCTTCCTGGCGCAATTGTTGCGCTAATTGGCGAACGTCGGCCCAGCGGCCGCCCGGCAACCCGACCCGGCCGGTAGGAATTAGCTCCTTCAGGCGTGGGTTGGCGGCGATGGCCTGCCGCGCCCACTCGCTCACTGCCCAGTCAAAGCGGGCCTGGGGGAAAGTCTCGCTCAAGACAGCCAGCAAGGGCGTTGCCAGCAACACCTGACTCAGACAGCAGGGCTTGAGAATGAGGGCCTTGCGTGGTGGGGCGAACGATTGATCACGTTTCACGCTTCACGCTTCACTTCACCGTAATCAGGTTTTTGATTTGCTCAAACTTCCCCTCGCCAATGCCAGGGACGTTCATAATCTCCTCGATGGTGGTGAAGGGGCCTTGCGATTCCCGGTAGTCTACGATATTCTGGGCCAGAGTGGGACCAATGCCGGGCAGACTGTCCAGTTCTTCGACGGTGGCCGTGTTGAGGTTGACCAGGCCGGCCGTCTCTCCGGCCGTTGTTGCGGCCGGCGCAGTGGCTTCTGGCTCTGTGATGGGCAAGGGGGTAGGAGCTTCACCGGCGGCCGGGGCGTGAACCTGCATTCCATCGGCCAGGGGTTGAGCCAGGTTGAGCAGGCTGGGGTCGGCGGCGGCCGTGAAGCCACCGGCCTGGTTAATGGCGTCCTGGACTAAACTGCCGGGTGGTAAGTCGTAGACGGCCGGGGCCTTGACCTCGCCGCTCACGTAGACGTGCAAGGGGCCAGGGGTTGGTGAGGGTAGTGGCGTGGAGGTCGGTTCGGGGGCGGCCGTCGGTTCGGGCGCGGTGATCACGATAGGGGCCGGCCGGTCCCTCCGGCTCAAAACCATGATGACCACTGTGACTATCGCCCCAGCGAAGAAGCCCAGCAGCAGCCAGGTAAAGTTGCCCTTGTCCGAGTCCATGAACTTCACCGAGTGATGAGTGATGAGTGATGAGTTCAATCCTCATTACTCATCACTCATTACTAATATCGCCTATCGTCCGGCTTCAACCTTTAATCACCGCAATCGGCACCAGCCGGGCCACCTTCTTGGCGATGCCCGCGCCATGTACGACTTCCACCACCTTGTCCACGTCTTTGTAGGCGATAGGGGCTTCTTCGGCCAGACCAGGCAGACTGCCGGCCCGCACGGCGATTCCTTCATCCTCCAATTGCTGGCGCAGATCGCCGCCCCATATCTTCTGTTTAGCCTTCGCCCGGCTCATGGTGCGGCCGGCCCCGTGGCAGGTCGAGCCAAAGGTCTGCTCCATCGAACCGGCCGTTCCCAGCAGTACCCAACTGGCCGTCCCCATCGAGCCGGGCACTAAGACGGGCTGGCCGACGTCGCGGTAATCGTCGGGCAAGACTGGCGAACCAGGGCCAAAGGCGCGGGTGGCCCCCTTGCGATGGACGCAGACGCGCAACTGGCGGCCGTCCACCGTATGCTCCTCAATCTTTGCCATGTTGTGAGCAATGTCGTAAACCTGGCGCAAGTGGTAGTCCCGGACTTTACCAGCCAACGCCTGCTCAAAACTGCGCCGGATATGGTAAACCAACACCTGGCGATTGGCAAAGGCGTAATTAGCCGCCGCCTTCATGGCCGCCAGGTATTCCTGCCCCTCCGGACTGCTGAGGGGAGCGCAAACCAGTTCACGGTCTGGCAGCTTGATACCGTACTGCTGCACAGACTGTTGAAAGCGCTTGACGTAATCGGTGCAAATCTGGTGACCTACACCTCGTGAGCCACAGTGGATCTGGACGACGACCTGGCCGGGGAACAAGCCCATCCGGTCGGCCGCCACCTCGTCAAAGGTCTCGTCCACCACGTCCACCTCGATGAAGTGGTTGCCCGCGCCCAACGTGCCGACCTGGTCGGCCCCGCGCTCTTTGGCCCGCTTGCTGACCAGGCTGGCGTTCGCTCCATCCAGGCGACCTTCCTCCTCGGTGTGTTCGAGGTCGGCGGCCGTGGCATAGCCTCGCTCCTTAGCCCAATGCGCCCCATCGTGCAGCACCTTATCCAGTTCGCCCGGCCGCAGCTTGACGCTGCCGCCTTTACCAACCCCACTGGGACAGTTGTTATCCAGGGCCGTCGCCAGATCATTGATGTAAGGGGCCAGCTCCTCCCGATCCAGCCGCGAAGCCAGCAGACGCACGCCGCAGTTCACGTCGTAGCCCACGCCGCCAGGAGAGATGACACCGTCAGGCAGTTCGGTAGCGATGACCCCGCCGATGGGGAAGCCATAGCCCTGGTGGATGTCCGGCATAGCCAGAGCGTATTTGACAATGCCCGGCATGGTGGCCGTGTTGATCAGTTGCTCCAGGCATTGATCACCCAACGCCCCCTGCAACAGTTCTGGCTCACTATAGAAACGAGCCGGTACGCGCATATCCGGCCGGTAGCTCTTGGGAAATTCGTACAAGTAGTCGTCAATGCGCTTGAAATCTTTGCTTGTTATCACTATCGTTACTCCTGTGGCAAGTGGCAGGTGGCAAGTGGCAGATCTTACTTGCCACCTGCCACCTGCTACTTGCTATCTACGCGTCCAATACCACTGTCACTTGCAACCCTTCGGCCGTTTTAGTTATTTCCAGGTTGTGATAAGTGACGGCCTTGATGTGTTTTTGCAGTTCGGCGGCCGGGCCGCCACGCACGACGGCCCGCCAATGGCGGGGGGCGACTTCCGCCAACGCATAGTCACGGAAAACCAGCCCCTCAGATTCAGCCAGGTAAGCCAGTTCGCTCAACCAGTCCACCAACAAGGTCTCGTCGTCGAAAGCCTCCCATTCCAGGCTGCGTTCCGTGTCCAGTGGAATAGCCTCCAGGTCGGCCGCCATCAGGCTGGTCATCCCCCGCGCCGCGTTCAGGAGCAAATGGCGCAGGTCGCGGCCGTAGACACGAATAGCCCAATCGGCCGTGTGTTCGACGATCTCAAAATCCTGGTCTGGCATATCGCTCCATCCTCAACGTTTACGGCCATTATTGTAGCATGGAGTAGGAGTAAGAGGTAAGAGTAAGAGTAAGTGGTCTTTCCTTACTCTTACTCTTACCTCTTACTCTTTACTCTTACTCCAAACTAAGGTATCTTAGGGGGCGTAAGGAGTGAATGTTATGAGTGAACCGTCAGAACCGGCCGCCGCGCCGCAGAAAATCTCTATCGAAGTGGCTAAAGACCTGAAAGCGGTCTATTCGAACATTGCCTTTATCAGCCATACCCCGGCCGAGATGGTGCTGGATTTCGCCCAGATTCTCCCCCGGATGCCCAAAGGGGACGTTGTGGCCCGCGTCATCATGTCACCGATGCACGCCAAGCTGCTGCAAATAGCCCTGGCTCAGAACGTGGCGAATTACGAACGGCAGTTTGGCGAAATTCGCGTGCCGCAACAGCCTTCCCTGGCCGACCAGCTATTCCGTTTCCCCCCACCCTATAACA
>JBFMFT010000610.1:0-2294 GCA_040751925.1 Chloroflexota bacterium
CCACTAAATGGCTAGATATGGCGGTCATGGGCGATGTTTAAATTGATTTAATCATCGGTTTAGTCATCGTTAGTGATGAGTGATGAGTGATGAGTGGGGCGCGGCCGGGTTGGGGGCCGCTGGTTCTTAAGGATAGGATAGCATGGGGGGTTAAACAGGGTGTTTAAGGGTAGGGGTTTTGTCGAGGCGTATCGGTCAGACGAGCATCTGATCGTAGAGCGAGATGGTTTTCCCGTCGCTGTTATACTATCGTACCAGGAGTACGAAAAGTTGAAACCAGAGCCGGCTGTAGCCGACTATTACCAGTCCGGGCAGGGCGCTAACGGGGGGATAACACAGCCCGATCTGTCTGAAGAATGGTTGCCGGCCGAACTGGATAGTGTACAGAACGAATCGGCTGTATCTGAGGCGGCTGCTTTCGATCAGATGAGCTTAACTTCCCTGGCCGAGCTTTGGGACAACGAGGAAGACGCCATTTACGACAATTGGCAGGATTTGCGCGAAGTCGAGAAACGTCTACGATTGGCCCTCGCCCTATGATGTGGCCCTCACTCCTCTTCCGTCACAACATCGGCCGGGCACTTCTCCATGTGCAGGTACAACTGGCACTCCTCTTCGGTCAGGCGGCGGCTGACGCGCTGATCGGCCGCCGCCAACATCGCTTCGATGTCTACAAAGGGCTGCCACAGGCGAGCCGTGCCGTCGTAACTGGAGGTCACAATCCGTGTCCCATCGGGACTGAACCCGGCCGACCAGACCACGTCGCTGTGACCACGCAAGATGGCGACTGGCGCGCCAGTCTGCGTCTCCCACACCTCGGCCGTGCTATCGTTGCTCACCGTCACAATCAACTTATCGTCGGGGCTAAAGACGGCCGCGTTGACCCAACGGGCGTGTCCTTCCAGGCTATGCAACAAGTGGTACAGTTGTCCATCCCACAGGCGGGCTGTGCCATCCGCGCTGGCTGTCAAGATGAGGCGGCCGTCCGAGCTAAAGCTGACGGCCGTCACCAGCCCCGTATGGCCTTCTAGCGTGGCTAAGAGCGTCCCACTCTGGCTATCCCACACGTTGGCCGCGCCGTCATAGCCGCCGGTGATGATGCGCGTTCCGTCGCCACTCACGTTGAGCGAGCGCAAACCGGCCGTGTGGCCGGTCAGAGTCATCAGCAGCGTTCCATCGCGGCTATCCCACAGGCGAGCCGTCCCATCCAGGCTGGCCGTGACCACCCGCTGACCATCAGGCAGGAATTGGGCGTCCATCACGGTGTCGGTGTGTCCCCGCAGCGTAACCACCAGGCCCCGGCCGAAAGCGTCCCACAGGCGGACTGTATTATCGCGGCTGGCCGTAACCAGCAGGCTCCCGTCCGGGCTGAAGCGCGTGGTTCGCACCACGCTGCTGTGGCCCTCTAGCACGTCCAGTAGGGCCCCATCCCGCGCCCGCCACAGGCGCACCGTGCCATCGCGGCTACCAGCGGCCAGGCGTGTGCTGTCGGGACTAAAGCTGCCCAACTGCGCCCAGTCGTGGAAGCCCGTGAGCGGCGCGATCAACGCTCCCGTCAGACCGTTCCAAAGGCGCACCGTGTGGTCGAAGCTGGCCGTCGCCAATCGCCGGCCGTCGGGACTGAAACCAACCCACAAAACCCAATCGGTGTGGCCGCTCAAGATGCCATCCTGAGCTTGCCACAAGCGCACGGTGCCGTCGCTGCTGGCGGTAGCCAGGTACGTTCCATCTGGACTGAAAGTAGCCTGATTGATGACCCGCTCGTGTCCGCTCAATTCGGCCAGGAAGTCACCGGTCTGCCCGTCCCAGAGGCGGGCGGTGTTATCCAGACTGGTGGTGACGATCCGCGCGCCGTCGGGCTTGAAGGCGGCCGACAGCACGAAGAAGGTATGCCCGCGCATGATCTTCAGGAGCGCGCCGTCTTCGACTCGCCACAGCCGGGCCGAGCCATCCGCGCTGCCCGTAACGAGGCGGGCGCTATCTGGGCTAAAGCGAGCCGACCAGACCGTATCCAGGTGATCCGCCAGGATGGTATGGAGAGAACCATCCTCTGTCCGCCAGAGTCGAACTTCGTTATCTGGCCCGGCCGCCACCAGGTACGCGCTATCCGGGCTAAAGCTAATGGCTTGGGCCAGCGCGGCCGCCGGCAAACTGGGCAGTTCGGCGGCCGCCGGTTCTCCTCTCAATTCGGCAATGAGCCTCCCCTCCACGCCATGCCAGAGCCGGATGGCTCCGTCCGGGCTAACGATGACCAGACGAGCACCGTCGGGGCTGAAAGCCGCCCAGGAACCCTC
>JBFMFT010000611.1:0-2283 GCA_040751925.1 Chloroflexota bacterium
CCATACGTCGTCCACCACCAACACGCGCCGCCCTTCCAGCAAATGGTCATCGGGGAATTGGAGAAATTCAGGAATGGCGTAGCGCTGTTCGGGGTGGTAGAGGCCAGGGAAGTCGGCCGGAAAGCGCACCGACGCCGTCAGAACGTAGGTGATGTTGAGGGCCTCGGCCAGCAACCCACCCGGCACAATCCCTCCCCGCGTAATGATGACCATCGAATCGAAGCGGCCGTGAATTTGCGGTACCAGGTAATCAATCAACTTATCCACGTCAGACCAGGTTAAGACTTCACGACGCATGGGTCTACTTCTCCTTTAACACGTGATTGAAGCGTCAAACGTGAAGCGTGAAACGTGAAACGTGAACAGACGCTTCACGTTTCACGCTTCACGAACGGCTTTATCAACAGCAAGCCCGCTAGGAAACCGCCCAGGTGCGCGCCCAGGGCAATCGTGCTGACCGGCGCAGGCACGTCGCCCAGGCCCGTCTCCACCCGCACCAGGTCGAAGGTCAGCCACAAGGCCAGAGCTACTAAGCCAACGACCAGACCCAACCGCCGGCCGGGTGTGTTCTCCGGCGGCCGGGTCAATTGTATCACGTAGCCACCCAGGATACCGGCTATCCCCCCACTGGCCCCCAGGTTGGGCGAGGGCGAGGTGGGGTTAAGGGCCACCTGGACGGCCGTCGCCAGCGCGCCCGTTAGCCAGTAAAAGAGCAAGAAACGGTGGCGACCCAGCTTCTTTTCCACCGGCCGGCCAAAGAGCCAGAGGAACAGCATATTGCCCAGTAGGTGCGCCCAACTGACGTGCAGAAACGTGGCCGAAAAAACCGTGTACCACTTTTGGCCCAGGTTCGCCGTCAGTTCGGCCGGGACGAGCGTCCACCTGGCTAAGAAAGGGGCCAATTGTCCCTGAGCTTCCATCACCAATTCCAACAAGAAGACGGCCACGTTCAGGGCAATAAGGACGCTGGTCATAGCGAAAGGTGTAAGGGCGAGGCAACGCGGGAGTCTCTTGTCTCTCCGTGCAATAGCCTCGCCGCGTTGCCTCGCCCCTACTTTTTCTTTCCAGGAAAGCGGGTCAGCACGGTCGCCCCGTCGGGCATGGGTAGCCGCGCCCCCACCTTCACCTGAGCCGGGGACTGGATCGGCCGCGCGCCGCCGCCAAGCTGGTAGATGAACAGGGGTGTGCCTGGCTCGGCCGCCGCCAGGGGCAGAATCGCCTGGCCCAACAAGTAGCCTTCACTATCAATAGCGCAACTGGTCACGGTGCCAATGACCTTACCTCGCTTATCCAGCACCGGGTCGCCATTTTCCGGCCGCCGCACCCCCTTCTCATTCATGCGGAAACGGGTCACTACTCGCTCGCGCTTCTCCTCACGGCCGATAAAAGCCCGGCGGCCGACAAAGAACGGCTTCCACAACTTGACGTAAGAGCCAAAACCAGCGTCGCCGGGGTTCAAGTCCAGCGGCCCGGCCAATTCGTGGCCGTAGAGCGGGAGACCGGCCTCCGTGCGCGTGCTGTCGCGGGCGGCCAGGCCACAGGGCTTTAGACCCAACGGCTGCCCGGCGGCCATTAACGCCTGCCAGAAGGCCGGGGCCTGGTCGGGGTGGACAAACAACTCGTAAGCCGTCCGTTCGCCCGTGTAGCCTGTGCGGGAGATAATCAAGTTGAAGCCGCCGACCACTCCTTCGGTCAGGCCGGCCCAGGGCAGGGCTTTGATCCGCCTGGTCGTAGCCGCGTCCGCGCCCAGGGCCAGTAAAATCTCCGTAGAGCGGGGGCCTTGCAGGGCCACGTCTACCCGACATTCCGCCCCCCAGCGGGGGTCGCGCAAATCGCGCAGAACGGCCGGCTGCTGGACTTTGACCCAGGGCCGCTGGCTGTCAATTTGGACGCGCCCCTCGTTGACCGCCTTCAGCCAGGCCCAGTCCTTGTCGTTATTGGAGGCGTTGACCACCATCATAAACTGCTCCGGCCCGCGCCGGTAGACCAGCAAGTCGTCCACCACCCGGCCGTCGGGAAAGAGCAAGTAGGTGTAGTGGGATTGACCAACGTCTAGCGCGCTCACGTCGTTAGTGGTGACCAGGTTCAGGAACTCTAGCGCGTAAGGGCCGCTGGCTTCCAGAACGCCCATGTGGCTCACGTCGAACAGCCCGGCCGCCTGGCGCACGGCCAGGTGTTCTTCGCTGACCGAAGTGTACCAAAGGGGCATTTCGTAACCGGCGAAGGGGGCCATCTTCGCCCCCATCTGGACGTGGGTCTCGTACAGGCTGGTGCGCTGCAAAG
>JBFMFT010000612.1:0-2265 GCA_040751925.1 Chloroflexota bacterium
GATTGCGCGAGAGGATGCCGATTCTCACGTGGTGATGGGACGCGGATAACGCAGATAAACGCAGATGGTCACTCGTTTTTAACCGGCGTTGATTGGCGTCGTCTGCGTTCTATAAGGCGACGGCCGATGACGGACGGGTGACGAATTATCGCTGGTTACTGCTCAAAAATCGAGGGGATTTGGCTGTGATTGGGCCTGGCAATAATAGTGGAGACCGTCGGGACGCGCTACCCGGTAGTTAGCCAGGAGCTAGACGGAGATCGAAGGTCAACTCAGGCCCATTGAGATGGGTGTAGAAATGGTTCAGTACGTCACGGCCCGTTAGAACGTAAGCTTCGGGGATGAGGAAGGTGATAGATATGCTCAGGTTCCTCTACTCGCTGGGCATAGCAGGGAACGTAGCCAAACTGCTCATAGACGCTCATTAGGGTCTCAGCTATCTCGTCTCCAACCTGAACGACGCGCCCTTGATAAATCACTACAACCTTGCCAGGGTATGTTCGCAGTAAGTCCGGTTTCATCTGCTCGAATGTTACCCGCTCGCGTTCAAAAGCCTCTAGCTCTTGCTGGCGGTGGCGACGACGCGCTTCGATCTGCTGCCAGGCGCGAAAGGCCTCGTATTGGGCGAAAGGTATCAGGACAGCCACCGGCCGGCCGTTACGCTGCAACAGTACTGGTTCTTGTGCCAGCAGTTGATTGTCGGCCGTCACGGTGTAAGGCAGTTCGGACTCCTTCAGGATCATTTCAATCATAGTCCACTTCTCTACTAAAAATTATAGCACGGGCACATAGTCAGTTCAACTACAGTGTGAAGGGCGCGGCGCAGTTTTGGAAGTGTAGCGGGCCTCATGGCTGCGTTATAATAGGCCCAACACCTTGATACAAGGAGAAGCTTTATGGTTCAGGTACGGATAGCGTGTGATAAGACTCGGTGGTCGGGCCGGTGGGTGGTGACATTAGGGCTGTTGGTGGTGATGGGGTTGGCGGCCGGCTGTGGTGGTCGCCAAGGCGCGGAACAGGCGGCCGAAACGGCGGCCGGCCAGCCGGAAAGTCTGCCTCCGGCCGCTTTCACTTCGGTCATGGGCCTGGTCATGCCGCCGGAGGAGGCAAAGGCAGCCAACGCGCAGAATATCCGCGCCCAGTTCCAGGCGATCAAGCAATTGGGTATTGACGTGGCCGGGCAAAGTTTCTCTGACCGTTCCACCCCGGCCGACTGGCAGGCTTACCTGGACGCGGCCGAGGCGGAAGGGTTGGGGGTGCTGCCGGTTTTCTTCGACGCGCCGCCGGCCTGGGATGGCAACACCTGGGATTTGGGCGTCAATGGGGAATTCCTGGCGGCGATGAAGGATCATCCGGCCCTGTACGCTATTTTCATCATTGACGAACCCTTTCACCGCGAGAAGCACCGCGGGGTGACGACGGCCGCTTTGCGACAACTCTACGACCAGGTCAAGAGTATCGCCCCCAATGTGCCGGTGGCCGTCCAGTTCAGCCGCGAGATTACCGACGCCGAGCAGGAAAATGACCGCCGCCACGCCTTTAAGAGCGGCCTGTGCGATATTTGCATCATCAGCGCGCTGGAATTTCGCAACTATGGCCTGGGCAACCGACTGGACGAGGACACCCTCGTAGAAAACCAGTCCGTTTCGCGGATGGTCATTAGCCGCGAAGCGCCCCAGGCTCAAATCTGGACGACGGCGCAGGTCTTTGGCGCGGCCCGCACGACCAGCAGTGGCGGCAGTGGTAGCAGTTATTTTATGCCTTCGGCCGAACAGCTACAGCAGATGGTAGACTTGCTGCTCTCGGCCGAAGTGCAGAGCCATGGGCGGTTGAGCGGGATCGTCTGGCAGCAGTGGGCGCACCTGGCGGCCGGACAGTTGACCCTGGCCGACTCCCCCTTCGAGACATTGCGGGGTGTGGTGCGGGCGACTAATGAGAGTTTGCGGCCGTAGTGGTTGCGCTGGTGTGACGCCGATGGGAAACTGATTCTAACCGGCGCGGAGAAGGCCCGACTGGAAGCCCAACGCGCCGAGCAGGAGGCGAAACGGGCGGCCGAGGAACGCCAACGAGCCGAGCAGGAACGCCAGCGGGCTGACCAGGAGCGTCAACGGGCCGAGCGGCTGGCCGCACAGTTGCGCGCGTTGGGGATTGAACCCCAGGCGTAAATAAAAACCGCCCGGAGGTTGAGAGCCTCCGGGCGGCATTCCCTCTCCCTACCAGGGAGAGGGGGTAGGGGGTGAGGGTGGATTTTACGGCCGCTTGATG
>JBFMFT010000613.1:0-2255 GCA_040751925.1 Chloroflexota bacterium
GCAACAACTGATCGAATCGGCTAATACCCATTTTCAGGCGGCCGAAGCGGCCCAGCGGGCCGGCGACTGGGCTACTTACGGTCAGGAATTAGAAGCCCTGCGTCAAGACCTGGCCCGCCTCATGGAACTAAGCGGCGAGTAGAGTTGTTAGTAACTTCTCTGACGGCTACAATTACCCTTGAGGTGACGAATGAGGCGAGTTATCTTAAAAGAATCCCAAGCCCCCTACGTTGTAACGATGGACGACGAAGAATTGGGTAACGAGCCATTGGTGCTGGAACGCAACGGCCGGCCGGTAGCCGTTGTCATCCCGTTTGCGGAATATACAGCCTTACGTCACCAATTGGATGCCTTGCCAATGCCAATGGAGGATGGGGAACCAGACTCCTTGATACGAGACCGGGCGGCCTTTAAGGCTTTGAAAGAACAACTGCTGGTATCCCACCCCGGTCAATACGTGGCTTTCAAGGATGGACAGCTTGTAGACGCAGACTCGGATGACCGTACTCTGATCGGCCGCTTATATCGTCAGTACGGCGTCGTACCTCTCTACGTGAAGCGTGTCGAACTCCAGGAGCGCATTTATCATCTCCCCAGTCCAAGAGTAGTTGATTGATGTTCCACTATTCCCCAGGGTTCGACCCACCTGCACCTGTTCTGCCGGTTACCCTGATCCACCCGGCCGCGCCCATTCTTAAACTCGTTTCATCGTTTTCTTAATCCCGGCCGTTACGATGGGATAGATCACAATTGTAGCGGCTTACCCTCACCCCCTACCCCCTCTCCCTACCAGGGCGAGGGGAGAAGCCATACCCTCTCCCTCTGAGGGAGAGGGCTAGGGTGAGGGTGGGTACATAAGGAGAGAACCATGAACAGAAGAATTGCTTTCTCAAGCAAACAAGTTGTGCTGACGTTTGGTGTGATTGGCCTGCTCCTGGGACTGATTCTGGTTGGCGTCTTCCTGAATGCTCGTTCGGCCAATGCCCAAAAGGCCACCATAACGGCCGACCAGGCCAAAGCGGCCGTTGAAAGGGCCTATCCCGAGGCGAAGGTTGTGGAAGTCGAAATGGACGACAGCGGCCGGCCCGCCTATGAAGTTGAACTGGACAATGGCCTGGAAGTGCTGGTTGACTCTACCACCGGGGCTGTCCTGACCACTGGCGCAGACGACACAGATGATAGAAATGAAGCTGAGGATGCAGATGGGCCCGGTGACGATGGCGAAGATGCGGACGGTGGGCAGAATTAACAGCCAGAAATCGGGCAGCGACCAAGCTACGTCGGGTTTTGTTGAGAGGGAAGCAGTTGGGCTTCCCTCTTTTTGTTGGGCAGCCAGCCATATTAAGAACCACTGCTCTCGGGCCTCACTCCATAAGAGCATTCTTAAAGCCATTTCACCGTTTTCTTAATCTCGGCCGCTACGATGAGCTTATCTTATTCACCTCTACCGTCAAAGGAGAAAACCATGAACGCAAAGTTGACCTTCCACAACAGATTACTCATTGGCTTGCTTGGCTTCCTCTTGGGCCTCGTTCTGGTAGCGGCGTTCCTCAATGCTCGCTCGGCCAGCGCGCAAAATGGAGCAACGACGGCCGCTGATGCGCCTATTGCTGCCAGCGAAGCTGACGCTGGCACGGCCGAACGCGCCGTAGACCTCAGCGGTGAGGGCTTCTGCACCGACACCGCCACCGTCCAGTTTAACGCCTGCCAGAACGAGGTCAGGGACGATTTCTACACGGCCCAGGCTTTCTGCCTCCAGATCGTGGACGCGGCCGAGCGGCAAGCCTGCTTCCAGGAGGCCAGCGTAGCTCGCCAAGAGGGTACTCAACTGTGCCGCCAGCAGCGCGACGCCCGCGAAGACCTGTGTGACCTCGTCGGCGAAAGCCGGTACGACCCGAACTTCGACCCGGCTCTCTTCGATAGCGACTTCACCCATCTCACCAACCCCAACCCTTACTTCCCCCTGACTATCGGCAACCACTGGGAGTTCACGGGCGGCGGGGAAACCGTCACCTTAGATGTCCTCAATAAGACCAAGCTCATCGAGGGCGTGACCTGTATTGTCGTCAACGATGTGGTGACGATAGATGGCCTGCTGGTGGAGGACACCGATGACTGGTTCGGCCAGCGCCAGGATGGCACCGTTGACTACTGCGGCGAGATGGTCAAGGATTACGAGACCTATGCCGGCGATAACCCGGCCGAGCCAGAACTGGTGGACATCGCCGGCTCGTTTAAGATGGGGCGCGACGGTT
>JBFMFT010000614.1:0-2227 GCA_040751925.1 Chloroflexota bacterium
GCCTTACAGACAGCTTGAATGGTTCTGGGATCGAATTGGCCGGGCGTCACGAATTGGATTCCGGTTTGTGTGTGAAAATGGGTAGTAAGCGTTTGGTCACACAATTGAGGTAAGAGCAACAGCCCTTAAAAACGATATTTGACTGCCAGATACACTGTCACCTAGAGCTCGGCCGTGCCTAACTGGACATTTGCGCGACGGCCGGGCTTTTTTTTAGGCAGGCTACGCCGGTGAAATTCTATGAACGAAGGAGAGAGGCCAGAAGAGTCTATGGCTACCGAAGAAGCAGATTTCTCGCAGGAGTTGGAGCAACTCCTGGACCAACACGACTATGATACTCCCCAGGTTGGCGACATACGCAAGGGCATCATCGTCTCCATCTCCCAACAAGGTATCATCGTTGACTTGGGTCTGAAGCGAGATGGCCTCATTCAACCAGCCGATCTCAGCAAGTTAGAGCCGGGCGAGCGAGAAGCCCTACAGGTCAATGATGAGATTCCCGTCTTCATCTTGAACACGGATGAGCCGGATGGCCTGCTAGTTTCCCTGTACCGGGCGCGTCTGAACCAGGATTGGATTCAGGCGGAAGCCCTGCTAGAGAGTGGCGAAATCTTCGAGGGCGAAGTCACCGGCTATAATCGGGGTGGGGCTATTGTTGCCTTCGGCCGCGTCCGCGCCTTTGTGCCAGATTCGCACCTGCTAGAACTCGGCCGCAACCTCAACGACAAACAACGCCAACAAAAGATGTCGCTCCTGCGGGGGAAGAAGCTATACTTCCGGGTGATCGAAGTAGATCGCCGCCGCCGTCGCCTGGTCGTCTCCCAGCGCGAAGCTGAAAAGGAGCGACGCGAGCTGGTTAAGAGGCAATTGGTAGAAAGCCTGAGCGAAGGAACCATTCTAAAGGGCCACGTGACTGGCCTACGCGACTTTGGGGCCTTCGTAGACCTGGGTGGGGCCGAAGGTCTGATTCACGTCTCCGAACTGGCCTGGCATCGGGTGAACCATCCCAAAGAAGTGGTCAAAGTTGGCGACGAGATAGACGTTTACGTTCTAAAGCTTGACCCCAGTGGGCAGCGTATCGCTCTCAGCCGCAAGCGGGCCATTCCCGATCCCTGGACGCTGGTCAGCGAGAAGTACCTGGTCGGCCAACTCATCGAAGGCGTGGTCACACGCATCATGGATTATGGCGCGTTTGTGGAAATCGAACCAGGCATTGAGGGTCTTCTGCATACGTCTCAGTTATCCCGTACACCTATTAGTGACCCCCACCAGGTCATCCAGGAAGGCGAAACACATCTGCTGCGGGTGATCAGCATTGAACCGGACCGCCAGCGAATTGGCCTGAGTTTGAAGCAAGTTACGGCTAATGAGCAGATTGATTGGATGGCCCGCCGCAGCGCGACGCCGGAACCCGCTCCGGCCGCCCCCAAGTCCTCAAAAGCCCAGAGGCGGGCGGCGCGAGAGGCGGAGCGGAGAGCGGCCGTCCCACCAGCTGAAGCGGAGCAGCCACCTGGCCCGGCCGAGCCTGATTTAATGTCCGCTCCCGTCGAACCGGAAAGCCAGCCGGCCGCGCCATCGCCTGAACCGCCGGTGGAAACCAGGTTGCTTGCGGGTGATGACGATGGCTTATCAGGGGAAGGGGAAAACCTGGTTTCTAGCTGAACAATTACCCAGATCCAATCGAGGAGGTGAATGCCTAAATGCCGCGAGTAAACATCTTGCCCAACGAATCCGATGAAAGTCTCCTGCGCCGCTTTCGCAAAAAGGTGGCTAAAGCCGGCACGATGAGCATCGTCCGCCGTAAACGGTGGCACGTTTCCAAGAGTGAGCTTCGCCGAATTCAGAAAAAGAAGGCTACCCGCCGGGTGAAACGGCGTCAGATCGGGCCGTAAGTCTTGAGTTCCCTTGACTTCCTCCAATTCCCCGTGAACTAAAGGAACTCAAGGGAACTGAAGGAAAGTTGTCAAGGCACAAACCAAGAGGATTATGGCGAAAAAGGAAGAGAAGCTCGAGGTCGAAGGAACGGTCGTCGAAGCCCTGCCCAATACTCAGTTTATGGTCGAGTTGGACAATGGGCATAAGGTATTGACCTACCTTTCGGGCAAGATGCGGAAGTATTACATTCGGATTTTGCTGGGCGACCGCGTCCGCGTGGAGATGACCCCCTACGATTTAGGGCGCGGCCGGATCACCTACCGCTACCGCAAACGCCCCACCTATGGGCCGG
>JBFMFT010000615.1:0-2211 GCA_040751925.1 Chloroflexota bacterium
TACGCCCTGGATGCGGAAAGCGGACAGGAGCTTTGGCGGGCCACCTTTGCCGGCGCGCTGGCCAGTCCGCCGGCTATTGGCGGTAATTTGATCTACGTCCCCAGTTTTGACAGTGAATTGCACGCCTTAGACCTGCAGACCGGTCAAGAAGTTTGGGCGGCGACGGCCGAAAATTGGGTCTGGGCTTCGCCGGCCGTTAGCGACGGCCGGGTCATCTTCGCCGACATCAACGGCAACATCTACGCGGTTGAGGCGGCGAGCGGCGAAACGACGTGGACGGCCAAAGTGACCGGAGCCGTTCAAGGCGCGCCGGTCGTGGACGGCGACAGCGTCTACGTGGTCTCAGTGGGCGAGACAGAGACGCAGCGCGGGGTCGTCGTGGCCCTGGGCGCGGCCGATGGTCAGGAACAATGGCGTGACGAAGCGCCAGTACCACTATACAGTACGCCAGTCATCGCCAACGGTTCGCTGGTGGTGGCTTTGCAGAGCCAGGAAGCCTTACTTTACGTCTATGACCTGGAAACAGGCAATCGCGTGTGGGAGTTTGCCCCTACACAGGGAAATAGCTAACAATGTGGGATACTCTTGTGATTAACCCCATGGTCAACGCCCTTTTGGTGCTGTATGACCTCCTGGGCAACAACTTCTTCCTGGCAATTGTGGTGTTTACGGTCGCCATTCGCGTCGTCACGCTACCTCTCCAATGGCGACAGCAGAAGACGAGTCTGCGGATGCAGGCCATCCAGCCGCAAATCCAGGCCATCCAGAAAAAGTACCGCGATAATCCCCAGAAGATGCAAGAGGAGTTCAGGAAGATTGGCTATAATCCGGCCGAAACTCTGTCGGGCTGCCTGCCTTTGCTCATCCAACTGCCCATTCTAATTGGCCTTTATCGGGCGATTATCCTGGTTTTGGGCGGCACACCTCAAGCCCTGTTTGAGTTGACCGGCCGCGTCTATTCTGGCATCAACCTGGCTGCTTTGCTGCCGGTGGCGAACAAGTTCCTCTGGCTGAACCTGGGCCAGCCCGACCCTTACCTGGTGCTACCGATTCTGGTGCTGGTGACGATGTTCGCCCAACAAAAGGTTATGACGCCGCCGCCCAATAAGAACCAGGCGAAGACCGGGCAGCAAGACCAGATGGCCTCCATGAATCGTTCAATGCAGATAACCATGCCTCTTATGTTTGGTTTTATCTCGCTGTCGTTCGCTTCGGGCCTATCACTCTATTTCATTTTGTCCAACGTCATCGGCATCGCCCAGGGTCTTTTAACCAGGCGAAGTGTGCTGGCCCCGGCCGCCCAACCCACCATCTCTTATGAGCCGGTTGCCATTGAGGCCGAAGCCGAAGCGAGACCCCTCAAAAGCCTAAAGACGGCTAGACCTGTCTCCAATAATCACTATAATCGCCCCATCCAACGGCCGGTCTCCAAGCGCAAACGGCGTTCGGCCGGGCGGTAAAAACGGACGCGGATTCGCAGGATTGACGGATCAGCCGTTCCAAAATCCAAAATCCAAAATCCAAAATCAAGAACGTCCTATGTCAGCCACAGAACTAATGATTGAAGCCAGAGGGTCAGACGTGGAAGCGGCTATCCGAAGTGGCCTGCTCAGGCTGGGCCGGCCGCGCGAGGAAGTGGTCATCGAGGTCGTAGACAGTGGCAGCCGGGGCATCCTGGGCATTGGCAGCCGTGAGGCCGTCGTGCGACTGACTCCGCTCCCCCAACCGGCCGTCGAGCCACCGGCCGTCGTCGTTGAAGAAGCTCCGGCGCCGGTCGAAGCAGCCAGGGAGGAGGCGGCCGCCGCCCCTGAATCGGAGGATGAAGCCATCTTGCGCGAGGGCCGATTGGCTCTGGAAATCGTCCAGACCTTGCTCAAGAAGATGCAGGTCCAGGCCACCGCCTCCATGCGCCTATCGGAGCCGGATGACCTGTCGGGACGGCCGGTGCCGATTATTGACATTCGCGGCCGTGACCTGAGTATCCTGATTGGCCCGCAAAACGAAACGCTGCAAGCGCTGCAGTACGTGGCCCGCCTGATGGTCGGCCACCAACTGCACGGCCGGGCCAGCTTCGTAGTAGACATCGAGGGGCTGCGCGAACGACGCGCTCAGGCCCTGGCACGTCTGGCCCAGCACATGGCCGATAAGGTGGTGAAACGCGGCCAGCCGATTAGCCTGGAACCAATGCCCCCCAACGAGCGGCGGGTGATT
>JBFMFT010000616.1:0-2209 GCA_040751925.1 Chloroflexota bacterium
CCCACGTCGTGCTTGTTGGCGGCGCGGAAGATAGCCCGTGAGGTGTTGTAGTTCATGGCCCGCACGTTCATGGCTGGCACGGTAAAGTTATGGGCGACTTCGCCCCGGCCGACGGCCATGTACAGTCCGTGGATCGAGGCTGGATAAATACCTAACGCCTGGCCCAATTCCCATAAGAGCCAACGGGCCGTTTCACGGGTTAGACCCCGGCCGAAGACGGCCGTGTAGACGACTTTATCTACGCGCTGGCGCAAGGTGCTTTCACTCAAGACGGTGACGTGATCGCCTTCTACTCGAACAGCTCCATCCAGGTAGCTGAGTAATTCTTTCGTCGTTGCTGCTTCCATAAGAAAACCTCCTGTCAATACTGAGTCTAGCTGAATCGTATTTACCCAGCTTCACCGCTGAGACGCGGAGGCCGCTGAGAAAATTCAGGTGGAGACTCTGCGTTCTCTGCGGTGAGTAGTTACGCTGAATCCATACAGCCTCCAATTATAATCGCTTGGAGGGAAAAACCCACAGATTCGGAAAAGCCCTGGCACAAACAGAACCCGATTTGACCAGCCCCACTCGCTCAGGTATAATGACCCAGGTGGGCCACGCTTACCGAAGTGTGGCGCGCCTCCATAAACTTTGGACGGATTTGCTCAACCTCACCGCCGAGATGCGGAGGGCGCGGAGAAAATTCAGGCAGAACTCGATGTTCTCTGCGTTTCTGCGGTGTGCAGGACACCAAACAGGAGGGCTATAAGCCCTTGTTTTTTTGCGGAGAATAGAAACCAGGTTTTTCCCAAAAACCTGGTTTCTGGCTGAGTAGTTACCACGGAGAATAGATAGATGACCAAACGAACTTATCAACCGAAAATCCGCCGCCGTGTGCGCGTACATGGTTTCCGCGAACGCATGGCAACCCGAGGGGGGCGCAAAGTCCTCAAGGCCAGGCGGGCCAGGGGGCGGCACGAATTGACGCCCAGCATGAACAATCACATCAAGCGTGTTAATTGGAACGGCACACGGGCCGTCAGTTACCGCGCGGTGAAGCGATTGGGTGGGGGATAGTCTTCTGTGCAACGGCCGGCCAGGTTGCGCGGCAACGCCGTTTTCGAGCCGTTGCGGAAGCAGGGCCGGCGCTGGCATCACCCTTTGGCTACTTTGGTGGTAAGGCCCAACGAAGTAGGGATTAGCCGGTTTGGCTACGCGGCCGGCCGGCGGGTCGGCCGGGCGGTGGCCCGCAACCGGGCCAAACGGCTGCTGCGGGAAGCGGTGCGCCGGCAGGCCGGCCGGGTGCGACCGGCTTGGGATTGCCTACTCATCGCCCGCGAGCAGACCCCACTGGCAAGTCTGGCCGAGGTCGAGGCGGCCGTCCTGGAATTGTTCGGCCGGGCGCGAATCTTAATCCAATGAAACACCTGGCCTTGTGGCTCATTCGCTTCTACCAGTTGACCATTTCCCGCTTTCTGCCGCCTAGCTGCCGCTTCACCCCGTCCTGTTCGCAATATGGTTATGAGGCGATTGCCAAGTACGGCTTGTTGAAGGGCGGCTGGTTGGCCGTGAAGCGGGTCGGCCGCTGCCACCCCTTCAGCCCGGGCGGCTACGACCCGGTTCCATAAGTCAATGAGAAACCGAGTTTCTGCCAGAAACTCGGTTTCTGGAGATATTCTTCTTGTACAAAGCAAAGTGGTCGCTCAGGCGACCCATTCTTCCAATTCTGATATTGGCAGTGGCGGCTCTCGCCGTGACGGCCTGTGGAACGCCGACGACGGCCGTTACCTGGCCGGGCCTGGTCGCCCGCGATAACGTGGTTTACGTGGCTTATGGCCCGGGTGTGTTGGCGGTGGACGTGGCCGCCGAGGAGCGGTTATGGGCCTATCCCGACGAGCCGCGCCCGTCGCTCTATTTCTACGCCCCACCGGCCGTTGGCGACGGCCGCCTGGTGGTGGGCGATTTTGGCGCGTCCAAAGGGATGTTCTCGCCAGGCGTCGCCGTCAGCGTCTATGCCCTGGACGACGATGGGCAAGGGACACCGGCCACCCGTTGGACGGCCGGGGAGATCGCTAAAGACAAAATCGTGGCCGCTCCGCTCATCGTCGGTGATCGGGTATACGTTGGCACGTCGGATAATTATTTGCTGGCCCTGGAACTGGACAGCGGCGACCTGGTGTGGCAGTTTGAGGCGGGCCACAGTATATGGGCGCAGCCGGTTTTCGCT
>JBFMFT010000617.1:0-2190 GCA_040751925.1 Chloroflexota bacterium
CGAAAATGGCGAACTTCAAGGGGCAGAACGAACGGTCGGTGCAGGACATCGTGTATTTCTTGCAGCACCGCGAGGGGAAGTGGCGCGGTCGGGAGACCGGCCACAACGAGGCCAGGAAACCCCTCTTTCTCTTTATCAACCTGATGGAGACGCATCTACCGTTTTGGCCGCCCGGCCGCTTCGTGGAGCAGGTCGCCCCCTATCTTCGCACGGATAGAGAGGCTCGCGACATCCTGCGCCGTTGGAACCGCGAAGCCTACCGTTGGGCCGCGCCGCTGGCCGAACCGCTAGGCGAGTTAGAAGAGCAGGTGTTGGCGGACCTGTACGACGCGGAAGTGGCTTACCAGGATGATTACCTGGGGCAGTTCTTTGAGACGCTGGCGGCGCGGGCCAACCGCGATCATACCTTGACGGTCATCGTGGGCGACCACGGCGACGGGCATGGGGAGCATGGGGTCTTTGGGCATGGTTTCGTGGCCTATCAGGAGTTGGTGCAAGTGCCGCTCATCGTCCATTGGCCGCACCGTGTACCGGCCGGCGGCCGTATCCCTGCGCCCGTGAGCGCGCGGCGGGTTTACCACACCATCCTGGAGGCGGCCGGGCCGCTGCCAGACCCCACCGGTCTCCCCGACCTACGGGGTTTGAGCTTGAGAGAAGTGGCGCACGGCCGCGACGTGGAGCAGGGTACGGCTTACAGCGAGATTTACCCACCCCTGAATTTCGTCAAGGCGATTCAGAGCCGCCAGCCGGAACTGGTGGAGCGTTTCGGCTGCACGCTCTTGCGGCGGGCCATTGTCAAAGACCGTCTGAAGCTGATTCAGGTGGACGGGCGGCCGGCGGAGCTTTATGACCTGTCCAGTGACCCGGCCGAGCGGGTGAACCTGGTACACGAGCGGCCGTTGGAAGCGGCCGGCCTGAGCAACCAACTGGATCGCTTTGTTGGCGTACAGGAAATGCAACGGGACAACCTGGCGGCCGGGGCCGCTCTCGACCTGGAGGCCGACGAAAAGCTGCTTCAGCACCTGCGCGGCCTGGGCTACATTGAGTAATTTGACAATGTTAAATTCGCTACCTCTGGACGCCACCCAATGAATTGGGCGTCTAATGACCGCAAACCTGTTAAAACAGGTTTCAGAGGGCTACCTACAACACGTTTCAACGTGTTTCCTCTGTTTCAGCCTGTGATTTCTACCTCTGGACGCCACCCAATGAATTGGGCGTCTAATGACCGCAAACCTGTTAAAACAGGTTTCAGAGGGCTACCTACAACACGTTTCAACGTGTTTCCTCTGTTTCAGCCTGTGATTTCAATCACAGGGTAACAGGCAAATGAAATCTAACATTGTCAAAGTAATTAGTAAGTGGTAATTACCAAGCACCAATTACCAATTACCATCTTTGCGCCTTTGCCTGAGATCGGGATAATCATTGGGAGGAGGAATTTAGGTATGCTGGATTTTTTGCAGACTGACCCGGTGGCTTTTACCCTGCCCATCGGAGAGAATGGCTTTGCCATCTATTGGTATGGCATTATTGTCACGCTGGGCATTGCTCTGGGCGCGTTGTGGGCGGCCGCTGAAGCCGACAAGCGCGGCGGTATCCCCGACGAGGTCTATAACGGCGTCCTGGTGACAGTCGTAGCCGGTTACATCTTCGCCCGCCTGTGGTACGTCCTGCAAGACGAGTGGACGAACCCCGGCACGCAGTACACAACCTTTATGCAGGTGGTCAATTTGCGCCTGGGCGGAGCGAATATCCTGGGCGGTTTCCTGGGCGCGGCCTTGGCCGCCAGCCTCTATATGCGCTGGCGAAAGCTCAATTTCTGGCTCTATGGCGACGTAGCCGGCCCGGCCCTGTTGTTGGCCCAGGCCATCGGCCGGTGGGGGAACTTCATCAACCAGGAGTTGTACGGCCCGCCCACTACCCTACCCTGGGGTATTCTCATCGCCAATCCGGCCAATCGGATTCCGCCCTATAATGACCTGGCGACTTACCCCCTGGATGCCACCCGCTTCCATCCCACTTTCCTTTACGAATCCCTGTGGCTGCTGGCTGGTTTTATCTTGCTGGCCTTCTTCTGTCGCCGCTACCGCGACACCTGGCGCAAAGGGGCGCTTTTTGGCGTATTCCTCATTTGGTGGGGAGTCGGCCGCACCTGGGTCGAATTCTTCCGGCCGGATCAGCCCACCG
>JBFMFT010000618.1:0-2147 GCA_040751925.1 Chloroflexota bacterium
GTTGGGCACCAGCTGCGTCGTCAACTGGGCGCGTTACAAGACGGTGCGAATCAAGGCCCGCATCGTGGTCGGCCGCGAGGAAAACCAGGCGGCCGTCAAGGAACGGGTGCTGCAACGCCTGGT
Source organism: Chloroflexota bacterium (assembly GCA_040751925.1). Taxonomy (GTDB): domain Bacteria; phylum Chloroflexota; class Anaerolineae; order Promineifilales; family Promineifilaceae; genus JBFMFT01. The sequence continues at coordinate 124 of JBFMFT010000618.1, forward strand.
CCAGACGATCAATCCCCTGCCCACGCCGGTCAGCGCGACGGGTTGGCCCTTCGGCCAGGCTCTCCGCGCCTCCGACGTCTATAACATCGCCCTGGCCGAGCCGGGCGTGCGCTGGGTTGACCAGGTACGCCTGCTGGTCGAGGAGGTGCCGGCGCGGGACGTGACGACTCTGGCGGCCGATTACTTCCAGCCGCAGACCTGGTACGCCGGCAGCGGCGTGACCCTGTTCCGTTCCTTGAACGATGGGGAAGGGTGGGAACCGGCCGGCCGCTTCCCCAATGATCCAATTAGCCTGGTACGGCCGCATCCCTTCCGCGCTGGCTGGGTGGCGGTGGTCACCCGCCGGCCCAATGGCGGCGGCTCTAGCTTGCACGTCTCCAGTGATTGTGGCGAGGGTTGGGAAACGGTCGGCCGCCTGGCCTTCAATGTGCGCGACCTGGCCTGGGCGGCGCGGAGTGAGTTGCCGGTCATGCTCCTGGCGACGGATAAGGGGCTGTACGAATTTACCCTGCGGCCGGGTGGTAGCCCGGTGCAACTGGTCGTGGATCCCACCAACCAGGATCAAGGCTTCTACGCGGTGGCGGTGGCCATGGACGTGCGCGGCACGGTCAGCGTGGCCGTCTCGGCCCAAAACCTGGGCGGCGTCTTTTTGTCCAGCAATGAGGGTAAATCAGGCACGTTCCGGCGCATCGGGCTACAGGGAGAGGATATTCGCCAATTGGCCGTGCAATACGACGGCCCACGCGCTTTTCTGTGGGGCGGGGCGGCGGCGGCCGGTACCGACGACCTGGGCAAAGGCTGTTTTCGTTTGGAACTCCGGGGGGCGGAAGACGCGCCGGAGGGCTGGCAGGTCTTTGGTCAAAAGTGGGAGGGCGGCAGTTGTTGGGGGATTGCTTTCTTGGGCGGCCGTGTCCTGGCCGCCTCCCACCGTCAGGGGGTGCTGCAACTGGAACCCGGCCGCGAGGTGGTCTGGCAAGCCCCCGACGTGCGCTGCGGCCTGCCCCTACGCGACCCGCGCCGCTTCCAGCCGGTGGCGGCCGTCGCCACCAACCCCCAGGGTTCGCTGGTCATGGCCGGTGGCGTGGAAGGGGTTTACCAAAGCCAGGATAAGGGGACAAAATACAGCTTCATCTCCGGCGCAGAATTTCTGGAGAAGGTCACGCTGGCCGACACCTGGTTGTTTGTCTCTGGTCAACATGACGTTATAGTGGTGAATGAAGATGAAGCAAAGTGAAATCGCTCACCTCTTACCCGGCGTCTTCCAGCGCACCGTCAAACCAGGCACACCCCTCTGGGCCTTGCTGGACGTGATGGAGGCTCTGCACGCGCCTTCGGAAGAGGTGTTGGCCCGCCTGGATCGCTATTTCGATCCTTACCAGGCCCCCGATGCCTTCGTGCCTTACCTGGCGAGTTGGGTAGACCTGGAGCGTCTCTTGACAGGGATGGTTGACCGGCTGAACGACGCCACCGCGCCCACGCTATTTCCGGCCGGGCTCGGCCGCCTGCGCGAACTCATTGCCGCCGCCGTCTTTCTTTCTCGCTGGCGCGGGACGAATAAGGGGTTGATCCGCTTCCTGGAAACGGCCACTGGCTTTCAGGGTTATACTATCCAGGAGCAAGTGCTGGACGCTGGCGGCCGACCCCGCCCCTTTCACTTGCTGATTCAGGCCCCAGCCGCCAGCCAACCGCTCCGGCCGCTCATCCAGCGCATCATCGAGTCGGAAAAACCGGCTTACGTGACTTACGAACTGAACTTTGTGGAGAGTTAATGACGACACCTTTTGCCATTACCGTCCCCGCTAACAACGTCACCCTGCACGCCAATCGCCAGGGTGAGGTTTCCTTTACCGTGACCAACACGGGCCAGCGGCCGTTGCGCGGCCGGGCGCGAGTAATACCCTTACAGGGAGCGTCGGCCGCCTGGTTTACCCTGGTCGGCGAGCCGGAGCGAGAATTTGGTGTAGCCAGCACTCAACAATTCACCGTCCAGGTACAGATTCCGCCCACCGCCCCGGCCGGCAGCT
>JBFMFT010000619.1:0-2144 GCA_040751925.1 Chloroflexota bacterium
CCCCAATCCCCTAATCCCCGCGAATCAATTCTGGTAGCCAGGGCGCAGACGGATTGGGCTTTTCTGGAACAGGCCAGTGGCCGGCCGGCGGTGATCCCCTCTGAGTTAAAAGCCGCCTTTTTCCCGGAAGGCGCACCGGAACCTGTGTCCGGCCGCGACCGCTTTCCCCCTCAACCGCCCCTGCCGACAGGCGTAGTCAAGGTGCGGCGGCGGGTGGAATGGCGGGACATAGACCCGGCTCAACACGTGAACAATGCGACCTACATGGCCTATATGGAGGATGCCGGCGTGCAGGCGGCTCTGGCTCACGGCTGGCCGGTGTCGCGCATGGTGGCCGAGGGCTTTGCCATTGTGGCCCGCCGTTACCGGATCGAATACCGGCAGCCGGCCGTGCTGGACGACGAGCTGGAGGTCGTGACCTGGGTCTCGGATGTGCGGCGGGCGACGGCCATGCGCCATTACACGATTGCCCGCCCGGCCGATGGACAACTGCTGGCCCGCGCCAGCGCGCATTGGGTCTGGGTGAATCTGCAGACGGGCCAGCCCATTCGCATCCCGGCCCATTTCAGGGCCGATTTTGCGCCGAACATCTCCGAATTGCCCGCCGATTACGCAGATTGACTAAGTTTGTCCATCCGGCCGAAGCGATTTTTGCCGGTTTACTCGATTTTTACGGGATTGAGTGGCAATATGAGCCACATACATTCCCATTAGCCTGGGATGAGGAAGGCAACGTGACCGAAGCGTTCTCGCCAGACTTCTACCTGCCGCAGCAGGATCAGTACGTGGAGTTGACGACCCTGCGGCCGGAATTAACGACCGACAAGAACCGCAAGCTCCGCCGGCTGAAGGAGCTGTATCCGAGCATCAACGTCAAGCTCTTAGGGCGGGGCGACTTACGCAAGTTGATGATCAAGTATGGGCATGACCGGGAGGCAGACAGGATAAGGGGAACTAAGGCGCAGAAATGAAAGGGTACTCATTGGCAGCTTACCCCGAACTGGCGGCCGACATTCAGAAGGTACTGATTACGGCCGAGGAGCTTGACCGGCGCATCCGCGAACTGGGCCAGGCCATTTCGCTGGATTACGCCGGCCGCAATCCTCTCTTCGTCGGCGTCCTCAAGGGGGTGTTGTTTTTTATGGCCGACTTGTTACGAGCGGTGACTATCCCGGTCGAAGTGGACTTTATGGCCGTCGCCAGCTATACGGCCGCTGCCCGTGCGAAGGGCATGGTGCGGTTGGAAAAAGACCTGGAGACGCCCATTACCGGCCGTCACGTGTTGTTCGTGGAAGATGTGATTGATACCGGCCTGACCCTGAACTACTTGCTACGCAACCTAAAAGCGCGCGAACCAGCCAGCCTGGAGGTGTGCGCCATCTTCAACAAGCCCCGCCATCGCCTGGTGGACGTTCCGATCAAGTACAAGGGGTTTGACCTCCCCGACAAATTCGTGGTGGGTTTTGGGTTAGACCACCGTGAACGATTCCGCAACCTACCCTTCGTGGCTCTCCTCAAAGCGCAGGCTTTCCAGTAACGGATGAAGGATGAAAACCCTCCTTCATCCTTCCAAAAAAAAAGGAGCCCCAAGTAACCTTCTGGATTGTCCCATCCGCCCTCTGCTCCCTTTGGTTGTCTGCCTCAAAAGTAGTTTCTTGGTTTTGCTTCAAGAGCAACCACTACTTTGTTACGAGGTCTCTGACAACAGGATTTCTTGCTTTGGTTACGTTGGGACTACCTTCCAATTTCTTGGAGCGTCCTTCCCTTCAGGGCTTCTACCCTTATTGGGGGTTTCTTCCCATCTAGTATAGACAGTATAGATCGGCCGCAAGCGTCTGTCAATAGGTTTAACCTTAAAATTGGGTAAGGAGTCTATCTCCTGTGATGGGAAGCGAACTGCCAATTTACTCTGGCAGTGAAGCGTATGGTTCCCGTAGCCAATCCATCGGCCGCCCGTCAAGTAAGCCAGTCTTGCCTCTGCTAGAATTGTGATCAATGACGTAACCGGCCGTGCCTTTTGTCACTAGCGGCCGGCTGGCTAGAACGGCATAGTAGTAGGGTAAGTTTCCAACTTGCCCAGGGCAATCTGGAAGATTGCCCTACCATCCGGAGGGATGTATCATGGGACGCCATAACTTACTTCT
>JBFMFT010000062.1:0-15876 GCA_040751925.1 Chloroflexota bacterium
TGGTTAGTAACTTGAGCAGTAGAGCGGCCGGGCTAAACACCCTGGGGAACAGCCGCCCTGATACCGTTCGTCTGAGACGGCCGGGGTTTCGCTCCATTGGTTGCCGTAATCTCTGCCTCTGGCAAGAATGCCAGAACAATATCTTCCTCGGGGATTCCCCTGGCGATGAGATCGTCAGTGATACCATATCCAATCCCGTCATACTCGATAAAAACCTTCCCGTCGCGCAAGGTCACGTAGAGCAAATCTCCACTGACGCGCCGGCCACGATCCCAACCAACCTCCATGAGAGCGTAACGGTCCCGCGTTTCGTCCAGCAAGGCTTCAAGCCGGATATTGCCATGTGAGGGCCGCAGGCGGGCGTATTGCAGGATAGTTTGCTCTACGACGTCGCGGTAAATGGTGGTGGTATCCATTGCTGCACCTTTCCCTGTTCCGAATCTACTACTAACAATGAAAGCGGTAGATCGTTGACAACAACCTTTCCAACAGGCTCACTAAATACCCGTTCATAGACCAGCATTGTAACAGCCAGGTATAGTTTTCGCCCAGGCTCAATCCTGTTGAGCAAAAGACTATAGATGACGTATGGGTTGTGTCTCTTTGGGGCATTGCTTCAATGACACGTCAAATCGGTACTCTCAATCAAGTCTCGTTCGTATGGGATGGCCCCGCCTTCTGGCGACGGGTGAGCCATAGAGTTAGCCCTTCCAGGAGGCCGATGCCCGCCATCGCCACTGGAATCCAAATAATACGGGTCGGAGAGGCAGGTTGCTCCAGGTAAAGCTGCTGCCAGGAGGACAGCGCGCCGGAGCCAGGCTGCTCGCCGCGCAAGCCATCGGAGGCGGCAAAGGCTATTGGCACAAAGACCCCAGGGGAGAAGGTAATGTCCTCCCTGTCGCCTGTATTCAAGGCGCGGCGAAAGATGACGGAGTAACGGCCGTTGGCATAAGCGGCCGTCGCCTGCACGTTCTGGGTGGCCTGCGGTTCGAGGGTCGCCAAGCCGCGCCCATTCTGTTCGACGGCCGCCCCCGCCCCGGCCGTCCACGTCCACAGGTTGACCGGGTGGCTGTTGTCGCCAAAGACAAAATACGGCCGCTCGTCTCCTTCTGGCAGAGCGGCCGGGAATTGGACGGCCATTGCGTCGGCCGGCTGGCCGTCCTGGCCGGTGTTCTCCTGGCGGTCACTCCACTGGACGAGCAGGGCCAATTCGCGGCCATTATAGAGGGCGCGTAGCCAAACGCCGGTAATCGAGGGAGTGAAGTTGCGCGGCTCGACCATGATCTGGCCGGCCAGCGGATAGTAAGCCTGGGACGCCGTCTGCCAGGCGTCGGCTTTGGGATCGTCGGGGATAGCTCCTTCGACCCGATGGGCCACGACGGCCGGGGGGAGTTCGGGTAGCGTATCGGGTGAGAGGGAGTCCACGTAATTGACCAAATCCCAACGCATCTGCTCATCGAGGAGGGCGTCGGCAAAGGAGGGCATGGGGCTGCCAATCATGCCGCCCATGATCCGTAGGTAGATGTCTTCGGCCGTCCCTCCCCCTCGGAAGAACCAGGCCTGGCTGAGATCGGCCGGGTAGATGACCTGGTCAAATTCGTCGGTCAGAGTTAGTGCGCTGGGGCCGTCACCCCGCCCTTCGTCGCCGTGACACTTGAAGCACTGCACCTGCCGGTAGACCTCAGCCCCACGGGCAATGCTTTCGGCGTCGGCCCGCACCCGATCACCCACCAGGACGGGCTGGGCTTCGTCCTCGAAGATGTCCGTGAAGCTCTTGACGTATTGGGCGACGGCCGCCATCTCGTCGTTGGACAGCACGTTTCCCCAGGCGGGCATGGTTGTGCCGGGCATCCCCTGGCTGATGACGCGGATCAGGTCTTCGTCGGTAGGAGGGGAATCGGAGGTAGTGGTGCGAATCTTGAAGGCCCCACTGGTAAAGTCGCGCGGCCGGGGGAACATGAGGTCAGCCCCCGGCCCGGCCCCATCGCCGTTCTCACCGTGACAAACGGCGCAACGCTGGTCATAGATAGCCTGCCCGTCGCCGGTCTGGGCCTGGGCCGCCTGGGGTCGGCCGAACGTGGAGATGATTCCGGCCATAAGAGCAAAAGAGATGACTGCTGGATGAGTTCGATGTCTGGACTTGGTCATGATCTTGGTTTTGGGATCACTTGGACCGGTCAGGTTCATAAAATAGGCCCGCAGGCCCTCTGAAAGACACCGGCATGTAAAGATAGTGGGACTCCGGCGTACTGGTTGGAGTGGGCATCGGAGTATGGCTGGCGGTGGGCGTGACCGTATGGGTCGGCGTAGGTGTTGGCGTAGCCGTGGCTGTGTGGGTTGGTGTGGGTGAAGGCGTCCGCGTGGGGGTGGCCGTGTGGGTCGGCGTGGGTGAGGGAGTACGGGTAGGTGTCGCTGTGTGGGTCGGCGTGGCCGTAGCTGTGGCTGTGTGGGTTGGTGTGGGTGAAGGCGTCCGCGTAGGCGTGGCCGTGTGGGTCGGTGTGGGTGAGGGAGTACGGGTAGGTGTCGCTGTGTGGGTCGGCGTGGCCGTAGCTGTGGCTGTACTGGTTGGTGTGGGTGAAGGCGTCCGCGTAGGCGTGGCTGTGTGGGTGGGCGTGGCCGTGTTAGTTGGTGTGGGCGTAGGCGTGACGCACGGCTCCGGCTGGTAGATTTCCATGCTGTTGATGGGATTAGTGGGAGCGTAACCGCCCACCAGGTAAATGAAGTTGGTAGCCGGGTCTACGTCGGCCGGGAAGTTGCGCCGGGCGGTCTGGAAAGGTGGGCCAAAACTCCAGGCGTTGGCCCCCGGGTAGTAAACCTGTACCAGATTGCCAGGATTGGGATCTGTGCGCCCACCCCCCAGCACCCACATCGTTCCATCCGACATGGTGACGGCGCGGGTCTCGGCCGTGTACTGAGGCAGAGGGGCCATCGGGGCTACCACGTCATTGCGCGGGTCATAACGAAAGACGTGAACGGTATCCTGGAGAAGGCCGCCGACATATTCTGAGCCACCGGCCGTGTAAATGAAGTCGCCAATGGTCGTTGTGGGGATATAGCCAAGTGGAATAGACAGTCTGGCCTCCTTCTGTATCCAGCGAGAGCCCGGTGGAGCTAGAGGGTCAAACTCCCAGATAGCTGCTATCATACCCACACCGATCTCAAAGCCACCCAGGACGTATAGCTTGTTGTTGTATACGGCCGCACCCCCAGGCAAGGTAATACCCTGAGCGTTACCCGGCCAGGGATCGCTGGTCAGTACGGTAATCGTGTTGCCAACAGGATCGTATTCCTTTACGGTATTAGTTGCCGTAGTAGCGCCAGCCGCCGAACCGCCTATCAGGTAGATGCGGGGGCCAGAGGGGCCATCCAGAACACCGCCGACCATGTTGTTGACCTGGTTGTTGGGCATCATGGCCGTTCTAATCGTCCAGGTGTTGGCGACCGGGTCATACTCGTAGGGATTCAGCAGGTCACTACCAGAGCTATCCGACTGGCGGCCGCCCAAGCTGTAGAAACGGCCGGTGGCCGGGAACCAGGCTCCCCAGGCGCGAACAACGGGCACCGGAAAGTCGGCCGCCGGCTGCCAGTCGCCGGGCGTCGGTGGGCAGGGGTCTCCGAGAGTGGTGGGATGGCGGCCGACGGCCGCCTGCCCATCTCCTGCCTGTGCCTGTATCGCCTGGGGCCAGTTGGCAACAATAAGTAGAGTCCCCATTATCAGAACGGCAACGAGAATCAGACCCGTGCGGGTGCGGTACATGACCTGCTCTCCACCTTCACTCACCGGCCGCCCGCGGCCGTTGTCCGGTGGCCTCGTACAAGTAGAGAATCACCTGCCAGATCTCGTCTTCGGAGAGAGTGCCTTCCCAGGCGGGCATGGCCGAGTTCCAACCTTTGCCTTCCGGCGGCAAGCCAGGGCCGCCTTTGGCAATGCGCCAGAACAGGTACGACTCCTGCAACTGGGCAATGGTGCCGGGGTCGGTGAAGTTAGCCGGCCGGGGCTTCAGAGCATCCGCAAACAATCCATTCCCATCCAGGGCGTCGCCGTGACAGAAGATGCACCGTTGGCTGTAAATGACGCGGCCGGCAGCCAGAGCGTTGGAGTCTGGCTCACCATTGGCGTTTCGGAAAGGGTTGACGGCCGTCAAGAGGTCAATTTCCCGGCCGCCGACGTTGATAGAACTGGGTGGGGCGGGGTGGACGGAGCGGAGTTCGGCCGGGGGGCTGACCTTTGGCTGCAATTGCAGGTAGACGCTCAAGCCGGCCAGCGGAGGCAGGGCAACCAGGATGACCGTTCGCAGGATGACCACCTGGCGTCGCTGCCGTTCAACCAGGAGCGTTCGCAGGGGCGTCCGAACCTCCTGCCAGGCCGCTTCGTTGGCTGAAACATAGAGAAGCATGATCAGGGTGACGATGGGCATGTAGATCGTCCATAGCAGGTGGGAGGGGACGGGAGCGGCCGTGCCCGTCAGGGCCAGCGACAGCCCCGGCACGCCAAAACGGAAGAAAAGGTAAGCCAGTGCCAATACGAGAATGAACTGTGTCAGTTTATGTCTAAGGAGTGAAGCTGTACTTCCCATGCTTAAATGACTCGCTTTAGTAATTCCGGTTGTGGCACTTATCTAATCGTTCTAATAGTAGCTTTCTGAACTCCTGATCGGATAGATCGGGAAACCTCTGACGCAAGCCCTGAATGAAAAGCTGCCGGCTAAATTCAGATAACTCGAAAGCCTTGAGTAGCCTTTTTTCAGGCGACATTTGGCGGAGTATTTGTATATAAATCCGGTGACTTGGGCGTTCCTTAATGTCCATAACCTTTGCATAAGACTTCAGGCGTATACTAGCCGTCCCTTTGGTTCGGGAATGGAGCGGCCCAGTTCCAATGCGGTCTCAATCCACTCCTGAATAATCTCCTCTACGTTGGCGAGGGCGGCTTGGTATGTATCGCCGTCGGCCATACACCCAGGCAATTCAGGAACCTCTGCTACGAAGGCTTTATCCTCCTCACTCCAATGAATGATCACTTGCTCCAACAGCTTGTCTTGCCGTGCCATAATTCTTCACATCTTCTAACAGCTATTCTGGCAAAATCCTCTACTTTAGACCACTTAAGTACGTCACCAGAGTCTCCAACTGCACGGCCGTCAGCCGTTGGCCGAAGTCTTTGGGCATGACCCCGGCCGGGCAGTCCCCGGTTGGACATTCCTCGGCGATAACCGCGTCAGGGGTCAGAATGGACTGGCGCAGCTCGTCGGCCGTGCGCCGCGCCCCCACTTGCGAAAGGTCTGGCCCCACCTGGCCGGCCGCGCCGACGGCGGTAATGGTGTGGCAAGCCCCACAAGCCAGGGCGGTAATAATCTCTTCGGCCGTCGTACCCGCCACCCCGACCGAGGCGGGCGGGGCTGGTTCGTTGCCGCCGGCCGCGTCCTCGGCCGATAGACTGACGGTAATCTCTCCACCCTGGCTCTGCAAGAAGGCCACCAGGGCGGTTATCTTGGCTGGGCCGAGTGTCTGCAAGAGCGTTTGCGGCATAATGCAGTCGAAGCCGGACACGACGAACGCGCAGGGATTGACCAGCGATTCGTGAAGGTACTCCTCGGCCGATTGGCCTGGCACAGTGGTGGCCGCCCGGCCGCCCACACCGGCCAGATCGGGAGCGCGCAGGCCCGGCCGGCCCAGGCCGTGGCAGGCCAGGCAACCCGCTTCGGGACTTTCCAGGACGGAGCGGCCGAGGTCAGCCAACTCCGCCCCGGAGAGGTCGCCGGAAATCTGTAACGTTTCTGGGGCCGGCGATTCCAGTTGGGGGATCAGCGACGCAAAGCCAGCGATCAGAACGACCACCATAATAACGAAAGCCGAGACCTTGAGTGAATTGCCCATTTGGTCAGTAGTTTGACAATGTTAAATTCGCCACTCTGGACGCCACCCAATGAATTGGGTGTCTAGCCGCTATAAACCTGTTGCAACAGGTTTCAGAGAGCCACCTGCAACACGTTTCAACGTGTTTTCTCATTCTTAGCCTGTGATTTCAACCACAGACGATAGGTACAAAGCATACTGAATACTGATTACTGGTTACTGAATACTCAATCGGCCGCCGCCGGCGCGGGCGCAGCGGCCGTCGCCTTCTTCTCGCTCAGATTGCCCAGCCAGAGGATAAAGGCGACCAGACCCAGAAAGAGCAAGACGCAGATAGAGATGACGCGGGCCGCGTAGCCCAGAGTGGGCGAGAAGGCGTCTATGGAAGTGTCTTGAATGACCTGATAAACGTGCCAGTGCTGGCGGATGGCGTTGCGGGCGTACCCCATCAGACCCATGAGCCAGGTGAAGGTGACGGCTAACAGGATCAAGATGTATTGCGAGCGGACGGGCATTTGGCCCCAACGAATCGCGCCAAAGTCTGGGGCTCCCCGGAACAGATAAACGTCTATGGCCGTGACCGAGATGAGGGCGGTTAGGACGGCCAAGACCTGGTATACGGAGAAGCCAATGCGAATGACGGCTTCCACGGAGTAGCCATAGACGCCAAAGAAGATGACCACGAAAGCGGCCGAACCCAAAATGAGCCATTGGGCCAATTGACCCTTGTTGCGGAAGGCCAGGATCGCGCCGGTCACAATCATCAGACCGTGTAGCGCGGTCAGGCCAACCCGCACGACCTGGGAGGCGTCAGTAAAACCTTCGCGCAGGACGTAGAAGGCGGGTGAACCGGCCAATATCAGGCAGATAACCACGACGACACCCATGACAATGCGGGCAGAGCGGCCGTGACTGGCAAAAGCCACTGGCTCCCCCTTCCCCGCCCGGCGGTAGAACAGGAAGCTAAGGAAGGTGGTCAGGATCATCAGGTTGACGGCCGTATTCTTGGCCGACATGACCCCCAGGACCCCCAACAGGGGGTGAAACGCGCCGCCAATGAGGGCTTGCTCAGAGGGTGTGACCACCGGGTTGTGAGGGGTGGCCCAAACCAGTACGCCAATGGTCAGGACGGCCAGCAGCCACTTGATGCGGCCGGTATACCGTTGCCCACCCTCGATGCGCCCCATGCCGATCCACAGGTAGTAGTTGGCCGATAGGAAGATGACGGCGATGAGCATGGCCTGGAGAATCCACAACCAGGAGAGGAAACCGCCCATCATGGTCACGCCCATTTGCTGGCTGAAGGCGTAGACCTCGCGGCCGAGATAATAACCAGCGAATGGCAGGGGAATCAGGCCAATGACAGCGATGAAATTGCCCACGTAACCCATCCAGTCGTAGTGAGCCCGTTCCTCGTCGTTGCGGGCGCCGAGAAAGCGCATGGCCGCGTACAGTCCCACCACCGCCCCACCAAAGGCCACGTTGGCGATGATGCGATGGATGTTGATGGGCCACCAGGTGGCGTTGTTGATCGCCTGCCAGAGGGTGCCGGTGAAGTTACCGGCCGCGTCGTAGAGCGATTGTCCCCCCGATTCAGGGCTGATGGCAAAGGTCAGCCAGGCGTTGGCAATGAACATCAGGGCGGTGCCAAAGAGGTTGAGCAAGAGGCCAATGAGCAGGTGCCAGCGTTTGCCTTTAGCGGTGTTCAGGCGATCCCAGGCATACCAGTAGAGGTAGAGAGAGAAGATTTCACCGAAGAACAGCAGGGGATAGATGACCATCGTCGGCAGGAAGACGTCGGTCAGCTTGCTCATGTAGCTGGGGTAGAGGGTGAAAAGGAGGAAGGTGAAGACGGCCCCGAAAACGGCCGTCGTCGAGGAGGCGACCAGGATGAGCTTGGTGAACTCGCGGGCCAGATCATCGAACCGCTTTTCGCCCGTCCGCATCCCCACGTATTCGACGACGACGGCGAACATGGGTACGCCCAGCATGAAGGCGGCGAACATGAGGTGGACTTCGGCCGTAATCCAAATCGCCACCCGGCTGCTGATCAGGGGGAACTGGCGATAATCAGGCGGCCCTCCATCCTGGGCCAAAGCCACTCCGGTTGTGAGAACCAACAATACGAGGATAAACGTCAGGCCAAGGAGGACACTGCGTGGGCGGCGAGAGAGAGTGGGTTGTCGGTGGCGTCGAACTCGCAAGGTACCCTCCGTGTTGATGCCTTGCCAATGCCAACAGTCAAACCTCGTGACGCCTCACCATTGCTCCTGCTCCCCCGGCCGGCTCTGGCATGGTCTAAGGTCATTCACGAGATGATCGTAACTACTCAGCCAGAAACCAGGTTTTTCTATGGAAAAAACCTGGTTTCTACAGACAGCCTGAGTAAATACAGATGATCTTAGTCTACCAAACCTGTGTCTAAAGTCAAAAAAAGAGCCACTGTGTCAAAGTCGTTACACCGTCAGGCAATCTGTCGCCGGGCCAGGTCGGCAAAGACGCCCGGCTGGTTGATCAACTCCTGGTACGTGCCGCTCTGCGCCATCTCCCCATTCTTGAGGACGTAGATGCGGTCAGCGTTCATAATCGTACTCAGGCGGTGGGCAATGACGATGCGCGTGGCCTGCAAGTTTTCCAGGCTTTGGCTGACCACCGCCTGCGTATTGTTGTCCAGCGCGCTGGTCGCCTCGTCGAAGAAGAGGATACGCGGCCGGGTCACAATCGCCCGCGCAATCAACAGCCGTTGCCGCTGCCCACCCGATAGGGTACCGCCACCCTCACTGATCACCGTGTGCATCCCCATCGGCATCACCTTCAAGTCCTCGTCCAGAGCCACCAGCCCGGCCGCTTCCCAGGCGTCATCAATGGTCAGCAGCGACGAGCCGATAATGTTAGTGAAGATACTGCCGGCCATCAATTTGCCATTTTGCAGCACCACCCCGACCTGGCGGCGCACCGCCTGGATGTCCAACCCGGCCAGGTCTTGACCATCGTAGTAAATCGCCCCCGACGCCGGCGTCTCGAAGCCCACCAACAGCCGGAACAGCGTAGACTTGCCCGAACCGGACGGGCCGACCAGGGCGATAAACTCCCCAGGGTGAACAGACAAAGAGACGTCTTTCAGAATGAGCGGCCCCCCCTCCTGGTAACGGAAGGAGATGTGGCTGACCTCAATTTCGCCTGTCAGCTCGCCAGGGTCGGCCTTTGTTTCGTCCACCTCTGGCAAGGTCTGTAGAATGGGTTTCAACCGTTCGTAGACCGGCACGACGCTCAAGGCAGAAGTGAAGGCCGCGCTGAGTTGCAAACCGGCCAGCAGAAATTGACCGAAAGCAGCGTTGAAAGCCAGGAAATTGCCGGTGGATAACGACACGCCTTTGGCAAAGGCCATCATGGCGAAAATTGCCAGGGTAGCCAGCACCGGGTAGGCGACGTTGAAGACCATCAGACCGTTGGCGACGGAACGAGCCTTATAGGCGATCTTCTTCTGCGCGCTAAATTCGCTGGCCCAGGCGGCGAAGGCCCGGCTTTCGGCCCCGGCCACGCGGAATTTAGCCATGCCGGTAATGAATTGTAGAACCAGGCCCGATAACCGCCCCTGAATACCCACCAGGCCGCGTTGGTGGCGCACTTGCAGGTAGCCGCTGGCGGTGGTGACCAATACGGCGACGAACACCAGTCCAGTGGCCAGGTAGGCCAGGTTTTTGTTGTAGTAAAAGAGCAGGGCGAAGCTGAAAATGGAGAAGAGGCCGGCGAGGATGGAGGAGATGGTCGTGCCAGAGAGAGTGCGACGAATGTGGCTGATGCCCATAGCCCGCAGGCCCAGGTCACCGGCCGTATAGTTACGGAAGAAAGGCACAGGCAGGCTCAACAGGCGGTCCCACACGGCCGCTTGCAGCGCAGCGTCCAACCCGCCTTCCAGCCGCAGCATAGCAAAGCTCTGGCTAATCTGAAACAAGGCCATAGCCAGCGCGCTGACGACCAGGGCCAGGCTGATTTGCACCAGTTGGCTGCGCGCCGCTCCTGGAATAACACTGTCGAAAACCAGCCCAGTAGCGATAGGGGTGATGAGAGCCAGCAGGCCGACGGCCGCCGCCATGAGCAAGACCATCGCCAGGTCACTCTTGCGGCCGACCAACCCCATCTTTAGCAAATCCCAGGCTGTCAGCGGCCGGTGGGGGAACGGCCGGTAAAAGGCGTAAGCAAAGGGGGCCAGGGTTGCCGCCACCTCGTCCGTCACAGGCGTTACCGTGCCGGCGGCCGGGTCGTGCAGCAAATAGCGGCGCGGTGACTTGGGCAACAAGGTCACCGGCCGCCGGCCCTCCTCCACGTAAGCCAGTAACGGCCCATTATCCTGCCGCCACCACTCGCCCCTTAGAGCCACCTGGCGCATCCGTATCCGCGATGCTTTGGCAATGGCTCCCAGGGGGTCACGCGGCGGCTTGCCCTTTTTGGCGTCCGGGTGAGGCACGATAGTCAGGCCCATCGCCCCTCCGACCAGGCGGCAGGCGGCCAGCAAAGCCTCGCCATCCACCCCCTTGCCGCCGGCCACCGGCCACATGCCACCGGCCTCTTCCGCTTGCAGCACGGAAGCCAGTTGGGAGACGGCGTTTTCCAGGTTCAGGCGGTGGGCGAGAGCCTTGTTTTGCAATCGCTCTCGTTCGGTTTGCTCCTCTTGTTCCGCGTTGGCGGTGATGCTTTGTAGAACGAGTTGGTGAAAGGTGTCCAGGGCTGACCAGGAGGCGTCCTGGGCCATAAACGTCCACGTGTCTACCGCCAACACTTTGTTCGCCCCGGCCGCTTTCAACCAACCCCGGCTGGACACCGGCAGATAGCCATCCTGACCCATGAGCGTGAGGTCGGGGCGGCCGAACCACTGCGAAGCGCCGGCCAGGTGCTTCACCCACAGCACCCCCTTCTTAGGGCGAGCCAGCCCGCTTTCGGCCAGGGCCAGTTCCACGCCCGCCTCCAGCAGTTCGCACTCTTTGGGGGGAATGGCGCGGGCAATACCCTGGGTGAGACCCACGACCCAATGCTCCACCAGGGCAGCTACCAGCCCCGCATACTCCTGGTCCTGAGCCAGTTCCATCAGTCGGGCCCGTTTCAGCTTGAGCAGGCGCGTCCCCGTGACGCCCACAGCCAGCAGCCCCAAACCCTGGTCATTCTGGCCCAGGCCCAGGCCGAAAACAGCCTGGCCGACTTCCGCGCTATACAGGAAGGCGCGAGGGCCGATGGCCTCCCCAGCTTGAGTACGCACGGCAAAGACGTTGACCTTGCCAGCGTAGACGACCCACGCGCTCTCGCGGTCATTGAGCAAGATCGGCTTGTTGCTCCCCACCTCGACCAACCGCCCTTCCTTGTAGCGGAGTTCGAGCAGGAAAAGCTCCTCGACTTTGGGCTTCTCGCCCTCGCCTTCGACCACTTCCCGGTTAGCCATTAGAACAAAGCCTCCAGTATAGATTCCACCCGGCGCACTTCTGACTCTTGCGCCTCGGCCCGGATCAGGCGGGCGTAAGGGCTGTTGCTTTGGCGGCGCATCTGCTCGTGCGTACCGCGCTGGACTACCTTGCCTCTTTCCAGGACCACAATCTCGTCACAGTCACGGATGGTACTCAAGCGGTGGGCCACAATCAGGCAGGTGCAACCCCGGCGACGCAGGTGGTCGTCAATGACCTTTTCGGTGACGGGGTCGAGCGCGCTGGTCGCCTCGTCCAGCACCAGGATCGTGGGATTACCTACCAAAGCCCTGGCGATTTCCAAACGTTGCCGCTGGCCGCCGCTGAAATTGCGCCCGCTTTCTTCCACCAAGTAATCGTAACCGCCCGGCCGATCCGAAACGTCGTCGTGAATAGCCGCGTCCCTGGCCGCCTGACTGACATTGGCTTCCGGCATCCCCGCATCCCACAGGGTCAAGTTATCGCGGATCGTGCCCTCGAACAAGAAAATGTCCTGGTCTACCATAGCCAGGGAGTTGTTCACAATGGCGCGGGGAAGCTGGCGGCGCGGTCGGCCGTCGAAAAGAATCTCGCCCTGCCAGGGTTCATAGAGACCGGCCACCAGCTTGGAAAGGGTGGATTTACCGCTGCCAGAACCGCCGACCAGAGCGACCCGTGTGCCGGGCTTGATGGTCAGGCTAAAATCTACGATGAGGGGCGGCTCCAGCCGGCTATAGCCGAAGGTGACGTTTTTCAATTCGACCAGGCCATTTAATTTGGCCGTCTCTGAAGGCTGAAGGGTGAAGGATGAAGGATGAGGGGAAGACGAATTCTTTGATTCATCCTCCATCCTTCCTAATTCATCCTTTTCCTCCTGCCAGTCGGCCGGATAGTGCAGCACATCGTCCAGCCGGTTCAAGTCGCCCTGGGCGTCTTGCAGCTTACCGCCCAGGTTGACCATCAGGTTGACCGGGGCCAGGAAACTCAGCATCAAGCCCTGGAAGGCTACCAGCATACCCATCGTCAGGTCGCCACTCATCACCCGCAGACCACCAATCCCTAGAATGGCCGTCGTGTTGAGGGCCATCAGGAAAGCAGGCACGGCCGCCAAAACCTGGGTAGTCGCCCCCAATTCCTGTTCGGCATTGATCACCTTCGCCTGGTAGCCGGCCCAACGAGCGAAGAAGTCCGACTCGGAGCCGGTCGCCTTGAGCGTCTCGATGGTTTGCAGGCCGCTGTAAGCCGTGCCTTGCAGTTTCCCTCTCTCCTGGAGCAACTTCTGGTTGCCATCCACCCGCTTGCGCGAGACGTAGCGCAAAGCCAGCAGGTTGACCAGGGCGATGCCAATGCCCACCAGGGTCAAGGTTACGTCGTATTGGAACATCAACACGGCGAAGAAGACGATCAAGACGACGTTGAGCAGGGTCGTCGCCAGTTCGCCGGAGAGCATCACCGCCACGCGGTCGTTGATAGCCACCCGGCCGCTGATCTCACCGGCGTACCGCTGCGTAAAGAACTCGATAGGCAGGCGGAGGACGTGCCAGAAGAATTTGCTGGACATACTGAGGGCCAGCTTCGTTTCCAGGCGCAGCAGGTAATACTGTTGCAGCCAGGTGAGGGCGGCCCGTATAGCGGCCGTGAGGGCCATGCCCAGCAGGAGGGGCCAGATCCAATCCTTAAAACCGGCCACCAGAAAACCGTCCACGAAAACCCGCGTGAAAGCAGGAACAACCAGGCCAGGGATGACCAGGGCCAGACTGGCCAGGACGATGTAAGTCAGAGCTATCTGGGAGCCTTGTAAGCGCGGGCGGAGAGCCAGGATCAGGTTGGGTTTATCCCCGCCTTTCTGAAACTGCGGGCCTGGCTCAAAGGTCAGGGCCACGCCGGTGAACGAAAGGTCGAACTCCTCGGCCGTGACCGTCCGTGGCCCGCTGGCCGGGTCGTTCAGATAGACCCGATCTTTACCGAAACCCTCTACCACCAGGAAGTGGTTGAAGTTCCAGAAGACAATGAGGGGCAGGGGCAGTGACTTTAGCTTTTCCAGCTCGACCTTCATCCCCCTGGCGGCCAGGCCAAACTTGCGGGCGGCCTTGAGAACGTTGCTGGCCTTACTGCCGTCACGGGAGACCCCACATTCGACGCGCAGTTCTTCCAGGGGGACGTAGCGGCCGTAATAGGCGAGGACAATGCCCAAGGCCGCCGCGCCGCACTCCACCGCTTCCATTTGCAAGACAGTGGGGGTTTTGACCCGCTTTTTTTGCGGATGGTCGTTGGGCTTACCGTTTACGCCAAACAAACGGGGTATCTCCATAGGATAGCCTTTTGAGTTCCTTCGAGTTCCTTGAGTTCGCTGGGAACTGAGGGAACTTGTGGGAACTCATTTGATGGGCAGAACTAAACTTATTGGGCGTTGCTGGCCGACAATAATCGTGGCTGTGCCCAGGGTGCCGCTCTGAATCTCGGCCGGCGGCCCGGCCCGCGATGACCAGCGATAGCCGCTAGGTGTGGTGGGATCGGGCAGCAGTTCTATCTGTATCTCAATCGGAGCTGCCCCCACAGCCAACGCCTGCGCCAATTCCTCACTGCCGAGCGTCCGCAAGATGCCCTCGAAGGTAGAGGGGAACTCGCCGACGGCTTTGACTGTGCCGAGCAAGAAGCCATATTCTTCCGGCCGCACCGTCGAGGGGGAAATTTGCACGTCCAGGCCGGGCTGTACGTTCTTGCCGTCGGTCGGCGAGACGTACATGACGGCTTCTAACTTCACGTCGTCGCCCACCAACTCCAGGCTCAACAGGGAAGCGCCAGCGCTGACCAGGTTGCCCTGGTCTACCTTGACTTCCAGGACACGGCCGGTGTAGGGGCTGGTCACTTCGAAGACCTCATCCTGCCCTGGCTGGCCGACGGTGGCTACCACCTGCCCGGCCCCAACCAACGCCCCTGCGCCAACCGGCAGTGTAGCTACCTGGCCGGCAAAAGGTGTCACCACGTTCTTGACCCCGCCCGTTTTGAGGAGAATGGTGGAGCCAACGACTTTGGTGGGGATGGTTCCCCAAATGCCCCACAAGACGGCCGCCACCAGCAGGCTACTCAAAGCCGCCAGAGCCAGCCAGCCCTTGGGCGAAGTGGCCCGCATCAATTGGTCTAATTGCTCTGGCGACGACAATCTCTCTAGCGACGCTTCACGAAAGATAACTCTGGGCACAGCCTTTTTCCCTCCTTTGGAAATCAGGAACCTATGGGAACCACAGGAACTGAAGGAACTAGCGTTAGTTCCTTCAGTTCCCTCAGTTCCTTCCCCTCCAACGCCTGGCCGAGCAGCCCCATCGCCTCCTCCGACGCCAATTCCGCTAACGTCAGGCTGGCTATGGCCGACCAGACCAGGGCTTTCTGACCCTCGCGGTGTAACCGTCGGCCGCACTCTTCGTCAAAACGGGCCAGGTTGACGGCCGCTGCCCTGACCAAGCTTTGCAAGGCCACAAAAGCCTCGTCCGATAAAGGGCCGCGATAGTTTTGCAGACGCCCACCCTGGCGATAGGCCGGAAAGGCTTCCAGGCCCATGAACAGGAGAAACCGATCAGCGCGGAAGTGGCCCTCGGCCGCCACCAGCCCGGCGTAATCGGCCAAAATCTCGTCGTAGACGTGGTGGCGGATGACACCGAAGACGCGCTTGGTGAAGTAATGGGCGCACTCGTGTTCCAGGCGAATGACCAGGGATAAGTGATTCCATTCTGTCTCGCTCAGGCCCATAACGGCCGCCGGCACACCACTATAGGGGCCGTCGCTCAGGATGATGAAACGATCCTGGTAGATGTGCTTTTGCGACTGCAACCGCTTCCATTCGGCCGGCCATTCCACGTCGGCCCGGCCGTCCGCTATCGCCTCAGCCCACTGGCGGCGGTAAGCGTGAATCCGATCCCAGTTGTTATAGCCAGACACCAGGCAGGCCCCCATCGAATCTGGCACAAATTCAGGTTCGTTCTGGCGCGTGAAAGCCTGGACGAGGGCAACAAAATCAGCGCGGTCGGCCGCGATGAGAACGGGAATCGAACCGGCGACGGTGGGATGAATGAGCAAGCGCAGTTCGTCCGGCCGGCGCAAAGCCAGGCCGGTCGCTCCATCTGTTCCCCGCACAGCCGCGCCCTGGCGGGTAGCGGCCCGGTAGGCCGTCGTCTGGCTCACCCCGGTCTGGATCGGAAACCACAATTGCGGTAGCCGCTCTGACAAAACGGGCCAAACACCCCTGGCCTGGGCCTGGCGCGCATACTCCCGCCACACGACCACGTGCGGCTCGTCCGTCCAAGCCCCACCTTCCGGCCGGGCCAGCCGCCCTTCGCTAAACCTCACACTGGCGTAAGCGTGCAGTTCACTATCCACAGGAGCTCAGTTGCGACTTTCTACCGAATAGTAACGGCCCTGGCTAACAACGGTTCCTCCCTGACCAGGCGGGGAAACCAGTTGTTGTCCGGCCGAATCGGATAGCACTCCGTCTTAGACCCCAATTCCCAATTAGAGGCCAGCCGGTCAAACGGTTCTAGTATGGCGTCCATAGCCGCCTTCATCGCCAGGGCGACCGCCTCTGGCTTTTCTT
>JBFMFT010000620.1:0-2136 GCA_040751925.1 Chloroflexota bacterium
GTCACCCCCTCACCCCGTCACCTCCTCACTCCCTCATCCCTCCACCCCCTCCAACGGGCCTTTATCGAGACGGGGGCGGTGCAGTGTGGCTATTGCATTCCTGGCTTTTTGATGGCCGGGGCAAAACTGCTGGAGGAACGGCCGCAGCCCACCCTCGACCACATCCACCAAGCCTTTAGCGGCAACCTGTGTCGTTGCACGGGCTATTACAAAATCATCGAAGCGGTTGAAAGAGCAACGAACGTGAAACGTGAAGCGTGAAACGTGAGCCTCTTCACGCTTCACGTTTCACGCTTCGCGCCATAGGTTTACACCATGCGTCTCGACAGAAAGAAACAAAAGGAACTGGCCCGGCGCAAAGGCCAGACGTGGCGGGCGATCCTGGAATTGTTGTGGCTGGGGGCAGCCTTTGTTATCGCTTACTACGTGAGTGAATGGTTGTTTGATACGGGGGCTATCAGATACCCCCTTTTCTCCGGCAGTTCAGGCTGGCTGCCGCGCTGGGTCGTGCAGGCCGGGGTGATGGGAGTGCTCGTCCTTGTCATGCACTTTTTCATCTACTTCGGCTTCTTCCTGGCCAGTTACGAGGGTCGGAAACGGCCGGCCAATCCCTCTCTCTATTCCAGAGATCCGGAGCCGACTGAACGAGAGGATTAGTCATTCTGCCCCCAGCGTAACTGCTCACCGCCGAGACGCAGAGAGCGCAGAGTAATGAGTGATGAGTGGTGAGTCACTCGTTGCTCATCACTCAGCACTCATTACTTACTCTGCGTCCTTCGCGTCTCGGCGGTGGGGCTAAGTAAATACCCGCCAATATGAAATTCACCGACTTTTCAACAACCCGTATGGACGCCCTGGGCAAAGTGACCGGGCAGACCCTCTATCCAGGTGACGTGACGCCACCTGACCTGCTGCACGGCAAGGTACTGTTTAGCGGCCAGCCCCACGCCCGGATGGTGGCGATGGACTTGAGCGCGGCCGAAGCCGCCCCTGGCGTCGTGGCTATTCTAACAGCCCAAGATGTGCCAGTGAATGAATATGGCTTAATCCTGCCTGACCAGCCTGTACTGGTGGGGTTGGGCAGCGCCAAGCCCCATAGCGACGTGAGCCTGTGGGAAGGCGACCAGATCGCCGTCGTCATCGCCGAAACGGAACTGGCGGCGGCCACCGCCCGCAGCCTCATCCGCGTCGAGTGGGAACCCCTGCCCATCATCAGCAACGTATTCGAGGCCGTGACCGACGGCGTGATTCTGCACCCTGAAAATGGCAGCAACGTGCTGAAGCATTACCGGATTCGCAAGGGGGATATGGCCGCCGGCTGGGCGGCGGCCGAGGTCACGGTCGAGGGCCACTATACCTTGCCCTACCAGGAACACGCCTACCTGCAGCCGGAGGCCGGCCTGGGCTACGTGGACGACGAGGGGCGGGTGACGGTAGTCATTGCTGGCCAGTGGACGCACGAAGATCAGGCTCAGGTGGCCCACGCCCTGGGCTTACCGGCCGACCAGGTACGCATCATCTACCCGGCCATCGGCGGGGCTTTTGGTGGGCGTGAAGATATGTCCCTCCAGATTGTCCTGGGGCTGGCGGCCATGCGCCTGCGCGAACGGGGGATCAGGCGGCCGGTCCGCATCATCTGGACCCGCGAAGAAAGTATTATCGGCCACCACAAACGCCACCCGACCTTCATCAAGACGCGCTGGGGGGCGACGCGAGAGGGGAAGATTACGGCCGTCGAAAGCGAACTCATCATGGACGCCGGGGCTTACGCCTACACCAGCACGAAAGTCCTGGGCAACGCCCACCTGATGGTCACTGGCCCTTACGAGATTCCTCACGCCCACGTGGATAGTTACACCGTCTATACCAACAACGTGCCGGGTGGAGCGTTTCGCGGCTTTGGCGGGCCGCAGGGGGCTTTCGCCGCCGAAAGCCAGATGAATAAGCTGGCCGAGAAACTGGGGATGGACCCGGTCGAACTGCGGCGGCGGAACGTCCTGCGCGAAGGCAGCCTGTTGACCACCCAGACCCCCCTGCCGGCCGGGGTCAGCCTGGCCGAAGTGATCGAGCGATGTGCGGAGGCGGCCGGCTGGCAGGGGAGCAGGGGAGCGGGGGAGCAGGGGGGCAGAGGAGATG
>JBFMFT010000621.1:0-2125 GCA_040751925.1 Chloroflexota bacterium
GGGGCCCCGGCCGACGAAGCCCGTATCCTGCTCCTGTTGGGCAGCGCCCACCTGGGGGCGGGCGACTATGCGGCCGCTCTGGATTACGGCCAGCAATCCCTAGCCATAGCGACGCCAATAGGTGACTCGGCGGCCGAGATGGCCGGCCACGTTCTGCTTGGGGCTACTTACTATGCCCAGGGCAAGCTAGAGCCGGCGTATGAACAAGCGCAAATGGCCCTCCAACGCCTGGAACAATTACATGGGGCCATCACTGTACCCGACTTGAAGACCAGCTATCTCGACCAGGTAGCCGAGGCCTACAGCCTGGCCGTCCTGGTGGCTATCCGACTCGGCCGCTACGAAGAAGCTTTCTTCTACGCGGAACAGGCCCGCGCCCGCGCCTTTTTGGATCAACTGGCTAACGGTCACGTGGACTTCCGGGTGGGCGCGGCGGCCGAATTACTACAACGAGAACAAACCCTCCGTGAAGAACTGGCGGCCCGGCGCGCTCAACTGATTGAATTAAAAAGCCAGTCTGGTAGTGATAGTGAAGCCCAACTTGCTCTCCAACAGGCAGACGCTAAGGCGCAAGAGCTTGAGACGGCCTATGATGATCTGCTCGACGAAATGGCCCTGCAAAACCCGGAAGTGGTCTCGCTGGTGAGCGCAGAGGTGGCGACGGCGGCCGAGACGCAAGACCTCCTGCCCCCGGCCGCAACCCTGGTCGAATACTACGTCACCCGCGACGTAACCCTGGCCTTCATCTTGACGCAGGACGCCCTCAACGTCGTGAGCCTGACCGTTGGGCGCGAAGCCTTGCGCCAGGCCATCCAGGATTCTGTAGCTGACCCAGACCCTTATCCGGCCGCCCTCCAGCAATTGCATGAGTGGCTTATCACCCCCCTGACGCCCCTTGTCACGACGCCCAACCTGATCATTGTGCCTCACAACGTCCTCCACTATCTGCCCTTTGCCGCCCTGACTGATGGCGAGCGCTACCTGAATGATTCCTACACCATCTCCCTGCTGCCCAGCGCATCTGCCCTGCGCTTCCTGCCCACCCGGGGCCAGGCCACCAGCGGAACCGCCCTGGTCCTGGGCAGCCCGGTTACCACTGAGCCGTTACCCATCCTGGAATCGGCCGGAGACGAAGCCCGCCAGGTGGCCGGTTTGTACGGCGATCAGCCCTTGTTAGGCCCGGCCGCCACCGAAAGCGCCGTCCGCGCGCAAGGTGGGCAGGCCAGCATCCTGCACCTGGCTGCCCACGGCCGCTACAACCGGCTTAACCCCCTCTTCAACACCATTTACCTGGCCGGCGACAATGAAAACGACGGCCGCCTGGAGATGCATGAAGTCTATGGCCTGGACCTGACGGCCGCCACCAGCCTGGTCGTCCTTAGCGCGTGCGAGACTCAGGTAGGTGAGTTGAGCAATGGCGACGAAGTGGCCGGCCTCAACCGGGCCTTCCTCTACGCTGGCACGCCCTCTGTCATCGCCAGCCTGTGGAACGTCAACGACCAGGCGACGGCCACCCTCATGGAAAGCTTCTACACCCATTTACAAGAAGGCCTGGGCAAAGCCGAGGCTCTCCGCCAAGCCCAACTCGACACTCGTGTTGAATATCCTCACCCTTATTACTGGGCTGCCTTCGCCCTGACTGGCGACGGCGGGGGCGGGCCGGGTATCGCTGGCGGCGGAAACCAATTTCCAGCAACGACCAGTCCATTGATGTGGGGGGGCGCGCTCTTGGTGCTAGGGTTACTGGGTTGGGCGACAATTGTTTGGAGAAAGCGAGTGACCAGCAATTTTGTCTCCATTTGCCTAACCGCTAATCAATGTGGACAATCTCTCTCATGAGGACCGACATCATCCACATCATTTTTGGCTTGAAGGTGCGCCAGTTCCGACTGGAGGCGGGGCTGACTTCGGCCGCTTTTGCTAATCGCTGTGAACTCTCTCCCTCTTACGTGACGGAAATTGAGAAGGGGCGCAAGTATCCCAAGCCGGAGAAGATTCTGAAGATGGCCGAGGTGTTGGGCAGGAGCTACGATGAATTGGTCTCGATTCGATTGGATCCTTCGCTGCAATTTCTGGAATCTGTTTTGGCCTCGCCATTGCTCGGCCGCTTCCCGTTTGCGGAATT
>JBFMFT010000622.1:0-2115 GCA_040751925.1 Chloroflexota bacterium
TCTTCCATACCACTGTATAGGTTCCGTCGGGCAGGGGCGGTAAGGAGACGATTAGCACAGTGGGGTCGTTGGTGTCTTGGCGGCTATCGCCGCTATCCACCCCCTGGCCCAGCACGTCCAAGACCTGGATCGCGCTAAACTCCGGCTCCAATGGTTCGGTGAAGCGGATGACCACCTGGGGTGGGGATTGCTCCAGCACCGTGTTGGGAGCGGGATCGGCCGTGACCAGGTTGGCGTGGGCCAGGACTGGCGGCGCGGGGCGGCCGAGCCACAGCGCGGCCGTCGCTACCAGAAGAACGAAAAGGAGAAGCTGCCTGGTATATTTCATCGTTTACGTTAGAAACCGAGTTTCTGCCAGAAACTCGGTTTCTGAACCACCGTCCGGGAAAACGAAACGGCCTACTTCTTGCGAAACAGGGCCACCAGGCCCAGAACGACCCCCAGGCCGCCCAGGATGAGGCCAATGGTAGCCAGGGTGGTGGTGGATTGGACGGCCGCTTGCGCCTGCAGGGCCACGTCCTGCGCCCCACGCGCCGCCCCTTCTACTTCACGCATTTGGGCGACGGCGACGGGGAATTGCAGGTCGGCGGCCGTCTCCACAAAGCTAAAGGTACCTTCACCTGACTCGAAAGTCTCGTCAACGGCCGCCTCGCCCACCGCGCCGAAAAAGCGGAAGCGGTAGGCTCCTGGAGCGGTGGGGATGAAGTCGGCTTTGTAATGGCCGGGGTCCTCGAAGACTGACTCAAGGGCGAAGGTGCGCGACACACCGCTATCTACGTGGGTCACTTCCAATTGCAGCGTTTCTTCCAGCCCCTCCACGCCCTCATCCTCATTGTCGTGATGGGACACCCGCAGGCTGGCCGCGTTCTTCTCGCCCTCGATGGCTGGCTCATTCAGGAAGCCGACTACAAAGACGTATTCGCCGACCTCGCGCCCTTCGTGAGCGAAAGCGGGGCGGCCGGCGGCCAAAACGACGACGGTCAAGGCTAAAATAGCCGTCAGAACGAGCCAACCTCTGGCTCGGAGTGTGGTAATCATGGTGTATTTTCTCCTTACAGACAAGTATAGCTATTCAGACACGGAATGAATTCCGCGTCTGATATTCAGAAACGTGTTGTAAACACGTTTTAGTCGTCAGGCCGTGAATTCATTCACGGACGACGGGCGTGGGGGCTTGTCTGGGGGAGGGAGGGAAAGACCCTGGCGTAGAAGGGCTTCGCCCACAGCCGGGTCAGCCAGGGGCGCGGCCGGGTCAACCTGGGGAAGCAGCGGCCCCGGCAGGGCCGCCAGGGGGGGAAGATATTGACCGGCCGCCGCAAACGCCGACACAAAAGCCACCTGACCGGCCGCCTCCCCGCCCTCAGTCGTGATGGGGTCGTGATGATGGGTGTGGGTTTCGTAGCCCGCATGGGTATGGTTGGGGAGGACGTGGCCGAAGTAGATGTGCAGGTGATTCGGCTGCCGTTCGGCGAAGTGGTGGTCTAGGAGTGGCCCGTAGATAGTGAGCAGAATGGCCTGGGCAGTCAGCCACAGAAGCAACGGCCGGGTCAGCCGCCGGCGGCAATGGCCTCGGTTCTGTAACTGCTTCCATTCCTGCGGGTCGCACAGGTAGAGGCGAACGGCCGCGATAGGGCCCTGACCACAAATTGTCATGGGGCGTGAATCATATCAGCCAGGTAGTTGACGAAAAATGCCAACTTCATTTCAATTCCATTGCAACCAGGGAAAACAGGTCTGAGGCGCGAGAATCCCTCCAACCTGGCAACAAGGGCCGAATTATAACGAACTCTCTTTACGGGTCAAGGCGCGTCTGGCGGCCCCACCAGCAACCGCTTGACGCGGGCCTGGGGCAGTGTTAGGATCAAGCTACCAAGTCGGCCGGGTGATCGCGGCCCGGTTACGGCCGGGCTGAGGAAAGTCCGCACTCCACAGAGCGCGGCGCCGGCTAACGGCCGGGCGGGGCGACCCGACGGCAAGTGCAACAGAGAGGTATATTGCCTGATGACCCTCACCCCTCTGTTCCCCTCTACCTGGTAGGGAGAGGGGGTAGGGGGTGAGGGTGATTAGGCGAGGGTGAAACGGTGGTGTAAGAGACCACCGGCGGCGGCCGTAAGG
>JBFMFT010000623.1:0-2113 GCA_040751925.1 Chloroflexota bacterium
TACCGCCACCCCCCGGCCCCGCGGCGGCGGGCACCAGGCCAGCGCCCGCGCCCAATCAAACAACTCCTCACTTGTCTCCACCCGAATCACCCCCGCTCGCCGGAAAGCCGCCTCAAAAGCCACCTCCTGCCCGGCCAGCGCGCCCGTGTGGGAAGCCGCCGCCCGCCGCCCGCTCTCGTACCGCCCCACTTTTAAGGCCAAAATCGGCTTCTCATAAGCCACCCGCCGCGCCTCCTCCACAAACCGCCGGCCGTCCCGCACCCCCTCCATGTACAGCGTAATCACCTTCGTATGCGGATCGGCCGCCACTTCAGCCAGCACGTCCGTCTCCGTCATATCCACCTGATTGCCCAGACTCACCAACCGCGACAAGCCAAACCCCTGTCCCCGCGCCCAGTCAATCACCGCCGCGCAAATCGCCCCCGAATGAGAGACAAAGGCCACGTCGCCTGGCGTCGGCCCCGGCGGTGGCATAAACGTCGTGTCCAACGGCAGGTGCGTATCCAAAATCCCCACACAATTCGGCCCCAACAGCCGGATACCCTCCTCCCGCGCCACCCGCAAACATTCCACCTCCAACGCCGCCCCATGCGCTCCCGTCTCCCGAAACCCCCCCGCCGTAATAATCACTGCCCGAATCCCCCGCCGGCCGCACTTCGTCAACTCCTCTGGAATACACTCGGCCGGAATCAGCAACACCGCCAAATCCACCGGCTCCGGCACGTCCAGGATACTCCGGTAGACCGGCCGCTCCAACAGCCGGCCGCCCTTCACGTTCACAAAATGAATCGCCCCCCGGTAGCCACTCTCAGCCAGATTACGCGCCAGCACAAACCCCAACTTCGTCGGATTGTGCGACGCCCCCACCACCACCACCCCTCTCGGTCGAAAAAACAACTCCGCCGAACGCTTACCTTCATCCTTCATCCTTCATCCTTCATCCTTTTCCCTAGTGTAAACCCTCCTCCCCCCTCGTTCAATAACATAAATCATACCTTTTTCCATGACACCCATCCTTGATCGTAACGACTCAGCCAGAAACCAGGTTTTTCTCTCGGCAACCGTAATTACCCGCAAAAAACCTGGTTTCTACAGGCAGCTTGAGTAAATACTCCTGATCCGTCAATCTCGCTCATCCGTGTCCATGAAACAAATCGGCCGCTCCTAACGTCTACCTGATAGTAATGGAGGTAGAGACCCATGTTCAAGCGCATCTTCTTCCTACTCAACGTTCTCCTCTTCCTGCTCGTCACCTTTCCCGTTCTGACGCAGACCAGGGCCGGCCAGCCGGCCGAAACCCCCTGGCTCGCCACCTACTGGAACAACCTCACTCTCTCCGGCCCGCCAGCCCTTCAACGCCAAGAACCCACCCTGGCCTTCAACTGGGGCAGCGACAGCCCTGCCCCGGCCGTCTGGCCCGACCACTTCTCCGCCCGTTGGACCCGTTACATCAACTTCACCGCCGGCGCATACCGCTTCACCACCACCGCCGATGACGGCCTGCGCCTCTGGCTCGACGACCAATCCCTCATAGACGACTGGAGCGACCACGCCGCCCACACCCTCACCATTGAGCGGAACGTCACCGCCGGCCCTCACCTCCTCACCGTCGAATACTACGAGAAAGACGGCCAAGCCGCTGCCAGCGTCAAGTGGGAACTCCTGCCCATCACCGACTGGCGCGGCGAATACTTCAACAACCCCTGGCTAGAAGGCAACCCAGCCCTGGTGCGTAACGACCTCGCCGTAGATTTCAACTGGGGCAGCGACGCCCCCGCTCCTGGTATCATCGGCGCGGATGGCTTCGCCGCCCGTTGGACACGCACCCTCGACCTGCCGGCCGGCCACTACCGCTTCACCGCCACCGCCGACGACGGCTTCCGCCTGTGGGTCAACGGCCGCCTCCTCATCTACGCCTGGCAAATCCAGGCCGCCACCACTCACACCGCCGACCTGGACCTCCCCGGCGGCCCCGTCGAACTCCGCGCCGAGTATTACGAAAACTCTGGTCTGGCCGCCGTCCGCCTCACCTGGGCCACCGTCGAACAAACCACCCCCCCACCCACGGCCATCATCGTGGACGACAGCGACCCCAACTTCGTGCGCGGCGGCC
>JBFMFT010000624.1:0-2106 GCA_040751925.1 Chloroflexota bacterium
CCTGGGTTTTTGCACGATGGCCCTGGGAGCGACGGACAAGGCGACGGAGTTTTTCGAGAAGGGGCTGACGATGCCCACGATGTTCATGTGGCTGATGCGGCCGCGCCTGTTGTGCGGCCTGGCCCTGGTTGCCCTGTCACAGAACCGTTTAGAGGAGGCCCAGCAAAAGGTGGCCGAGGCGCGGGCCTTTGCCGAGGAACGGGCTATGCAGAACATCTACCCTCTCGTATCCATGACCGACGCGCAGGTGGTCGCCCACGCTGGCGACCTGGAGGCCAGCCTGGGCCATTACCATCGGGCGGAAGAATTGGCCCACCAGATGGGGATGCGGCCGTGGCTATGGCAGGCGCAGGCGGCCCAGGCCAAGACGCTGGCCGCGCTCGGCCGGGAGGAGGCGGCCGAAGCCAAGCGGCGGGCAGCCCTGGCCGGGATTGACGAAATGGCTGCCTTGTTCCAGGACGCGGAACTGCGCGTCCTGTTTGTGGAAAGCGCGATGAAGAAGGTGGTCTAAACCCCGGAGTTTTCAGAAACTCGCCGGAATTTTTCTGATTGCATCCCCGACCCCTTGACCGCCTCCAGTCGAGCTAAAAGCGTGACCTAGAGGGAACAGACCATTTGGTAAGCAGCCAGGAGAGGCGGCCGGCTGTAATCCCAGGCCAATTCCTGGTGAACGCGGGCCAGGCCGGTCTGCCCCATCGCCTGGCGGCGGCCGGGGTCCTTGAGCAACTCGTCAATCAAGCTGACGAAGTGATTCACGTCGTTCGGCCGGGCGTAGACGGCCGCGCCCTGGGCCGAATAGCGGTTCTCACGCAAGTCAAAAGCCACGATGGGCTTGCCAAAAGCCATGTACTCCATGATCTTATTCATGGTCGAGCGATCCGCCCATTCACTGTAGGGATCGGGGTCGAGACAAAGGTCGCAGGTGGAGAGATAGCGGCAGAGGTCATGGTCACTGACCCGGCCGGTAAACTCCACCTGACCGTCTAGCCCCAACGTCGTCTTGAGCCGACGCAGTTCTGGCAGCGAAGGGCCGCCGCCCATGAGGACAAATCTCACGTCAGCCCGCCCCTTCTCCTGCCGCAATAGTTGGGCGGCTTGCAGCAGGTAAGCTACGCCATCCTGGGGACACATTTCGCCCAGGTAGCAGACCAAATAGGGGTAGCCGCCTTTGAGGGCTGGTTCCGGCCTTAATTGCTGTAGCCGTTGGAAGTCGGGGCCACTGCGGACGATGAAAACCCGCTCTTTAGGCAATCCACCCCTGGTCATGGCAATTTCCTGGTGGGAGGCGTTGGTGGTAATGACCCCATCGGCCGTGCGAAAGGTCAACTTTTCCAACCACAGGAGAACGCGGTGGAGGAAGTCACCCGCCCGGCCGCCTTTCGCCAGATACATCTCCGGCGACAGGTCGTGGTGGTCGAAGATGAAGCGTTTGCCTAGCAGTTTGTAGAGCCCGGCCAGCAGGAAGTAGGTTTCTGGCGGATTGCAGGCGTGGATCACGTCGAACCCATGCCGCCGCCAAACCTTGAGGGAGAGGACGGCCGTCATTAGCCAGCAGTAAGCAAATTCGACCAGGTAGCCCAGAGGGTCATGCGCTTCGGGCGGGGCCGCGTAACGATAGACGTGAATGCCCTCAAGTGTCTCCTGGCGGGCTTGGAAATCCCCCTTTTTACCAGTCGGGCAAATAATGGAGACGCCGTAACCGGCCGCCCGCAAAGTTTGGGCCTCCAACCATACGCGCCGGTCAAATGGTACCGGCAGGTTTTGCACAATGATAAGGACGTTAGGCATAAGTCTTAGACACTCGGAACGGTTCAGAGCCTCGGCGATGGTATTCAAGATGGAGAGTTCACGGTTACGTCGCCGCAAACGGTCTGTGTCAGACATGGCTTAAGAGTCAGGTAAGTATACTCTAAATCCTACCCCAACTCCACCGCTTGCGATTGACACGGCCATTTTTGCGAGTATACTAACAGCAATGGATGGCAAAATCATAGTGCCACTGGAATTGAGCGTTGGGAATTAGACGCACGCACGGCCGCGTGCGTCTTTTTGGTTTCTAATTGTCCGTTTATGAGTTCCTCCAGTCCCCAGGGAACTTCAGGAATC
>JBFMFT010000625.1:0-2104 GCA_040751925.1 Chloroflexota bacterium
GGGGGGGGCAGGCCGGCGGCTTGCCCTACGGCCGGCGGCCCGACCAGGCCGCGCTGAAAGGCGACGGCCGTCGCCTCCGCCCGTGAGGAGACGCCCAGCTTGGTGAAGATGTTGCGTAGGTGGACCTTGACTGTATTGTGGCTGATGATCAAGTCCTGGGCGATCTCGCGGTTGGAGCGCCCCTGCGTCACACCTTTTAGGATGTCGAGTTCCCGCTCACTGAGCGGTTCACCTGGTTCAGCCATGAGTCATAGGAGCAGAACGACGACTCGGCTCATTTGTCAATAGCAGCAATGACCGTGGGCAGCCGGCTTCGACAAAGCTACTCGTCACATAACCGCTTCCGCCGGAGTCACCAGCCGAATGACAACTTTCCGGCCGTCGTCCAGCCAGATATAGTTGTCATACACTAACAATGGACTGTCCGGAGACGCTGATAATACCAATTGATCCCCTTTGACTTGGGCCTGAATCTCCAGGGCCAATTGGCGACTAGCGACACCCGTCCAGGCTTCGAAAAACGTTCCGATAGGCAGTGAGCCGTCCCATTGAGCTGCCTCTTCGATAAATTGCTCAATAGCTGCTTCATACTCAATAGCGGGCATCTGTTCCAGGGTATTCATCGTGATAACTCCCCTCTCGCTCTTTGAAGTGCAAGCATCCTGTTCTTCCAATCAGAGTAGTCCGCTACCACAAGTTTCCCACCATGATAAGCAACACGGGCTGGTTTAGGCAAGACGTACTCTAAATCGGACAGTAAAGCCACCGTGGAATGAGGATTCGACGAATCGTGCCCATGCCTACCATTATACCTATCTATTTCAGGCGGCGCACGGCGTCGTGGGTGCTGGCGAAGGCCAGTTCGGGCAGGTCGGCCGGGCCAAAGAAGCCGGCCGCGTCGGCATCGTCGCCAGCCTGTAGCTCGCCGCCCACCAGC
Source organism: Chloroflexota bacterium (assembly GCA_040751925.1). Classification (GTDB taxonomy): domain Bacteria; phylum Chloroflexota; class Anaerolineae; order Promineifilales; family Promineifilaceae; genus JBFMFT01. The sequence goes on from JBFMFT010000625.1 coordinate 938, forward strand.
CGGCCGCTATAGAGGATGAAGATGGAAGCCCCCGACTGGCCGGCCGCCGGTGGGTTGAAGTAAACGTCCACCAGCCCAGTGATTTCCACCACCAGGTTCGTCTCCTCCAAGACCTCGCGGACGGCCGTCTCTTTGGGGTCTTCGCCATAGTCCAGGAAACCGGCCGGTAGGCTCCACTTTCCCTTCTCCGGGTTCATCGTCCGCCGCACCAACAAAATCCGGCCGCCCTCCTGCACCAGCACCCCGACTCCCACCTTGGGGTCGGTGAAGTGAATGAACCGGCATTGGGGACAGACGCGGCGCAGCTTATCGCCCACTTTCTCGGTTTGCATGGGCGCGGCGCAGCGCGGGCAGAAAGCAATGTGGGCGGGAGCAGTGTCAGGCATGGGTAAGAGTAAGCGCAAGGGCCTACCCTTACTCTACCTCATTCGGCGGCGGATGACCAGCGTTGTGACCAGGAACAAGATGAAGAGAACACCCAGGATGATTTGCAGGGAAAGGTAGTCAAAGGCGGCCGGAGCCGGCGGCGCTTCGGCCGGAGCTTCCGCGGCCGCCGTCTGTTCAGGGGCCAGAGCGCGTGCTGTTTCGACAGGATAAGCAGACGCCGGCGCCTCGGCAATAAGGGCCGGCATTTCGAAGGTCTGGGCGTCTACCGTGGCCGACGGCGTGGGTGGTGGCTGGGGAGGAACAGTGGCCGGTATTTCGGTCGGCGCTGGAGCGGCCGTAGGTGGGAGGGGGGTGGCCCTTGCTTCGAGCGAGGGGGCAGTGGTCGCCCCCTCGTCAGTCGTCTCGGCTGGGCCGGTTGTAACCCGTTCGCCCGCCCCAGGCGAGACCGCCAGGCCAGAGGCGGCGGCGGTGGCAAGTGGCGGCGCGGCAACTTCTGGCGCGGCGGCCGGCTCCTCGGCCGCGGCCGGCTGGCTTTCCGTAGCTGCTTCAACTACCTCGGTTGGCGATAGAGGAGGGGCCGCCTGTTCCATCACCGATTCTGGCTGCTCACTCTCCACCGGCTCCTGGAGGGCCGCCACTTCCGTAACCGCAACTTCCTCCACGACCCGCGTGACTTCGACCAGGGCCGGCGCGCTGGCTAAAGTAGCCTGCCTCACCGCCAGGCCATTGATGTAACCCAGGGCCAGGGTGACAACCAGGAAGAAGGCAGTGAGAGCCGTC
>JBFMFT010000626.1:0-2100 GCA_040751925.1 Chloroflexota bacterium
CCGCGCCGGAGATGGCCGCTTACGTCCAGCCGCAGATTGCCATCTGCTACCTGAGTTTGGGTGACCAGGCGGCGGCCGTCGCCGCTTACGAAGCGGCCGTGCGCGGGCCAGCCCACCGGCTGACCCTCATCGAATTGCGCCTGCGCCTGGCCGAATTGTACGTGGCCGCCGGGCAATATGCCCAGGCCATTGCCCAATATGAGACCATTCACGAGCAGGCCGTTACCGAAAACACACGTGGTCAAGTGACTTACCTGGCCGGCTACGCCGAGTTATTGGCTGGCGAGACCGAGGCCGGCTACGCTCGCTATTTGCGGGCCGTCAACGACTATCCCCGCGCCTACGAAAGCTATTTGAGCCTGGTGGCCCTGGTGGAAGCTGGTTACACGGTGGACGACTACCAACGCGGGCTGGTGGACTATTACGCCGGGGCTTACGAACCGGCCGTGGCCGCCTTCGAGCGTTACCTGGTGTCTCATCCGGCCGAAGCTCGCCCCGACGCCCACCTCTACCGCGCCTGGTCTTACAGCGCGTTGGGCAACCTGGCAGCGGCTCTGGCGGCCCTCGACGCTTACCTGGCGACCGCGCCGGACGACCCGACGACAGCCGGCCGGGCCTGGCTGGAACGGGCTGACCTTTTTGCTCAGTACGGCCGGACAGCCGAAGCCATTGACACCTACCGCCAGTTTGCCCAGGCTTACCCGACCCATCCGCAAGCCTCCACGGCGGCCTGGGAAGCGGCCGTCCTGACCGAAGAGGTGGAGGCAGAAGCGGCGGCGGCCGAGTACCTGGCCCTGGTGGATCGCTATCCAGGCATGGACAAAGCCCCGGCCGCTCTGTTTCGCGCCGGTCTCCTGTTCCACTTGAACGGTGACGATGAGCAGGCGCAGGCGGCCTGGCGGCGGCTGGTGGAAGCCTACCCCAATACGGAGGAAGGCGCGGCCGGCCTGATCTGGCTCATCAAAACCTTGCCGCCTGACCAGGCCCGGCCGTACCGCGACCTGGCCGCCGCCAGCCGCCCATCCGAAAGCTATTACCCCCTCCGCGCCTACCACCTGGCTACCGACGCGGACCCTTTCAACTTTCAACCTTCAACCTTCAACGTTCAACCTTCAACCACCGCCCAGGCCGAAGCCGAAGCCTGGTTGCGTGAAAAGCTGGGGCTGGAAGCGACGGCCGACGTCAGCTCCCTCTCACCCGCCTTAGCCCAGGATGAGCGGCTGCGGCTGGGGACGCGCCTGTGGCAACTCGGCTTATGGGCGGAGGCCCGGCGGGAGTTGGAGGGGCTGCGCGAAGCCTACGCCCAGGATCCGTTGGCTACTTACCAATTAGCCCTCACCTTCCGCGACCTGGGGTTGTATCGTTCGTCCATTGTGGCCGCCGCCAGCCTCTTGCGCCAACTGGGGGCCAACGTCTTCACCGCGCCGCCCTTCCTCGGCCGCCTGTCCTATCCGGTCTATTACGCCGATTTGATCTTGCCTTTGGCCGACCAATACGGGTATGATCCGCTCTTACAATTGGCCCTCGTGCGGCAAGAAAGCCTGTTCGAGAGCTTTGCCACCTCTTCGGCCGCCGCCCAAGGTCTCAGCCAGGTCATTCCCGACACCGGGGCCTACATCGCCCTCAAGCTGGGGTGGCCCGATTACGTGAACGAGGACTTGTACAAGCCCTACGTGGGGTTGGCCTTCGGCGCGTATTACCTGGATGAGCAATTGCGAGCCTTTGCTGGAAACGTCTACGTGGCTTTGTCGGCCTATAACGGCGGGCCGGGCAACGCCGCCCGGTGGTACGGGACGGCCGGAGACGACCTCGACCTCTACCTGGAAACGGTCAGCTTTGCCGAAACCCGCGCCTACATCGAGCGGATTTACGTGGGCTATGCGGCGTACCAAACTTTGTATCGTGATGAGTGATGAGTGATGAGTGATGAGTGAATCACTTCACTTTTCACTTTTCAGGTTTCACGTCATGCCTTCCAACTTCGACTGGCGCACAGAGGATGAGAATAGCTGGGAAGTAGCTCCGACGGTTGACGTGGCGGCGCCCCAGATACGCCGTCGCTGGCCGTCTGTATTCCTGATAATCGGCCTACTGACCCTG
>JBFMFT010000627.1:0-2087 GCA_040751925.1 Chloroflexota bacterium
GGCCAGAGTCAGTAAAAGCAGGGGCCAATCGAGCGGCGTGGGCGACCATAACTGACGACGAATCAACTTCATGGAGACAATTCTTGCCAGGCGGCCGGCGCGTAGTCGTCGGCCGGCTGCCACCGCTGGGCTTCTTTATAGGCGGCTATCGCTTCCTCCATCATCCCCGCCTCGCGGTACAAGTCGCCTAAAATCCGGTAGGGCCACTGGCGGCTGGGTTCGGCCGGCCACCAGGCTAACGCCTGATCGATCTCCGCTACGGCCGCCGCCAGGTCTCCCGTTGTCTGATACAGCGCGTGGCCCAGGCGCAAATGGGCCCAATAATGGGCCGGGTCGAGAGCCACCGCCCGCCGGTAATAAGCCAGGTATTGTTTTGGTTCAAGCCCCTTGTTTTCGTATAGTTCACCGAGACGGTAACTGGTATCGGCCTCGTTTCGACGGTTGTGAAAGTCATGCCCCTGCTGGGCCGCCTGATAAGCGGATTCCGCCTCATCGAGTTCAGGCGGCGCGAATCGCCACTGATAGAGCAGACCCAGCCGGTAATAGAAATCACTGCGGCCGAAGCCAGCGAAGACGACCGTATCCAGGGCCGACCAGTAGATGGTTTCTGCTTCCCTCCATTGCTCCAGCCGTTCGTGCATCAGTCCCGTGTAATAGGCGTAGACGGCCGAGGTTGGTTCCAGTTGATAAGCTCGCCGAAACCAGACCAGGGCCTCCTCGTAACGGCCGTCCTGTCGGGCCGCCTCTGCGTATTGGGCAAAATCGGCCGCTATTTGGCCGGGATGAGGGGATTGGGGGATGAGGGAAGATGACAATCCCCTCATCCCCTCATCCCGGCTTTCTTCCCAGGTGGTCAGGGCTTCTTCTTCGCGGCCTAGCAAAGCCAGAGCCATTCCCAGACCGCGCCCGGCCGAATAGTTGCCAGGTAGAATGGAAGTTGCTTGCCGTAGGTACACCTCTGCCTGCTGGACGGCCGCCTGATCCACCATTGGTGTTTGCCACCGTTCGGCCAGGCGAACCGAGCGGCCGAGAGCCAGCAGACCCCTATTCAGATGCCAATGGTGAAGTAGGCTAGGGGAAAGCAGGAGAAAGGCCAGGCCAGCCAGGGCCACTTTGAGCAGACGCATGAGGAGGGATCTACTTCAGTAGGGGGTATTGGCGCAAGCCACTCCGTTGCATGAACAGGTGCAGGGCGAAGCGGGTGTTGCCGAACAAATAGCGTCGCCATAACCGTCGTGGCTCTTGCAGCAGGCGGTAAAACCACTCCAGCCCATTTCGTTGCATCCAGGCTGGGGCCTGTCGCCGCCGGTTGGCGTGAACGTCAAAGGCCGCGCCGACGCCAATCAAGACGGCCGCCGACAACTGTTCGCGGTGAGCCGCCATCCACCGTTCCTGCTTGGGTGTGCTGAGGCCCACCCAAACAATGTCCGGCCGGGCGGCGTTGATACGGCCGATCACCTCTTCGTCTTCGGCCGGGGTCAATGGACGGAACGGCGGCGAGTAGCCGCCTACGATGGGCAACCCCGCAAAACGGGCCGTCAGGTTGTGAGCCAACAGTTCCGGTACGCCGGCCGCTCCGCCATACAGAAAATTCGTGTAGCCGTATTTAGCAGCCACCTCACACAAGGCCAGCATCAGGTCAGGACCGTAGACGCGGCCGGCCTGGTGGAACCCGGCCCGGCGGCTCAACCAGACCATCGGCATCCCATCCGGCACGGTGAGGCCGCTACGATTATGAATACGCTTAAGCTCATCGTCGGCCAGGCTTTCCGTTACGCCATGCACCCCAGTCACGCAGACGTAGTGCTTTTCGCCGCGCTCGATCCACCTCGTGATGGTCTGCACGGCGGCCGCGAGATGGGTCGGCGAAATACCCACACCCAAGACGTTGACGCGCTCACGAATCACGCCTATATGATGGTGGATGGGGGAGGCGGCCGGAAGTGACGAACAACACGTCTATTCTTGCTAAAAGTCACAACCTATTCTTCAAGGTACCGATCGCTTCCCACTTTAGAAACTTGATCTCTAGTCAAAGTGAAGTCGTACTTTGGACGAAGAAACCAAGTTTCTTAGCTTGCCTCTTC
>JBFMFT010000628.1:0-2061 GCA_040751925.1 Chloroflexota bacterium
ACGTAGACCACACCCTCTTTGGTAATGGCCACGCCGCTTGGTTTTACGAGTGGGGCGCCCTGGAATATGACGGTAGGGGCCGCGCTGCCAACGGCCGGCATCTTAAAAACGGCCGCTTCGTTGCCGCTCGTACCTGAGAAATAGAGCTGATCCTGGCTGTCCTGGTTCACCACTTCCGGCACCTGAGGCATCGTTCCCTCTGTACCAATAATGAGTGTGGGCGCGCCGCCGGCCACTGAGAGGGCATATAGACCGCTGCTGCTGTCGGCCACGTAAAGAGTCTGGCCGTCGGTGCTAATGGCTAATCCCATTGGTGTGACGAAGGGCTTGCCTGTGGCGACGGCCGTCACCTCTCCCCCATCGGCCGCAACCCTATACACCCCTCCTATCTCCCCATCACTGGCCGTGAAATAAACCATTTGGCCGTCGGGGTCTGGCGTCGCATCAAATAGCTGGTGAGAGGCCATAGAGACCACACGGTTCACGCTCGACAGGGCATCATTCGCCAGGGGCAACTCTTCGGCCACAGGCGCAGGGGTCGGGCTGTTCTGCGTCCCGCAACCCACCAGAGCAAACACCAAGAAAAGAACAAACAACGTCGTCATTACCTTCTTGTCAAACATAAACGTCTCCTTCAATCGAAATTTGTTGATGAAGGTACTTTAACAGATTGTCTTGTTCGTTTTCCAGTCCAGTCAATAGTCAATTTCTATTCAATAGACATTATCGGAAACAGACAGGATTCACAGGATTTACAGGAGTGGATTTCATCTTGTCAATCCTGTCCAAACACCTAAATCCGATAAACTCTAATCTCCCTCCGGCCGCAGAAAACCCAACACCCTCAAATCGTGGCGCGGCTCCTCAAAGCTGCAACTGCCAAAAGATAGGATAACCTGCTGGCGAGCCTGGGCGATTTCGGCCGTCGTGGCCCCTAACCCCCGCCAGGCAAAGGTATCTTCGCTGAAGGTAAAATGCCGGGGATTATCGTCCAGCAAGATGGTTGTGACGTCCTTTTCGCCCAAAGGGTGAACGTGAGCCAGTACGGCCGCCCCCACCACGTTAAGAAAGCCGTGCATGATGACCTTGATCTCCTGGTCATAACGACGCAAGGGGTGGTGCAGCCCGGCCGTGGCCTTCATAGCTACCCCCGCCTGCTGACAGGTGGTGAGCGCCCAAGCCACTTGTTCGGCCGACGGAAAGGCCGACGCTTCGACACCGCCACAACGCAGCTTGAAGCCGGCCGGGTACGCTGTTTGCGCCTCGTTTAGATGACTAATGGCCTCCATCGTCGCCGCCACGTTCTCCTGCCAGGTGGGGCCGGCCGGGACTTCGTAGAAAGCGCGTAAACCGGCCGCCCGTATCTGCTCGTCGGCCATCTCCAACCAATCGGGATGGGCGATGGTCACGGCCGGCAGTCGCGTTTCCAACACATCCACCACCACACCTGCTCCATGCTCCTGGCGAAAAGCGGCTACGTCAGACAGGTCGGCCGCCAGGTTGTGCAAGAAATCTTCGGGTTGACTGCCCCCACGTCCCAACGTCGAGAAGGTCATAGGAGCAGTGAGGGTAGAGGAGCGACCGGCGATAGTGGTCAACTCAGCCAGCCGGGCGGCCGGGATGATAAAGCGCGACAACATCCACGACTCCACTGCCTGACGGTAGCTGGTGTAGAGGCGGAAGGCTTCGGCGAGGGGGAGAGCGGCCGGGGGGAAAAGGCCGGCGTAATCAATCAGTTCTGTTAGAAAGGTTTGGAGGCTGGCCGGCGTCGAGACAGATTCAGCAGACATCGGACCATTGTATCCTTGACCCTGAACAGTGGCAAAGGTAATCCGTCGCAACAAAAAAGGCCCGCCACAACAGTTATTGGGACGGGCACCTCAAAATAAGCTGGGGCGGAAGGATTCGAACCTACGAATGGCGGATTCAAAGTCCGCTGCCTTACCACTTGGCGACGCCCCATTGCAGTAAGAATTAGCAGGATAATAGCACAGGGCGTGGCTTTTCGCAAGCGGCCGAGACCTGACCGGTTTTCGGAAACCGGTCAGGTCTTTCTAAATT
>JBFMFT010000629.1:0-2055 GCA_040751925.1 Chloroflexota bacterium
CTCAAAGTGGTGGGTGGGGGCTAAAGCGGCCGATAGCAAACTTGTCAACAGAAAGACGGTGGCCGGTAATAAAAGCGGCCGGGGCATCAGGAATGGTAGGGGTAGGTGGCAGGTAGCAAGTGGCGGGTAGCAAGTTTTACCTGCCATCTGCCACTTGCTACCTGCCACTACCGCAATTCCCCCCACCAGAATCGTCAACACCGCCAACAGTTCCAGATTGGTGAAGGCAAACCAGGGGAAGCGCCACAACGGCCGGATCACCTCAAACGGCAGAGACAACCCCAAAAGCAAGAGTAGAACATCTACCAGGCGGGTCAGCCAGTCTTGCGAAAGGGTTGGGCTTAGATTATGATTCCGTTCCATGAATCCGCTTAATCCGCTCCCAAAATCCGTTGACAGTTTCCGCTAGCGTCAATTATTCTCTGACTGAGCAACGGTGTCAACGGCAACTTCGAGCAGCGACGTGGTGATAGTTGGGTCTGGGCCAGGCGGGGCGACTGTGGCCCGCCAGTTGGCCCGCGCCGGCCGCCAGGTCACTCTCCTGGAACGCGGCCGGGATTGGCGCAGCCATCCCCTCTACGGCACCTACCTGGGAGCCATGCTCTACACTGACAAAGCCTCCTTCCTCAGCACCCAGGAAGGTCTGACCATCATCCGGCCGCTCATGCTGGGCGGGGCGACCAGTATGTATTGTGGCTGCGCGGCCCGGCCGCTCCCCTGGTGGAAAGAGCGCTACGGCATTGACCTGAATGGGTTCGCCGAAGAGACGATTTCCGAACTCCAGATAGCCCCCTTACCCCCTGAGCTACGCGGCGTGGCCTCGACGCGGCTGGCTGAAGCAGCGGCCGAGGTCGGCCAGACCTGGCAGCCGCAAGATAAGTTCATGTCACCCGGCCGCGCGGCCAGCTTCAACTGTACGGCGAAATGTATGTTGGGTTGCCGTTGTGGGGCCAAGTGGAATGCGGCCGAATACGTGGACGAAGCGGTGGCGGCCGGCGGTGAATTATGGACACAGACCACAGTGCAGCGCGTCCTAGTCCAAGACGGACAAGTAACCGGCGTAGAAGGAACGCGGGGCGGCCGGCCCTTCACGCTCACCGCTAACGTGGTGGTGCTGGCGGCCGGGGGCCTCGGCACGCCGGCCATTTTGCGTAACAGCTCTCATGGGGAGGCATACACCTTCTATCACGAAAATCCGCGTCCATCCGCGCCATCTGCGTCCCATCCGCGTCTTAGCGGGCTATCCGAGGCCGGCCGGGGACTGACCATGGACACGACGGCTATGGTCTACGGCCACGCGCCCTATCGCGGCATTGGCTACGAACCGCCCATGACCTGGAGCTATGCCGACGATGAACTGGGAGCCATGTTTTCGACGCTGATTGATCCCTGGCTGAATTACCCCATCGCCATGCTGCGAAAGGGGCCGGCTTATCCCCTCACCTGGTATCGCTGGGGTCGCACGCTGGGGGTGATGATTAAGCTCAAGGACGAGGTGAGCGGCGGTCTGAATGAAGACGGCCGCATCAGCAAAGGTCTGACGACGGCCGACCGCCAACGATTGGCCCAGGCTGAACAAGTAGCCCGCCAGATTCTTCTCAAAGCCGGCTGCCAACCCGACTCCATCTTCCTGACCCCTTTGCGCGGCACCCACCCCTCTGGCACGGTACGGATTGGCGAGATGCTATCGGCCGACCTGGAAACGGAAATCAAGAACCTCTACGTCTGCGACGCCAGCGTCTTTCCCGAGGCCCTGGCCCGGCCGACCGTCCTGACCATTATCGCCCTCGCTAAACGCCTGGCCCTCCATCTTGGGCGGGGATGGATTATTGGACAGGATTTACAAGATTAACAGGATGAAGGCTGCTCCTGTAAATCCTGTGAATCCTGTCCATTCCCAACTATTTCCAGTGTCGCCGCCAGTCGCCGCACTCCCTCGACAATTTCCGCTTCGCTCAAGCCGCTGAAGCCAAGCAGAATCGAGGGGGGAGCCGGCCGGTTCAGGTGGTAAGCTGCACCAGGATAGACCCTGACCCCGGCCGCCTCGGCTCGTTG
>JBFMFT010000063.1:0-15848 GCA_040751925.1 Chloroflexota bacterium
AGGGTGCTATATCACCAGCCAGGTGCGGGCGAGTTAGCTTAACCTTCTCATTCTTCTCAATCCACTATTTGTGGTGGGTGTTCCCCCATAGCATATAATATCTGACGTAGATTCACCAAACTCTCCCTGTTCAACTGCAATGTGTCAACAGTAGCCCGTCCCGTAGGGGTTAGCCCAACGATCAGGGTGAAGTCATCATTCCATCGAAAATGGTGGCCCCACTTCTGTTGTCTTGGATGAAACAGAGATACCTCGTCATCCGTTACAGGGTCACGCCCTGTCACCTTAACGTGCTTATGGCTATTGCAGCCCTCACAGGCCAGGGCCAGGTTTTCCAACTCCGTTTTCCCATCTTGGCGGCGAGGTATGATATGCTCCACTGAAAACGATTGGGTGGCGAAACGAGCCTGGCTGCGACAGTATTCGCAACAACCGTTGGCGCGCTGGATAACAGCTTGCCTCTGCCTGGCCGTGACTCGTGCTTTAGGCATAAGCAGGAGGGCGAATGTTCAGTTCCTGCATGAGTTGGGACATGGAAATTCCCCTCAAGTTGGCAAGCTCTACCAGGTGCTTGACACGCTGAACGTCTGATTTCTCAATGTGGTCAACCAGGCGCAAAAGCTCTTGAAGCTCGTCGGGAGTGATCGTTTCGGCCTTCCGTCTGGCTACCAACTCATCGTAACGCCGTTGCATTTCGGCCGGCAAGCCCCGGTTAATCTTTAAGAGCAATTCTGTTTCGTTATGGGGTAAGCCAGGTGCTTTGCGCTGGGCCTGTAGGGCGAGAACGCGCCACACGAACTGCTCCAAATCAGGCAAACTCAATTGCTCAACCCCGTGCAACAGTTCATCTGGTGATACTTGTGTTGTGATCTGGACTACCGTTGCCATTTCGATTCTCCTACCAATTTGCCACTTTGGGTCAAGTATAGCACAGACTACCAAACCGCCGACTTCAACGGCCGCAGGTTTCACTGGAGGTTAAGAATTGAATCCCGGCTGTCAGCACCCATCCGTCGATATTCGGGTTACTCGCCGAACGGACATGGAGATATTGCTGTTCACTACAATCCGGTCCCCTGGCTATTCTTGGCTTGACGTTGAGTATCTCTATTGGCTCGCCGTGTAATAATTCAACGGCCGTGCTGGTTTTGCACGGCTCGATGTCCAATTGCATCTCGGCCCAGACATACACCCGTCCATGTTGAGGGCTATCAATGCACCCCAGGATAGGTGAGAGTGGAGTGGGCGTTGACGTGGGTGTATTGGTCGCTGTTGGAACTGCAAGGGTCGGCTCAGGCTCTAAAGCGAGAAACTGACCAGCGAGCCAGCCTTCAGTGCCGTTCAGAAGCCGTACCCTCCACCAATTGTAACCGTCGCATGAAATTGGCCCATAAACTACGAGGAGTATGGTATCTTCGTCAACTACCAAAATGCGCTGGTAATTTGAGCATGGCCCGACACGCAAGACAGCCCCAAGTCCTTGAGTGTTAATAACCCTCGCGTAGCAACCTGGTAAGATTCCAGACGAAATCTTGCACATGTTGAGTGTAACCGATGGTACCGGCTGAGGTGTGTGCGTCCAGGTGGGCGCGCTAGTAGTGGTGACGGGTTGGTTGGCGGTCGCAAAAGTGGGCGACGTGTCTGGCTTCGGAGTAAACGTAGACACAACGGTGTGCGTGGCTACATCGGTGGGAGCTATAGTGGACGTTGAGGGTTCGGCCGCCAGCGTTAGCCCCAGCCAAAGTACACCTCCTACAATCAAGAAGATTGCGAGGACCAATAAGAAAGGCAACAACCTTTGCAGCATTTATCCCCTTAACTGACAACTCCTGCCAGTACCAGCAATTCCAGAACTATCAGGAGAACCAGAGCCAGGGCCACGAACCAATACACGGAGCGTGGATTCTTGAGGAGGTTTATCACTTCAGTTATGCCAGCGAGTGAATCACCATGCAAGGCGTGACGGGCCAATAGCCACAACGCACTCCAGGAAGCGAGCAGGGAGATGGTGCCGGCGAGGAAAGCTATTGCCAGCCTGAGCAATTCAGGCATTCGAGAGGTGCTGGGCAGGATAGCCGCAATCGCCGCCGCAATGCCGGCCAGGGCAATGCTGACTTCAACCATGCCAGGATCGACCTCGTTGGTATGGGATTCAGGAGGTTGTGTGGGTGGCAGCGCGGATACTTCACACTGTTGAATCCGGCTTCCTTCGTCGTTTGCTGTTTCGCTCCCTGGGCCGTCGAACCGCGTCTGACCCTCCTCCATGCCCTCACCTGTTGACCCCGATTGACCCACCACCATATTCAATCCCTCCTAATCGTCATCGTACTTAAGCGTCAGTTGTTGGCTATATTTTACTTCCACCGTTTCCTCCCGTACAAGTCCGAGAAGCGGTCAGGTGCGCCACACTTTCCGAAGTGCGACGCACCTCCAAATGATCCGCCTTATCCGCGTCCTATCCCGGCCGCACCGTCAACGTCCCCTCGGCCGCCCCCTCTACCTCCTCTCGCGTCCACAACATCGGGTGGTACTCCCCTTGCAGCCACAGCGCGCCCAGGTCGTCGTAGTGGGGGCTGGCTAGATGGCCCGATTGGCCGGGTGGGTAGACGGCGACCGACCGGCCGAACTCCCCCACGTCAATAATCTGGCGGAACGATGGACAGTAAGAATTGGCCGCGTAAGGTTCATTGGGTAGGGTGGCCGTCTGGCAGGGGGTATCGGTGTCGCCGCCAATGGGGAAGGGGCCGCGATTGAAGACCTGATCGAGTGGCTTCTGCAAGCCCAGGGCGTGACCATAAGTGACCTGGTGCAGCCGCCCCCATTGCCAGGTCTTTACATCAGCCCCCAGTTTTTCGCGTAGCCATAAAACGCTTTGTTTAAGACTGCGCTCAATCAACGCCTGCCGGCCGCCCGCCTGCACGATCCACCACGACTCGGGTTGGCCTAAGAGGCGCAACAAAGTAACTGTGTCGTAGCCATAGAACTCGTAAGCGGGCATGAGAAGGGGATGGAAGCCCTGGCCCATCCAGCGCGTGGTTAGCTCCGCACCCAGGGCCGGTTCCAGCAAGTTGCGGGTCATCGTCGCCTTCGTCACTTCGTATAGTGAACCACCAACGCTATCAGGGATCAGACGGCCGTCCCACGCCCGCAGCTTCACCAACGCCAACTGCACATCGGGGTCCTGGCTGCTGAAGCCGGCTAATTGCTGGACGAACTCGCGGCCGGGGACACAGGTCACGTCCTGCTGGGCGGCCTGGCAGTCGGCCGCCGACCACCGCTCTTTGGCCGCGAACAGTTCTTCCAGGCGGCGGGCGCGGTAGCCATTCATCCAGGCGTTCCCTAAATAATGCGTGTAGTCATCAGCAATAATCTTGTGATTGCAGGTGACGACGTAACCGCGTTCGGGGTTGAGGGTGTGGGGCATCTCAGCGAAGGGGATTTCGCCCACCCATTCGTACTCGCCCGTAGCCCCTGGCGCGGGTATTGTCCCCTGGCCCTTTGCCCGGATGGGGGTGCGGCCGGTGACCCAGTAACCGATGTTCCCTTCCACGTCGGCGTAGGCCACGTTCAGTTGGGGGGCTTCAATCAGTTGCATGGCGGCCACGAAGTCGTCCCAGCCGGCCGCCTGGTTGAGCCGGAGCCACCCGCGCGCGGCCGGGCCGGGGCGCAGGGCCATCGAATTAACCGCCAGGCGTTGGGCTGGCTGGCTGATCACGTCGGAAATGACCGGGCCGTGACGGGTGATGATCACATTTTCCACGTGCGGCTGCGGCCGGCCCTTCACCGGAATCACTTCCGGGATGACCTCGGCCTCTAGCCATTGACCCTGAAAGGGGTAGCGGTGGGGGTTCTGCGGGTCGAAGCTCTCCACGAACAGGTCTTCGCAATCAGTAAAGGCCAGGGTCATCCCCCAGGCCACGTGGGCGTTATGGCCAACCAGTACCATGGGTAGGCCGGGTAGGGAGACGCCGGCCACCTGGAAATCACCCCCCACCAGGTGGACTTCGTACCACACCGAGGGTATGGAAATCGCCAGGTGCATGTCGTTGCAGAGGTAGGGCCGGCCGCTATCGGTGCGCCGGCCGCTGATGGCCCAGGCGTTGCTGCCTTGCCCGCGCCGCAGGAACGGCCCCCGCGCCCCTTGCAGTGAACCGTCGGGGCTGATGGCGTTGAATTCGATGCCCGTTGGGAGGGAGACGGGATTGCTGTCCGGGTAGTGGAGGTCGAGTTCGGCCGCCCGCTCCGCCCCCACCTTTTCGATGAGTTGGGCGCGGGTGATCTCGCCGTACCAGGCGTGGGAGAGCTGCCAGATCATCACCCGCGAGAAGGCCAGGCAATCTTCAGGCTGCCAGGGCTGCGGCCGGTGGCGCAGCAAGGCGAACTCCACCGGCATTTTGCTAGCTGGGTGTTGCAGGAAGGCGTTGACCCCTTCGGTGTAGGCCAGAATAGCCGCCCGCATATCCTCGGCGGCGTTCTGCCAATCGGCTTGCCCCAGGCGGTAGAAACCAAAGGTGCGACAGGCCCGGTCGGTGTCCAGAGCCACTTCGCCGAAAAGCTCGCTCAGGCGGCCGGCGGCCGTGCGCCGGTTCAACTCCATCTGCCACAGCCGATCCTGGGCGTGGACGAAGCCCTGAGCCAAAAAGAGGTCGTGGTTATTACCGGCGTAAATGTGCGGCACACCCCAACGGTCACGAATGATTTCCACCTGGTCCGATAGCCCTGGCAAAGACAATTGACCAGCAATCTGCGGCAAGCGGCGGCGGCCGACCTGGTTCAGCCCCGCCCGCAACACTGGCCCTAGAATATCGTGCAGTAATGCCATCCGAACTTCCCTCCTTGATAGTACGCAGATGACGCTGACGAGTGCGGATTATCGCAGATAACGTCTGGAAAATCCGCGTGCGTCCGCGTCATCCGCGTTCCATGCCAATCTTCAGTGCTTCGCGGCCCCGTTTGGCCGCTTTGATGCGCGTTTCGTGGTCTAACACGTCTTTGCGAATACGCAAGGATTGGGGCGTGACCTCCAACAATTCGTCGCTGCTGAGGTATTCGATAGCTTCATCCAGAGAAAAGATGCGCGGCGGGGTCAGGCCAATCGTGATTTCGGAAAAGGCTTTGCGGTGGTTGGTCAAGTGGCGCATCTTGCACACGTTCACCACCAGGTCTTCGTCGCGCATATATTGGCCGACGACCTGGCCGCCGTACACCTCGTCGCCAGGGCTAACGAACAAGATACCTCGTTCCTGGGCGTTGGTCAGGGCATAAGAAGTCACCAGGCCCGTTTCCAGAGCCACCAGCGAGCCATGATCGCGAGTGTCAAACTCGCCCAGGAAGGGTTCGTAGCCGTGAAAGAGGGTATGGATAATTCCTGTGCCTCGCGTGGCAATCAGGAAAGGCTGGCGAAAGCCGAGCAAGCCGCGCGTGGGTACAAGGTATTCAGCGTACACCGTGCCATCTTCGCCGTAGCGAATGTCCACCATCGTGGCCCGCCGGCGGCCCATCATCTCGCTCACCGCCCCCAGAAAATCCCCACTCACTTCCAGGAAGACGTGTTCGACTGGCTCTAATGGCCCCTCCGCCCCTTCTTTCATAATCACTTCCGGCTTGCCGACGGCAAACTCGTATCCCTCCCGCCGCATCGTCTCAATGAGAATAGCCAGGTGGAGTTCGCCCCGGCCGGAAACGAGAAACTCGTCCGCGCTGCCTGTCTCCTCCACCCGCAGGGACACGTTGCTCTCCAATTCCCGCCACAAGCGCTCGCGCAGTTGGCGGCTGGTGACAAATTGACCTTCACGGCCGGCGAAGGGGCTGGTGTTGACGTGAAAGCTCATCCGCACCGTCGGCGCTTCCACCGTGATAGGGGGGAGGGGACGCGGATCGGCCGGGTCAGCCACCGTATCGCCAATCCCCACGTCGGGAATACCAGCCAGGGCGATAATGTCTCCGGCCGTCACCTCGCTCTGCTCCACCCGCTGGAGGTCACGGAAAGTGAAAAGCTGGGCGATGCGGCCGAGGATGGGAACGGGCGAGGCAACCGGAGAGGGTGTTGCCCCAGACTCGCGGCTTAGTTCCCCGGTTGCCTCGCCCCTACTGAGGTGAATCACGGCCTGCCCTTTGTGGAGGGTGCCACTAAACAGGCGGCCGACGGCGATTTTGCCAATGTAGTTGTCGTATTGGGTGGTTGTCACCAGCAGGCGGGCTGGCTCGTCTGGCTCGACCATCGGCGGCGGCAGGTGGGTGAGAATCGTGTCGAAAAGGGGCTGTAAGGTTGGTTGCAGAGCGTCAGGGCTGTAACCAGCCTTACCTTCCAGGGCAATCGTATAGATGACTGGGAACTCGGTCTGCTCGTCTGTTGCCCCCAGGTCAATGAACAAATCGAAGGTGGCGTTGACCACGTAATCCGGCCGGGCGGCCGGGCGGTCTACTTTATTGACCACGACAATAGCCTTATGCCCCTTCTGCAGAGCCTGGCGCAGCACGAAGCGGGTCTGCGGCATGGGGCCTTCTACCGCGTCCACCAGTAGCAGCACCCCATCCACCATGTTCATCACCCGTTCCACCTCACCGCCAAAGTCGGCGTGGCCGGGGGTGTCCACAATGTTGATCAGGGTGTCGCCATAGACGATACCCGTGTTCTTAGCCAGAATGGTGATACCGCGCTCCCGTTCCAGGTCGTAGGAATCCAGCACGCGCTCCTGTACTTGCTGGTTGGCGCGAAAGACGTTGGTTTGGCGCAACATACCATCTACCAGGGTGGTCTTGCCGTGATCCACGTGGGCAATAATAGCGATGTTGCGGATGTTGGTGCGAAATTCATTCATTGGTCAAAGGTTGAAGGTTAAAGGTTGCAGGTTGAAAAACGCTAACTATAGCGTGCGTCCTCAGTGGTTAATTGTTGCCGCGCCCGCCAGGCGAAGCGGCCGGCGTAAGGATTGGCTTTCCCTTCCAATACGTCGGCGACGAGCGGGCCAATGACCGGGGCGAACTTAAAGCCATGCCCACTCCCTCCGGCGGCCACCCAAAGCCCCTCGCGCTCCGGGTCATGGTCAATCCAAAAATTGCCGTCCCAAGTATCGCAATACAGGCAAAGACGGCGGCCTACCAGCGGCGCGCCGGCCAGGCCCGGAAAGGTCTCTCGCAGGAAAGCACGGAAACGCTCTTCTTCTTCGGTGGCGACCAGGCGTGGCTCGTCCGGGTCAACCCGCCGGCCGGGGCCATGATTCGCCACCTTCACAATACCTTCGGCCGTCGCTGGAAAACCGTACCAGCCTGTATTGGCGATGTCCGCTCCCCAAACCGGAAAGTGGGGCGGCCGGTAGGCGGCCGGGTCGTCGGGCCGGAAATGGAGGACCGGCTGCCCGACCGCCCACATCACCTCGCTCAGATGGGGAAGGAGGGTAGGCGTCCAGGCCCCGGCGGCCACCACCAGGGAATCAGACAGATACCTCGTCCCATCGGCGGCGACGAAGCCGGCCACCCGCCCACGTTGTTGGAGCAATTGAGCAAAGGCCACCCGCTGTCGTAGTTCCACCCCTTCGGCCTGGGCCTGTTCCAGCAGGCGGGCCACCACCCGGCCGCTCTCCGCCCAACCACCGCGGGGATTGAAGTAGCCGTCGGGATAGCGTTCGGCCGCCCAGGCTGGGAAGCGCGCTTTCAAGGTAGCGGAGTTGAGGCGTTGCGGCCGGTGCCCTCGCTGTTGCAGCAGGGTGAAGCTCTCGTACTCAAAGCCACCGGGCTGGAGCGGCCGTCGGCTGAGGAACAAGATGCCGTCTTCGTGGTACAGGGGTTCGCCCCAGGCGGCATTCCAGGCGTCCCAGCCGCGCAAGGCCTCTTCCATGAGGGCCATGTACAGTTCGTCGCCGCCGTAATCCATGCGGATCGCTTTGCTAATGTCGGTGGAAGCGGCCAGGGGATGGGGTAATGGGCCGGGGTCGAAGAGGGCAACCTGGTGGCCGCGACGGTTTAGTTCGCGGGCGGCCGTCACGCCGAAGATACCTGCGCCAATGACGTTGATGTGACTCATCGCTCCTAACTGTACTATCAGGTTTGCCGCTGGTCAAGCCCGTGACGCAAGCCGCCGGCTTGTCGCAAGGCTTGTCGCAAGCCAGCGGCTTGCGCTACGAGCTGCCGGCTTGTCGCAAGCCAGCGGCTTGCGCTACTTGCGCTACCGGATGGGGGGGTGCGCTAAGAAGTTGTCACAACTTACGTTGCTGACGTATGGGGTTGATGGGGTTCGGTTTCGTTAGGGGCGATGAATGAGGGCCTCACTTTTTTTTTCGAGGTTTAATCATCGTTATATGGGCGGGAGGGGGTGTTTTTGTCGCTAAATGGCTAGATATGGCGGTCATGGGCGATGTTTAAATGGATTTAATCATCGGTTTAATCATCTCGGAGTGATGAGTGATGAGTGATGAGTGGGGCGCGGCCGGGTGGGACGCGCTGTTTTGTTGAGGGTAGTGTAGCATAGGGGGTTAAACAGGGTGTTTAAGGGTAGGGGCTTTACAGGAGGGGGTTCTTATGTTAATGTAGAGACATTCCGTCATTCGGGGACGATGACCGTAAGCAGTACGCCACAGATGACTTTGCACCTACCCCTCGTCTTTCACTTCAACCAGCACTTGACTGATTTTGCCTGGGTTGCCAGCCGCGCCTGCTACCGGGGCTTGTTGCGCGTGCTGCGGAATCACCCGGCCGTCCCCTGCAACATCCACATCTCCGGCACACTGGTTCACGCCCTCCAATGGCTTGACCCAGAGCCATTAGAGTTGATCCGCGACGGCCTGCGCGACGGGCAGTTCGAGCTTCTCGGTTCGACCTACGCCCAAAACGTCCCTTACGCGACAGATGATCGGGATAATTTCCAGCAAATCGCCCTCCACCAGCGCACTCTACACGATTGTTTTGGGGTGACGCCGGTTGGTTTCTGGAATCCCGAACGCTGCTGGCGGCAATCACTCGTGCCGCTCATTGCCGGGGCGGGTTACCGGACCACTTTGATTGAAGACCATATCCTGATGGCCGGCGGGCTGACCGCGCCGGCCGTCGTGACCACCCACCAGGACGACTACCGGCTGAATATCGTCTGGGACGATGAGAAGCTGAAGCAATTATTCAATTTTGCCGCCTGGTTCGGCCGCCCGGCCCAACTGCTGGCCTATTTGCGCGAGCGAATCAACCAGGCTGCGGACAGGCCGCTATGCCTGGCCTACGCCGAAGACGCCGAGGCAATGGGGTTGTGGGGCTGGCAGAAGGGCGTCGCGCCCCAGCAGACGTGGTATTACCTGGATGAATTGCTGACCCTGCTGCAATCGCAACCGGGTTTGCAAATCGTTCATCTCTCGGCCGCCCCATCGCCGGTGGCCGACCTATCGCCGATTCCTGACGGCAGCGCGGCCTGGATGGACGCCGCCCTGCAACGAGAAGAAGCCCCTTACCACGAAGATGGCTACGCCAATTGGTTCCATTTCCTGGCGACGGCCCCCAAGATAGCCCACTTCCGGCAGTTGTACGACGAGCTACGCTTGCCCTTGCCGCACGCAGCCGACGGTCAGGCCGGCCGCGCTTTCCACGAGGCTGCCTGGCATACGTTTCTGACCTACCAATACGAATTTGGCTGCATTGGCATTGGCGGCCCAGGCTACGCCGGTTGGGAGGGGGCGCGGGCCAGCGGTGCGTTCGGCCGGGCGGCCGATTGGGCGCGCGAGGCCCGGCCCTTCCACTTGGTGGAGGACGTGAACCACGATGGGCGGGAGGAGATTGTTTTGAGCGACGGCGGCCAGGCGATTGTTCTCACCCCGGCTGGCGGCCGGCTGCTTTACTGGCTTGACCTGACCGAAGGGCGGCAATGGCTGGGTAACCCACTGCCAGTCACCTGGGGTCGCTACGAAGGTGATTCAGCCCTGCCGCTGCCATTTCCATACCTGGCCCGCTGGCTGCCCGATGACTTTGCCGCCCGGCCGTTGTTGCCGGAAGCCAGCCTGACCGCCGAAGAGGGGCCGACTCGCCTGGCCCCCTTTCTGGCCGAGTGGGTTTGGGCCAATGAGTCAGGCCCGTTTCCTCTTCTCCTCTACCCGCCAGAGTCACTTGGCCTGGCCGAGAGGCGGCCGGCGCGACGGCGAGGGTTGGTTGACCATTTTCAGTTGGATGGCGGTGAGGAAGCGGCGGCCGGAGAGTGGTTGGAATATCGCCTGGGCAGTGAACTGTCTCCCGTGACCAGTCATCAGGTCACGTTTGTTCGCCCACTCCATCCGGCTATCCACCTGCAAAAGTCGTACAGCCTGGCCGGCCGCCGCATCCACGCCCATTATGCGTTCACCAATCGAGACGTGGCTGTCCACCGGCTGCAATGGCGCGTGACAAACGAATTGTGTCCCGATTACGCCGAGGTGGTGCGGCACGGCCGCCACACCCTGGCCTTTACCGAGGCCGGTGGGGATCAGGGCGTGGTCAACACCAGGAGCGGCCGGACCATCCTGTTGCATTCGTCGCTACCACCGGCGGGGATAGAGACGGCCGAGGTATTGTTGGCCCTGGAACTTTCGCTGGCTTTTGAGATGGAGTTAGAGCCTGAATCGGAGATGGGATTGGAGTTGCAGCTTTACCTGACCCCCTGAACGTTGCAAACCTGGCAGGTTTCCGAAAACCTGCCAGGCTTTTTTACGGAGGCAATGATGAGAACCATCCTCGCGCTTTTGGTGGCTTTATTGGTTTTGAGTTGGACGGCCGGGGTGGGCCTGGCTCAGACGGCAACCCCAACCCCCGCGCCGGTCAAATTGGAGATTGTGCGGATAGATTGGCGGCCGGATTCGCCCCGCGCCGGCGAGCCGGTGATTTTCGCGGTCACCTACCGTAACGCGGGCGAGCAAACAATCGCCAAAGACCAGACCGTCATGATGACCTTGATGGTCCAATCAGCGGGCGCGGCCGTCTGCGAGCAAACCGAAGCGGCCGTCGGTGTGTCGAAGCTGCGACCCGATGACGAGAATACCCACGATTTTGCCCCCTGCTTCCTTAACCTGGAAGGTGGCTACACCGCCGAAGTCCAGGTTGACGGCGCGACTGGCGAACAAGAGACGGCCGGCGCGGTAGAGATAACCAGTACCCCCGCTCCCAGGTCGCTGTCGGTGGGGACGGCCGCCTCGGCCCTGCCTAGTGAGTGGACAAACGTTTTCGCCGGGTTGGGGATGTTTGCGGCGGTCATGGCCATTGTGGCCGCCGGTACCGAGGTGCTAATAGATTCGCTTAAAGTGGGGCTAGGGATGAAAAGCAAAGTGACCAGCCTGGAAGCCCTGGCGAAGCTGGAATCCTTATTGCCGGGCCAGTTGGCTTCATTGGGTGTGGAGGCGACTGCATTGGAGCAATTCCAGGAACTCAAGCGTAGCCTAAATAGTGTGTTAGAAAAGCCGGTGAAATGGGTGAGCGACGTGCGCGGGGCGGCCGACGCCATCCAAAAAGGCGCGTTTCGTGAAGCCTATACCCACGTTACCAACCTGTTGCCCCGGCCGGGACAGGTCGTGGCGGCCGATAAGCTGGCCGAGTTGAAGGAAGGGGCTAAAGCGGCTCTGGGCGCGTTGGACACGCTGCAAGCAAAGCTGGGCCTACACCCCGCTTTCGTGGCCCCCATGAAGCGGGATTTGGGCCAGGCGATTGATAGCGTGACGATTGGCACGTCGGCCGAATTTCTGGAGCGGCTGTTTAAACGGCTGCAAGACCCGGGGTGGCCGCAACAGATTACCGAGGGCTGGTTGGAGAAAGAGCGAAATACCCTGCTTACCAAAGGGCGCGAGGCAGTCATGAGCCTGTTCGAGAAGGACGTGCGGCCGGAACTGCTGGGGATGGGTATGGAGTCGGCCGTCGTGGATGACATTCACTTGAAATTGTCGCTGGCCCTGTCCTTTAGCGAATCGAAAGCGATGGCGGCGACGACCACCTACCTGCAAAGCCTGGAAAACCTGTTGGTGAGTGTGGAAGAGCGGCGGGCGGCCATGCAAAGCCCCACCCGCAAACTGTGGCGACGGCTGCGCGAGGCTAGTCACGGCTTGGCGACGGTGGTGGTGGCCGCCGGGCTTACCCTGGCCGCCTTCCTGGCCTGGGTGGAATTGCATTTGATTTGGACAATCCGTTCGTTCTCCTTGCCCCTGGCCATTGGGCTGAATACCCTTCTGGCTCTACTGGCGACATACGCTCTGTTGCGCCTGGCGGCGTGGAAAGGGGGGCAGGTGTTCCGCGCCAACGTCAGCGCGAACCGGGCCATCACGGATTTGCAGAAAGTAGAGGTGTTTTGGAACTGGCTGCGCGGCGATGAGCAGCTGGATCCGGCGCACTTCGGCCGCCCGCGCCCAGCAGCAGGCAAGAACGGCCGCGACGAGCTGACGGTGGCGACGGCGGCCGAAGTAGTCATGGCCCGCTCTGACCAGCAGGAGGACGAGGAAAGTTCACGCTTGCGCTGGCTGCGGGTGATTTCGGTCATGGTGGGCTTTATCCTGGCTTATGCGCTACAGGTGGATGCGGCCGTGTTACTGGATGCGGTTGTGCCAGGGGTGGCCGACAGCATTAACTCTGTTTTTTCCTTTGGCGGTGAGCAGTTGCACGCCTTTTGGCCGCGCTTGCCGGCCGGGTTAGATTTGACGGCCGGGATGATCTTGACCGGCCTGGCGGCCAGCGCGGGGTCAGCCTATTGGCACGACCAGTTGGATCGGCTGCAAGCCAGTAAGTCTACCCTGGAAAAAGTGGCTACCCTGGTTCGACAAGCCAAAGGCAAGTAGAATAGTGAAAGGCAGGGGTTCATGCTATAATTGTTTCGACGTAGTGGACTTTCTTACCGGCTGCCGGAAGGAGTACCAAACTGGCCTTCACAGTTAGAGATTACCGCGACCTAATATATCTGTTGAATGAGCATCCTGAGTGGCGAATAGACCTGCGACGGCTGCTGTTAAATGACGACTTCCTGGAATTGCCAAACATTGTCCGCCGACTTGGTGAGGCCCAGGAGCGCACCGAGGTGTCTGTTAAGGAACTGGCCGAGGCGCAGAAGCGCACCGAAGCCCGTGTCGAGGAACTGGCTGAGGCGCAGAAGCGCACCGAAGCCCGTGTCGAGGAACTGGCCGAGGCGCAGAAGCGCACCGAAGCCCGTGTCGAGGAACTGGCTGAGGCGCAGAAGCATACCGAGGCGCGGCTGGAGCGTCTGGAAGGGATCGTCGCTGAATTGGCCGAGGCGCAAAAGCGCACCGAGGCACGCATGGAGGAGTTGACCGAACTCCTGCGTCGCCAAGAGGAACGCCTGACGAGTGTTGAGGAGCGGTTGCAGCACGTGGTAGAAGTGCAGGAAAGGATGCTGGTTGATCTGGGTGAGTTAAAGGGGTGGGCTTTGGAAAGCCGCTATCGTGACCACGCTTCCGGTTATTTCGGCCGCTGGCTGCGCCGGGTTCGCGTTATTGACCCTTCTGATGCGCCTGGCGCTGAAGATGCCTATTTCAACGGCCATTTGACGGAACAAGAATGGACGGAGCTACTGGCTCTTGATTTGTTGGTGCGGGGAACGTCCGGCCGAGGCCAACAGGCGCAAGAAGTTTTTCTGGCGGTAGAGATAGCCACCACCCTTGACACAGAGGATGTGACACGCGCCCAGGAACGGGCAGCCATCCTCCGGCGACTAGGTCTTTCGGCCCAGAGTGCAGTGGGAGGACATCTCCTAGCCGCCCCTGTGGTGGAGAAGGCGATGGAACAGAAGGTGGCCGTCTTCCTGGACGGCCGGGCCATCCACTGGCCTTTCTGAACAGGATACCCTGGACTATGGCCGCCCCATTTCCATCAGGAGCTGATTGAGGGTCTCGCGAGCGGCCGGTAAGGTCTGCATGGCCGCCCAGTTGCCCACGAAGTCACTGGCTTGCCCGGCCGCCAAGAGAGCTAAGAAGGGATCCGAATCGGCCGGCCGGCCACCAATGAGAGCCTTCGGCCAGTAGACTTGCAGGTGTTCTCGCCAGGTGGGATAATGTTCTCGAAGCCACGTATGCAAGACGTGGTACTCGGTCTCGTCGGCCGCCGTTGCTCCCTGGCCCTTATAAACGCGAATAACCAGGGCTTCCAGAGCATCCCAATGGATAATGAAGTCGAGCAGTGGATGATCGGCCATGCGGCCGGCCAGGAAGCGGGTAAATGGGTTCATCAAAAGCTCACGCACAACGGATAGTGATCCGCTCATCCGGCCAATCCGTGTTCACATCTAGCGGCAGATCAAGACCGGCCGCTCCGCTTCGCGCAAGACCTGATCTACCACGCTGCCCAGGACGACCTCGACCATCGGCCGGTGTCCATAGCCGCCCATAATGATCAGGTTGCTGGACTGGGCTTCGGCCGTGGTCAGAATAGCCTCGCCGACCCGCCCACTCTGCTCGATAAAGGTGGCCGTTACGCCGTGATCCTCCACGTAAGCCTGGGCGTGGGCCAGGGTAGCCGGTGTGGCGTGGCCGCCGTGGACGACAGTGACCACGACCAGGTGGATACCCCATTTAGCGGCCAGGGTGACGGCCAGGAAGAGGGCTTCCTGCCCCTTGTCGCTGCCATCGTAGGCCAACAAAGCCTGATCGAGTGGGGATGTGAGGCCAGGCACAACCAGCAACGGCCGCGGGCAGCGGCGCACCAAATTGTGAAAGCCGGGGCTGAGGCGGGCCATGGGCCGGTCGGCCGGTGGGTGGGCCAAGTTGACCACCACCAGGTCGGTCCAACGGGCGCGGTAACAGATTTCGTCCGTTACCTCACCCACTTCGACAGCCAGTTGGCCGGGCAGCCCAGCCGCCTGACAACGGCGATTGAATTCCGACTGGACCGCCTGCGCCGATGAACTGGCCTTTTGTTCCTCGCTGCCTACGACGTGCAGCCCGCGCAACTGGCTGTTCTCCCGCCGGGCCAGGATCAGGGCTTGCTCTAAAGCCCACCAGCCAGCTTCTTCGCCGCTTACCGGCGCCAGGACGTTGGCAAACAGGCGGTCGTCTTGTCGCTGAGTCAGGAATTGCTTGCGCCATTCGCCGGTGATCGGCCCCCCTTCCAGCCCGGCCGGAGTAACTGCTTGCCAGAGCTTATCACTGACGCGGGCGGCCACGCGCTGAGGAGTGACACCGTGTTGGGCGGCCAGATCGGCCGCCGCCAGTTCTGGTTCAACCAGCCAGCCCAGTTCTTCTTTTAACCGGGTGCGATGTTCGGCCAGCCACACGTAGAGGTCGGCGGCCGTGCGCCCTGGAAAATCGTCTAAGATTCCCTGGTCTTCGATGATGGCGACGATGGGGCAGTAAACCACGTCGTACCAGTGGCCGGCGGCTTCCACGTAGAGTATCTCGCGCTGCTGTTCGAGGCCCATAAAGTGGCGGTGGACGGCGATGTGTTCCTCGAAGAGGCCATATTTGCCGGGGACGGTGAGGGTGAGATCAACGGCCGGCCGCACTTCGTCCAGGTGGGTGCGCTCCAGAAAGTCGGTGTACTCGGCTTTTAGAATGAGACTGTCCAGGTCAACGTCGGGGGTCAGGGGGACTTTGGTGCGAATCTCGGTGACGTAGGCTTGAATGTGGGTCATCCCCAACTGGCGAGCCACCGAAACACGATGATTGCCATCCTGGACAAAATAGGCTTCGCCAATCTGGTAGACTTCGATGGGCGGCACACCGCTCCAATCGGTCATGGCGACGCGGACACGCGCCCAACGGCCTTCGGAGGCGTCGTGGCGGGGCAGGAAGTCGCGGGTGAAATCGCTGTAACGGCCGACGCTGCCGATGATGGCCGCCAGGGGAATCTCTTGCAGTCCGCGCGAAGTAGCTCCGGTCGGCTTGAGTTTTTGCCGCACATCGTCGTAGGGCAGC
>JBFMFT010000630.1:0-2049 GCA_040751925.1 Chloroflexota bacterium
GGAGCAGAGGGGGTGTCTCCTCTGCTCCCCTGCTCCTCTGCGCCTGTACTCTCGGGCAGAGAAATCAGCCCCAGGATGACGGGGTGGCCCGGCCGCACAGCCACGCCATGCACCAACAACGTGCCTAGAGAGCGGACGACGTGGGCCGTGTAATCCTCGCTGCCGGCCGACGAACCGGCGTTGACCAGCACCAGGTCGTGGGATGGGGCGGCTTCTAGCACGGCGGCGCGGATAGCCTCGAAGTGGTCAGGCACGATGGGCCAGCGGGTGGGCAATCCACCCCAGGCGGAGACCTGGGCGGCCAGCACCAGGCTGTTGTACTCGATAATCTGGCCGGGCTGCGCGCCCTGGTGAGCTACCTGTTCCACCGGGACCAGTTCCGAGCCGGTGGGGATGATGGCCACGCGCGGCCGGCGGTAAACCCGTACCGTCGCGTGACCCGCCCCGGCCAACGCCCCCAGGTCAACCGGCCGCAAGCGGTGGTTGGCCGGCAGCACCAGTTCGGTCGCCACCATATCCTCACCCAACGGCCGCACGTTGCGCCAGGGGGGCAGGGCGGCCCGCAGTTCGAGGCCGGGGCGGCCGTCGGCCAGGGTTACTGGCTGGACGTGTTCAATCATTACCACCGTATTGGCCCAGGCGGGCAGGGGGTGGCCGGTGTTGACGGCCTGGGCCGGCCGGGTCGCCTTTGGTTCATCTTCCCCTGGCTCGACCAGGCTAAAGGTGACGGGCTGGGTCTCGGTGGCTCCCTCGGTGTCGCGGGCGCGCAGGGCGTAGCCGTCCATGGCGCTGGCGTGGTAATGGGGGGAGGAGAGGCGGGCCCAGACGGCTTCGGCCGTCACCCGGCCGCAAGCCTCGGCGACGCTGATGGTTTCGGCCGGGAGGGGACGCCAGAGGCCGGCGGCCGTGAGAGCGGCGGTGAAGGTGGCCCAGGCCTCGTCAAGAGGCACGTCTTCCAGGTAGATGTGGCGTTCCATGGGAAAGGACGAAAGACGAAGGACGAACACTCGTCTTTCGTCTTTCGTCCTTCGTCCCTTATGGGCCGTATAGGATTCGAACCTATGACCAAGTGATTAAAAGTCACCTGCTCTGCCGGGCTGAGCTAACGGCCCTTCTGAATAGGATTATCCCTCAAGTTGGGTAGTCGGGCAAACTGTACCGGCCGTCACCCCCCGGCCGCTCGAAACGTATACCCCGTCCCCTGTTTCGATAAGATATAATCGGGTTGGTTAGGGCCGGTCTGCAATTTGTGGCGCAGGCGGGCCATGTGGGCGTAGAGCCGCCCTTTGTCGGCCGACTCCAACGGCCACAGGTGGCGCATGAGGGAGCCGGTGGAGACGAAGCGGCCGGCGTTGTGAACCAGGATATACAACAGCCTGGCCTCGATGGGCGTCAAGGCCACTGGCTCGCCGTCCACGAAAGCCTTGTAGCCTACGAAATCCACCAGCAAATGCTCATCCACCTGCACCGGCGGCTTCTGGGTATAGGCGAAGTCTTCCACCCGGCGCAGGACTCGTTGGACGCGGCCGACCAGTTCGCTGGGGCGAAATGGCTTGCGGATGTAGTCGTCGGCGAACTGCTCCAACGCCTGTACTGTCGTATTCTCATCGCGGGAGACGGTGAGAACAATAATGGGCAGGTCGCTCATCTCGCGGATGTGGCCGCACAACTCAAAGCCGTTCATCGCCGGCATGTTGATGTCCACGATAGCCAGGTGGGGCAGCCCCCGCCGTTGGATGAGCTTGAGAGCCTGCAAGCCCGACGAAGCGCACCAGACCTCAAAATCGGCCTTTTCTAAGATGTGGCTAAGGAGCTGGAGGGTCTCCACGTTGTCGTCTACGACTAGGATTCGCTGCAAGTGGGGATTCAGCGCACTTAGCCCAAAGTGGTTTTTGATAGACATCTAGCTCGGTAGAAACCAGGTTTTTCCAAAAAACCTGGTTTCTGACTGAATTCGTTTAATTATAGTTATACCCAACAAAGTTGCAGGTCAAATTACAACCCGGCCGTAGGAGATGCTTTTAGCTTGTCCAGGGCAAGTTGTAAACG
>JBFMFT010000631.1:0-2048 GCA_040751925.1 Chloroflexota bacterium
TGGTGGGGGACTGGGGCTGGGGCTGGGGCTGACCGCCTTGGGTGAATCGTTGCTCAAGCGGCTGTGGCCGAGCGGCCGGCAGGTGGTGGTGGACGAACAGACCATCCAGTTGAGGGCCGACGGCCGCCTCACCAGCCTGGATCGGACGAAGCTCATTACGCCGACCTACTGGTACTTTCAACTCAAGGGCTATCCACGAGCCGGGGCGGAACGCCGGCCGCCAGAGGGCCATTTCTGCCTGGCTTGCCGGCTGCAACAAGACGAGGCGACGATCATTCTCTTTACCTTCGCCTCGCCCAAGCTGGCCGCCACCTGGACGGCCGACAAACGCTTCCACGAATTGCCGCCGGCCGCCCTGTATGGTAAAGGTCCCGGCCGCCGTTTGTTTACGCCCCCCACGCGGCCGAAGCTGTCGGCCGAGCTGATCCGCAGCAAGGATGGCCCCTACTGGCTGGCCGAACGCGGCCGTTGGCAGGATGGACTGGAATTAACGGAGAGCGATTTCACCCAACTGATGGGGATTTTGGATTTTGGATTTTAGATTTTGGATTTTGGATTTGTCACTCATCACTCATCACACATCACTTTTCACTCGGAGGACAACCCATGTTTGACTTTATCACCGAAGAACATCAAATGATTCAACAGGCGGCCCGCGACTTCGCCCAGAAAGCCATTGCGCCGGTAGCCGCCCACCACGACGAGACGGGCGAATTTCCCCTGGAAACGGTGCGCCAAATGGGCCAATTGGGCTTCATGGGCATCGAGATACCCGAACAGTATGGTGGGGCGGGTATGGATACCCTGGCTTACGCCCTGGCGATGATGGAGATTTGCAAAGTGGACGCCAGTCACGGCACCATCATGTCTGTCAATAATTCCCTGGTTTGCCACGGGCTGTTGAAGTACGGCACGGAAGAGCAAAAGCGGAAGTATCTAACCCCGATTGCCAGTGGGGAGAAGATTGGCTCCTATAGCCTGACCGAGCCAATGAGCGGCAGCGACGCGGGGACGATGCGGAGCCGGGCGGTGTTGAACGCGGCCGGCACGCACTACGTCATCAACGGCCGCAAGTCGTGGGTGACTTCCGCCCCTTACGCCGACATCATCATCCTGTTCACCATGACCGCGCCGGAAAGGAAACACAGCGGCATTACCGCTTTCATTATCGAAACCGATAAGCCGGGGTTCAGCCGGGGCAAGACGGAGCCAAAGTTGGGTATTCGGGCCAGCGCGACCAGCGAAATTCTTTTCGATAACTATCAGTGTCCGGTGGGAAACCGGCTGGGGGCTGAAGGCGAGGGATTCAAGATTGCCATGACGGTGCTGGACGCCGGCCGCATCGGTATCGCCTCCCAAGCCGTTGGGATCGCCGAGGCGGCCCTGGAAGCCAGTGTCCGCTACGCCCAGGAGCGGGAGGCTTTCGGCCAGAAAATCGGCCAGTTCCAGATGATCCAGCAAAAGCTGGCTGACATGAAGTGCCGGGTGGAGGCCAGCCGCCTGCTCGTTTATCAAGCGGCGTTGGCCAAGATGGCGGCGGCGAAGACGGGCGGCCGTTACACCCTGGAATCGAGTATAGCGAAGCTTTTTGCCAGCGAGACAGCTATGTGGGTGACGACCGAGGCCATCCAGATTCACGGCGGCATGGGCTACAGCAAGGAGATGCCCCTGGAACGCTACTTCCGCGACGCCAAGATCACCGAAATCTACGAAGGCACCAGCGAGATTCAACGGCTGGTGATTGCCCGCACGTTGACGGGCTTACGCTAACGTCCGTTGCGAAGTCCCACAAGTTCCTCAGTTCCCAGGGAACTCAAGGAACTTGTGGAAACTCAAAACGCTAAACCATTTCTGGACGGCTGCAAAGTGTTCAGGTTGAATTTCTGAATGTAAGGGGATGGTATAGGCCCTATAAAAAGTGAGGGCCCGGTTAGCGGGCGCATACCGGGCACCTCGGGGAGCCAAAGTGAGGTGGTTCTTAAACGGGCGTCTAAGAAGATCACCTCGGGGGGGAGCCACTTATATTATTGCACAACTCGGTTTTGTTG
>JBFMFT010000632.1:0-2029 GCA_040751925.1 Chloroflexota bacterium
CTCTGCCCGGCCGCTACTGGAAGTGGCGGATGCACGGGGCGGCCGTCACCCTGGCCCGCCAGTTTCTAGCCGGTGATTCCCAGCCCGACCTGATCCTGGCGACGGATATGCTCGATTTGACCACCTTCCTGGCTCTGACCCGCCGGCGTAGCCAGGGCGTCCCGGCCGCCCTCTATCTGCACGAAAACCAGCTAACTTACCCTCTACCTGTGGATGGGGCGAATGGCCCCATGCGCCGCCAGATGGGGGAGCGCGACTTGCATTACGCCTTCATCAATTATGCTTCGATGCTGGCGGCCGACCGGGTATTCTTTAACTCGCACTTCCACCAAGAGAGCTTCCTGGCTGCCCTGCCCAACTTCCTCAAGCACTTCCCCGACTACAACGAATTAGACACCATCCTTCTCCTCGAGGCCAGGAGTCAGGTGTTGCCCGTCGGCATTGACCTGCGAAGATTCGGTAGGGGCGAGGCAACTGGGAAAGGGTCCCTATCTTCACCAGAACATTATCTCCCAGTTGCCTCGCCCCTACTGCTGTGGAACCAGCGTTGGGAATATGACAAGAACCCGGCCGCCTTCTTCCAGGCCCTTTACACCATTGCCGCCGAGGGTATCCCGTTTCGCCTGGCCCTGTGCGGCGAGAATTTCCGCCGTCGCCCGGCCGAGTTTGAGGAAGCTCTGACCCGACTGGCCGACCACATTATCTTTTGCGGCTACGCCAGCGAGGAGCAGTATCGGGAATTGCTGTGGCAGGCGGCCGTGACTATCTCGACGGCCGACCACGAGTTTTTCGGCATCAGCATCCTGGAAGCCATCTATTGCCACACCTTTCCTATCCTGCCCCACCGCCTCAGCTACCCTGAACTGATCCCCGAACCGTTCCACCTGCGCTGCCTGTACGAGAATCAGGGCGGCCTGGTCGAACGGCTACGCTGGGCCTTGACCCATCCCCGAGAAGCGGCCGAGATCGCCGCCAGTCTGGCGGAAGTGGCGGCCGGCTATGATTGGTCGGCCGTCGCCAGTGAATACGACCAGGCACTAGCCAACCTCTAGCCCGCAAGCCGGCGGCTTGCACCACAACTGTAGCGCAATCTGCTAGATTGCGGGCTTGCGCTACGACAATTACCCGGCCGCCTGGCGCACGGCCGCCAACGCCGCCTCGTAATCCGGGTGTTGGGAAATTTCCGGCACGTATTCCACGTAAGTCACCGTGTCCTGGGGGTCTACCACGAAGATAGCCCGCTGTTCCAACCGTATCTCCTTGACGTGCGTGCCGTAGGCGTCGCCAAAGTTCATGTCCAGGTGGTCGGACAAAACCTGGACACGGTCTATGCCGGCCGCCCCACACCACCGGCGTTGGGTAAAGGGGCTTTCCGCGCTCACCGTCAGGATGACCACGTTCTCGTCAAAATTGGCCGCTTCCTGGTTGAAGCGACGGGTCTGGGCGTCGCAGATACCCGTGTCCAACGACGGCACAACCGAAATCAGGCGGGTCTTGCCGGCCGAATCGGCCAACGTTACCGGCCGCCAGCTATTGTCTAACAGCCTGAAGGTCGGGGCCGGATCTCCCACCTGCAAGACCGTCCCCAGTACTGTCTGCGGCCGTCCCTTCCACGTCACTGCGCCAAAGCGTTCTTCATTCATAAACAATCTACCCCTCGCTACTCGCGAAACGTAAAACGTGAAGCGTGACGCTGATCGATTCACGTTTCACGGCTCATTCCAGCGTTTCGCCGCCGAACGGCTCCACGTCCGTCGCTTCCGGGCCTTTCTTCCTCTCCTCTACGTCGTAGAGGACCCACTGACCCTCCTCTAAGGCCATCGGGTCGCCCAGGGTACTCGTCTTGTGGAAGAAGATGTCCTGCCCGCCACCGCGAGCGATGAAGCCGTAGCCCTTCTGCGGGTTATACCACTTCATCCGGCCGATATACTTGCCACTTTGCGCGTCAATCTGGATCGAATCCGGCTCCTCAAACGCGCCGGCCGCTGGCTTAAACTCCTGGCGCGGCGGGAGCGGCGGCCGTTCGCGG
>JBFMFT010000633.1:0-2003 GCA_040751925.1 Chloroflexota bacterium
GG
The DNA here is from genome assembly GCA_040751925.1 of Chloroflexota bacterium. GTDB lineage: Bacteria > Chloroflexota > Anaerolineae > Promineifilales > Promineifilaceae > JBFMFT01. The sequence goes on from JBFMFT010000633.1 coordinate 3, forward strand.
GATTTGGGGATTGAATCAGGTAAAAATCCCCAAATCCCCTAATCCCCGCGTTCCACGGCCGCTTCCACCGCCTCTTTGATCGTCCCGGCCGCCACCAACTGGCGCACAGCCTCGATGTGAGGAGCCAGCACTACGTCGTGATCCAGGAACGGGACGCGCTGGCGAATGAGGTTGTAAGCGGCGGCCGTCCCCCATCCCAGCCGCCCGGCCGGCATTTCTCGCCGTCGAAAATCAATCCCCTGGGCGGCCGTCAGCAATTCAATCGCCACAATCGTCTCCACGTGCTGCAAGACCTGTTCGGCCGTCCGCACGGCCGTCGCCCCCATGCTGTTGTGATCCTCCACGTTGGCGCTGCTGGGAATGGTATCCGCACTGGCCGGGTGGGCCAGTACCTTGTTTTCCGAAGCCAGGGCGGCCGCCGTGTACTGGGCCATCATCAGGCCACTTTCCAGGCCAGCGTGATCGGTCAAAAACATGGGCAGCACACCACCATTGCTGTCCGCGTCCACCAGGCGGGCCACGCGCCGCTCGCTCATGTTGCCCAGTTCGGTCAGGGCCAGCTTCAGGTGATCCATAGCCAGGGCAATCGGTTCGCCGTGAAAGTTACCGGCCGAAATTACGTCCGTTTCGCCTGTTTCCTCATCTACAAAAATGATAGGGTTGTCGTTGACGGCGTTGAGTTCGATGTTGATGACCCACCGGCCGTAGGCGATGGCGTCGCGGATGGCCCCATGCACTTGTGGCACGCAGCGCAAGGTGTAGGCATCCTGCACGTTGAAGGAGGCGGCCGGGCGCAAGAACTGGCTGCCGGCCAGCAGTTTTCGCAAGAAGGCGGCGCAATCCATCTGGCGGGGGTGCGGCCGGACGGCGTGAACGCGGGCGTCGTAGGCCCGATCCGTGCCGTGCAGGGCTTCCAGGCTGAGGCAGGCCGCGGCGTCGGCCGTCAAAGCTAGGTTAATGGCCCGCCGGATCAACAAGGCCCCCGTCGCCACCATCTGGGCGGTGCCATTGAGCAGGGCCAGTCCCTCTTTAGCCTCCAGTTCCAGGGGTTCTAAGCCGGCCTGGGTTAGCGCGATGCGGCCGTTCAATAAGCGTCCCTGGTAATAAGCCTCCCCTTCGCCAATCAGAACCAGGGTTAAATGAGCCAGGGGAGCCAGGTCGCCGCTAGACCCCAACGACCCTTGCGCGGGGACGCGCGGATGGACGCCCCGGTTGAGCATCTCTAGCAGCAGTTGGATGACCGCCGGCCGCACACCCGAGTAGCCCATCGCCAGCGTATTGGCCCGTACCAGCAGCATCCCCCGCACCACTTTTTCGGAAAGTTCCGGGCCAACGCCGACGGCGTGGCTACGCACCAGGTTGCGCTGCAAGTCGCGCACCTGGTCGGGCGGGATCACTTTATCCTTGAAGCGGCCGAAGCCGGTGGTGATGCCATAGACCACCCGCTGTTGGGCTACCAACTGCTCGACGGCCGCCCGCGACCGCTCCACTTTGGGTAACACGTCGGGATGGAGGGCCACCGGGCGGCCGTTAGCCACCGCCACCACATCGTCTATTTTCAGGTCTGCGCCGGCAACGAGCAAAGGGGTCATGCGGCTAATTATACGGTGTGAGGCGTGAAACGTGAAGAATCAATAGATCGAATTGCGTGAAGAGTGAGGCACGCCCACGTGCTGGACCGCACCTGGGTGTGCGAGGGCGAAGGAGAGGTACGGCACGAGTCGGAGTATAACCTTTGTCATGCCGGCCGCCGCTCCCCTCTCCCTCGAAGGGAGAGGGGCCGGGGGTGAGGGACTACCGGCCTTCGACTGTGCGGCCGATTTGGCAAGGAACGGCCGCTACCTGGGCGGCTGCCGTTGAACGCCTCGTGCTCCCCAAAACGTGTTTCCAACACGTTTGTCCTCCCCGGCCGGGAATTCATTCCTGGCCCCACCTGACCTGTCTCCATCCACCCATCCACTATTCATCCCTTGCCCCATTAAACAGCCTGTTTAATCCCAT
>JBFMFT010000634.1:0-1972 GCA_040751925.1 Chloroflexota bacterium
GACGAAGGATTGACCGACCTGCGCTCCAGTTACTCGCTGGCCGAGATCTTGAGCAACCGGATTACGATTCAAGAAGGCGTCACCAAAGACACCCATCCCCCTTTCTATTACCTTCTCGTCTACTTCACCCGCCAGGCTTTCGGCCGCTCCGACTTCGCCTTTCGCTATCCTTCGGTATTGGCCGGGCTGTTGCTGATACCTTTGTTGTATCAATTCGGCCGCCGCTTGCCCCTCGCGCCCTTTGCGCCTTACTCCGGTCTGTTGGCGGCCGGGCTGGCCGCTATCAATCCCCTGCAAATCTGGTACGCCCAGGAAGCCCGTATGTATACCTTGCTGGCTTTGCTGGCGACGGCCGCCAGTTACGTCCTGTGGCGCACGCTAAATACCTCCCACCTGACTAACCGCGCCCTGTTCGGCCGGCTGATGCTCTACGGACTCTTAGCTGGGTTGGCCGTTTATACCCATTACACGGCCGTCTTTTTGGTGGCTGGGCAAGGGCTGTTCTGGGCCTGGTTTTTATGGCGACGCGGGCTGCGGCGGGTCATCCTGGGGATATTGGCGGCCGGGTTTCTCGCCTCCCTACCTCTGCTCCCCCTCACCCTGCCGCGCCTGTTCACTGGGGCCGAGGCCAACTATTTCTACGTGCCACCCTGGATCATGCTGCAAGACATCGTACACGGTTTTGGCCTGGGCCTGACCGTAGATTTCAGCCAGTGGAGCATCAAACTCCTGGACGTGGGTCTGGCCCTGGTTCTGCTGGCTGGTGTATTGGGAAGGGTGAAAGGCAGCCTATCCTCGTCACGTTTCCCGCTTCACGTTGCCTTTCTCCTGGTTTTCCTCCTATCGGCCGTCCTCGGCCTCGCCCTCGGCTCACTCATCAAACCGATGTACATGGGCGCACGGCACATCATGGTTGGTAGCCCGGCCCTTTTCTTGCTCCTGGCGCGTGGCCTGGTCATTGTCCACTCTCCGTCCCGTCGCCTGCTCCCCTTGCTGGCCGGTCTGGTTCTGCTGGCTGGCCCGGCCGTCTCGCTCTACAACCTGTATGACGATCCCCACTACGCCAAAGACGACCTGCGCGGGCTGATTGGAGCCATCGAGGAACAGGCGGGCAACCACGACCTGGTTCTTTACAACAACGCCATCTTGTTAGCCCAACACGAACATTACCGGCGGCGGCTGGATTTGCCCGTGACGGCTTTGCCTGTCTATCCCTATTGGGCTGGGCCGGAGACGGAGCAACAATTGGCCGAACTGGTTAGCCAGTACCGGCGCGTCTGGTTCGTCAGCGACCCCCCGGCCGACCACCGCGACGACGATCGCCGGGTGCGTCGCTGGCTGGATGATCATACCTTGTTGGCCGGGTGGAGTAATTTTCACGGCCGTACCATGATCGTCGAGGTCTTTACCTACCTGACCACCCCTTACCAGATGGCTTTACCCCTCGACGCTCAACCAGTGGCTATCGAGTGGCCGGGGCTGCCCGCCTTGAGCGGTCTACGCCTGGACACGCCTGGGCCGGCCGCCCTGCCCACTCTCTGGCTAGAACTGTTCTGGCAAGGCCAACGGGAGTCACCGCCAACTGGCCGCCAACTCCGTTTCGTTCTGCGCGGGCCAGACGGCCGCGACTGGCTCGACAACAGTTTCCCCCTTCAACCTAATCGGCCGGCTGCCTGGTCGTCGTCGCCGGTAGTCAGTCTGGCCTATGGGCTGACTATTCCGCCTGGCGCGCCGCCCGGTGAGTATGAATTGCTCGCTTTGCCCTGGGATAAGGCCAGCCAGGCGGCCGTCGGCCAGTGGCAAAGGTTGACCACTGTCACCCTGGCTCCGACCAGCCAATGGCCGTTGCTGCCTGACTGGCCCTTCGATCCGGCCGGCCGGCTCGTTTTTGGCAATGGACTGGAACTGGTGGGGCAAGCCCAGCCGGCCGGGCCGGTGCGGCCGGGCCATAGTATGGTGGTTGACCTGTACT
>JBFMFT010000635.1:0-1966 GCA_040751925.1 Chloroflexota bacterium
GGCCGGGGTAAGCGGCCGGCGGGCGGGTGGGCTAAAGCTCCACAACCACTCGCTGGGCGCACCCGTATGCCAATTCCCCAGCCGATCCTGAAAGGTCGTCGTCCAGGGGTCGGTTTGACCAATGGGGAGCCAGCCATAAGGATCCACCTTCTCGTCCACCTCAAAACGGCCGTCGTCATCCCAGTCGTAAATAACCGTGAAGTGGAGATGGGGGTAGCGAATGCAACGGGTAATGACGCTACCGACGCGGCCGATGTAATCTCCGGCCTGGACGTATTGGGCGTTGGTTACGTCCGGGTCCAGGTGGAGGTAGCGGGTCTGGTAGCGGCCGTCGTCGGTGGTGACGTTCACCGAGGCCTGGGCGCAGGGACTAAAAGCCGGAATGGTGACCACGCCAGCGTGGGCGGCGGAGATAACGGTGCCGGCCGTCACCCCGTACTCATAATCAATACCATTGTGACCGGATAGACGGAAGCAATTGGGCTGGGGCGGGCCAAAGCAACTGGTCTTTTCTTCGCCGGTGTAAATCATCACCGTATTGCCGATCCCATCCACCTCTGGTTCCAGGCCGCTCTGGGGAAACAAAATGGTGGATACCAATGGATATTCGTGGTCAAACCAGGACATCACGTTGTCCAGACCCGTGTACGATTGGCCGGGTAGGGGCGGCTTGAAAGGGAGTTCGAGGAAGCCCCCGGTGGGAACGGTAGCTGCTTCAAGACTGGCGTAGGCGACCCCCTCTGAGTAGGCCGGTCCCCGGCCGCCGGACAGAAGCAGCAGGGCGATAGCAACAGGAATGAATAGGACAATGGCGATGGCGAGTAAGCGAGTGGGTGGGTGATACGACATAAATTCCTCTCAATCGTGTCTATGGCCGGTAATAGATGGGCGACCAAAACGCAGTCTGCCCATCCGGGTTCTGTAAGCGGAGGCCGTAGGCCCCGGCCGTCGCCCAGGCAGGAATTCGCGCCAGGATAGACGTTGGCGTGGCCGAGATAACCTCCAACTGATTGAACTCCAGGTTGATCAAGGGCGCGGGGGCAAAGTGGCGGCCGTTGATGATGAGGGTATCCGGCCGGTCTTCGTTGGCCCATTGGACGGCCGTAATCTCCGGCGCGGGCTGCAACGGCCGGCCGCGTAAGCTGAAGAGACCCAATTGGCTCAATTCGGCCTGCGCCACCTGCTCTTGCCGGTCAAGGGTGGTTGGCAAAGGCCGCCAATGTCCTTTGACCCTATCCCACCAGTAGAGTGAGAGGGAGTCTTCGGCGACGGTCGCCGTCCTGGCCCGCTCGTAGTCAATGATGAGGGAAGCCGGCCGGTTGAGAGCAGCCAGGGGTTGGTTCGGGCCAGCGCTGGCCGTCAAGGTGAAGGTCGGGCCGGCCGGCAACGTCGGGTATAGCTTTGTGTCAAGACCAACGGCCGGGCCATCGGGGCTGCCTGTTGGTTGCGGGGCAATGACGTAAGCCAGGCTGGTTGTGCGTTCGACTGCTCCGGCCGGGACGTACAAACCAACGCCATCACTGGTGGTCAATCTGGCCGGCTGCTCCGGCTGCACCTGTAGGTGGGCCGGGGGGCTGAAACTCCACAGCCACTCGCTCGCCGTGCCGGTGTGCCAATCGCCTAAACGATCTTGAAAAGTCGTCGTCCAGGGGTCTGTCTGGCCGAAAGGTTGCCAGCCGTAAGGATCGACCCGTTCGTCCACTACAAAATGACCATCGTCGTTAGCGTCAAACAGGACGGTCAAATGTAAATGCGGCCCCTTCATGCAGCGAGTCACGACGCCGGCCACGCGGCCGATGTAGTCACCAGCCTGGACGTACTGGGCGCTGGTCACGTCTGGCCCCAGGTGAAGATAGCGGGTTTGGTAACGGCCGTCGTCTGAGGTGATATTGACGCTGTACAGGGAGCAGTTGCTAAAGGGGGGAATGGTGACGAAACCAGAGTGGGCGGCCGAAATGACCGTGCC
>JBFMFT010000636.1:0-1946 GCA_040751925.1 Chloroflexota bacterium
GCCTCATTCGTCGAGATGAAAGGCAAGCCAGCCACCTGGTAAACCGGAGCCGCCGCCGTCGTCGTCTCCGGCCGCCAATGGCCGATCACGGCCACCACCGCCGGGTCAATCACCAGCGAAGCGGCCGTCGCCTGGGCCAGTTCTGCATCGCCCCCATCGTCCAGGGCCACCAAAGCCACACGGTAAGGGCCAATGCCCCCGGCCAGGTTACTCTCCCGAATCGCCAGCCGCGCGCTATAAATCACGTCGTAGCCCACCGGCCGGTAGCGCCCCTCAAACGGCCCCACCAGGCCAATCTTGACCACCGGCGCTGTGCGGCCGCAAGCGGTGAGCAAAACCAGGAATAATGAACAATGAACAATGAACAATGGACAATAGGCCATTGTCCATTGTTCATTGTTCATTCTATTGGCAACGTTCCACATTCACCAAATGTTCCTCGAAGGTCGCGCTAAAGAGGTGCGCGCCAGGAGTGGCAGCCGCGCAGTCAGCCACGAAGAAGAGGTAAGGGGTCTGCTCCGGCGCGGCCACCGCTTGCAGTGAAGCCAGGCCAGGGTTGGCAATGGGGCCAGGCGGCAGCCCAAGGTTGAGATAGGTATTGTAAGGCGAGGCCATCTGCAAATCGGCCAGGTCGAGCGGCGACTTCCACCAGCTTTGCGTGGCCGCCTGGTAGCCCACCGCATACTGCACCGTCGGGTCAGCGTCCAACTTCATCCCCTGGGCCAGCCGGTTGAGAAAAACGCTGGCAACAATGGGTCGTTCGGCCGCCAGCACCACCTCTCGCTCCACAATCGAAGCCAGGGTAACAGCCTGGTAGAGTGACAATCCCTGCGCCCCATAAGCCTGGCGCATGGCGGGTGTGACCCGCCGGCCGAAGTTCTCCAACGTAAGGCGCAGCAGGTCGGCCGCCGTCGCCTCCGCCGTTATCCGGTAGGTATCAGGAAAAAGAAAGCCCTCTAGCCTGGCTTCGGCCGGCAGGGAAGCCAGAAAATCGTACTCGGACAGGTCAAGCGGCTGCTGGCGGCCGGCCAGGGCCAGGAACTCCTCGGCCGTAATCGCTGCCGGCGTCACCACCGCCAGGTAATTCGCCATCTCCTCCATCCGCCACCCTTCCAAAAAGCGCAACTCGATTTCCTGGGCGACTGCCCGCGTCAGCGTAGCCGCCAATTCGGGGATGGTCAGGCGCGGACTAATCTCAAAGGTCCCGGCCGCCAATTGGGAGTCCAGGCCAAAATAGCGCAGGTAGTTGAGGAATAGCTCTGTGTCAGCCAGCAGCCCGGCCGTCACCAGGTTCGTGGCAATGTCGTTGGCGCTCTGGCCTGGCTGGATGAGGAAGGAGACGGGTTGGGCACCCCGGCCGATGGGTTGGGTCAATTGTTCCGCCCGCATCACCAGGTAGCCTTCCAAATAGAGCCGTTCGGTAGCCCCCAAGTCCGGGCTGCCCCCCTCCAAACGAATCAGGGCCGTCTGGCGCGCCACCTGCCAGCGACCATACAACGTCAGCCCGGCGGTGAAGCACGCGCTAAGGGCCACAAACAATAGGAACAGGCGACCCAACCAGCCGGCAGGGCTTCGTTGGGCCTCGTAAGGATCCTTACGATTTCGGATTTTGGATTTTGGATTTTGGATTCCCGTCTTAGATGCCAACCTTCAACCTTTAACCTTCAACCTTCAACCGGCCACTTCAAGAAAAGGCAAGCCAGCGGCTTGCGCTACACCTGCCTACACCTGCCACTTGCCACCCGCCACTCTCAGCCCTTATGAGCATCCAGGTAGCCTTGTAAGATGAAGGCCGCCGCGACGGCGTCTACGCGCTCGCGCCGCTTCCGGCCGTGAATACCCCGCGCCCGCAGACTATCTTCCGCCTCCACCGTCGTAAAACTCTCGTCCCAGAACTCGGCCGGTAAGCCCAGGTGAGCGATCAGGGCGGCCGTGTAGTTGCGTGT
>JBFMFT010000637.1:0-1934 GCA_040751925.1 Chloroflexota bacterium
GGGACAGCCATGGGGGTCGGCGCGCCGGCCGCCGGCTCGCCGACCTGAATTTGATAGCCGCCCACGTAGTAGCCAGTGGCGTCGGCGACATAGATGTAATACTCGCCGCTATGGGGGGCCTGGTAGGTGAGGCCGGCGTTGAGGCCAAAAAGACCGCCGCCGCTGTCGTCATCCTCGACGGCCGTATCCCAGTTGTCATACATGACGGCCAGGTAGGGGTCGAGGAGGAGGGAATCGAGGGTGACGTGGACAGTCTGGCCTTTGACCAGGGTTACGGTGAAGTAGTCGTAGTCGCCGGGGTAGTCCATAAGGCCGTCAAGGGTTTGATTGGGCAGGAGGCGCCGGAAGTCATCCCAATCGTCGTAAGGGATGAGGGGCTGGTTGCTGCTAACGCGGAAGCGATTGGTCGTTTCGCCGCCCAGGGCGTAGACGACGACGAAGTGAGGGGCGGCGATCATCGCGGTTGTGGAGGCGGTGGTCCGGCCGGCCTGGCTGGAAGCGGATTCGGCTACTATCGTGCCGTAAACATCCACGATTTCCAGGGCGGTTTCGACCTCGCTTTCGACTTGAACTTGGAGATCGTCTCCGGCCGGGCTGTTGGCGATGAACAAGCCGACCTCGCCGTTCCAGAGCCATACTTCTTGCTCCTGTTGCCCACCTTCGACTGGCAGCATCCGGCCGCCTTGAATGGAGACGGCTTCATCCGTAGTCATCTCCTGGATCAAGGGCTGCACATCGGCGACGGAGGCGACCAGGCCGAACATGGCTTCGGTGAAGTAGAAGCCGGAGATACCAATGACCTGGGCTTTCTGGTTGACCAGCACGCCGCCGCTCTGGCCGCCGGCAATGGTGGCGTCGGTCTGGAAGTAGGTGATGTTCAGCGCTTCCCACTCGCGCACACGGGAAATGAGGCCGCGGGTGATGGCCGGCCGGGGGAAGGCTTCTACTTCGCCGGGGTAGCCGATCAGGTATACGTCGCTGCCCACCACTTCTGCTTCGCCGTCGGCCAGGACGACCGGGGCGATGGTTGTCTCGATGGGGCCAACCACGGCCAGGTCGGCCATCAGGTTCCACTTTAGAACGGGGGCTTGCTGGTATTCGGAGCCGTCAGGGAAGACGACTCGTACTTCTTGGAAGGGCCAGACGACGTGGGCGTTGGTGACCACGTAGCCGCCTTCGATTAGGAGGCCGCTGCCGGTACCGGCCGGGGTCTCGATGAAGGCGATGGCGGGTGAGACCTGGTCGAAGATGGCGGCCGAGGACATGGGCGTTGGGGTGGGTGTGTTCGTCGGCGTGGCCGTCGGCAGGGGGGTGGGGGTGACGGTGGGGGTGGCCGTCTGGGTAACCGTGGGCAACGGCGGCCGGGTCATGGTGGCGGTGGGATCGGGCTGGCGGCTGGGCTGGCAGGCCGTCGCCAACAGTGACAGAAGGAACAGGGTCATCAACAGGGTAAACTTTCTCATCTTAAAACTCCAGTAGAAGGCCGAATCAGGGTTGCGTGTCATAAGTGATTGGGCGCGGCCGGCGGCGCGGAGGCGTCATTGATGATGGTCAGCAGCCACAGGCATAACATAGCCAAGAGAAAAAACTCCAGGTTTGGGTAAAGCATGGTCAGTACCTCCTTTTTTCGATGGGGCCTGCTCGCGGGCCAGACTCTTATGCTCCAGGATATAGCATTTGTTGGGCGAGGTTGTGTCGAATGTGGGCGAATGTGTGCCAGAGAGGGAGAAAACAGGGGTATGACGCTAATGAGACAAACAGAGACACGGGGAGGGGTATGATGAGCCATACCCCTCCCGATAAGGCTACCTGATTATGTCAGCCGCCTCCGATGCACGAACTACCAGATACCTTTACTGGCCGGCCGCAGCCAAGGCGTGGTGAGCGTCCACGGCCAATCATATTGTAGCGCAGGGGGTTGAACAGGCTGTTTA
>JBFMFT010000638.1:0-1907 GCA_040751925.1 Chloroflexota bacterium
GGCTGGGCGGGCGCTGGTATTGGCTGCCGGAGAACTACGAGTTGCCAACTAAGCCGCGCTGGCCGCTGGGCGGCAATGTAGCCCCTGGCGAACAAATAGCGGTAACGGTGGCCGTCGAAACGCCGCCATGGCCGGGGCAATACCGGCTAGAGTGGGATCTGGTGCAGGAACAGGTGGTGTGGTTTAGTGAGAAGAATGGGCTGCGGCCGGCCAGCCTGGTGACGGTTACGCCGGCCCGCGACGCGGCCGGTCAAGTGGTGCGGCCGGCCCAATCCATGGCGGCCGCTCTAGGGCCTCTGCCAACGGCCGCCGCGCCCAGGCCGCCCATTCCCCCGCGCAGCGTTTTGTGGCCGGTGGCCGTGCGGCTGTTCCTGGCCCACCCCTGGATAGGAATTGGTCTGGATAATTTCCGCTTGACCTACGGCCGCCAGTTAGGTTGGCCGACCTGGGATGATACAATACACACCAATAACTGGTATCTGGAAACATTGATTTCGGTGGGGCTGCTGGGCGGCCTCCCTTTCCTGGCCTGGTTGGGCTGGCTGCTGCTGGACGTGGTTAAGGTTTTACGGCGGCCGGCGGTTACAATCTGGACAATGGCTGTGGCGGCTGGGCTGTTGGCTTACCTCATTCATGGATTGTTGGATTACTTTCTCCTCTTCAACTCCACTGGCCTGCTGTTCTGGCTGTTGGTGGGTTTGTGGCATACGGTGAGAGGCTCGGACTTTCCAGAAGGAACTGTGGGAACTTAGAGGAACTGACACCACCCTCACCCGGCCCTCTCCCTCTGAGGGAGAGGGAACGAACGTCTCCCCTCGCCCTGGTAGAGAGAGGGGGTAGGGGATGAGGGTAATTGGCTACGAAAGAACGATGAAGTTAGGTTTGGATGGGACACCGCTGCTGGGGCAACGGTCTGGGGTGGGCAATTACACCGGCCGCTTGCTGGGCGCGCTCATGCGGGCAAACCCTGATTGGCAATACGACCTGTATAGTAACCGGCCGTTGGGGGAGCTAGAGCCAGAGTTGGCCGGGGCCAGACAGGTGGCTGCGTATTGGCCGCATAGCCGGTGGTTGTGGATGCAACTGTTTCTACCGGCCGTTATTCAGCGCAGCCGGCCGAGCCTCTGCCACTTCACCAATTCGCTGGCCCCCCTCTGGCAGCCGCGGCCGTTCGTCCTGACCATCCACGATGCTTCCTTGTTCCTCTATCGTCACTTGCATCCGCCGGCCCGCCACCTGACGATGCGGCTCATTTTGCCAATTCTGGCGCGACGGGCGGCGGCGATTATCACCGTCTCCGAACACGCCCGCCAGGAGTTGCAGCGGGTGTTGGGGATTCCGGCCGGCAAGATACAGGCCATTCACGAAGCCGCGCCCGACTACTTCCGGCCGGTGACGGACGCCGATAATCTGGCCTATCTGTGTCAGAAGTACCAGTTGCCGGAGAAGTTCCTCTTGTTTGTGGGTACGCTGGAGCCGCGTAAGAACCTGACGCGGCTGGTGCGCGCCCTGGGTGAAGTGCGAAAAAGGGGGTATCCGCACCGGCTGGTGTTGGTGGGGCCGCCGGGCTGGTTGATGGATGGCTTTGCACAGGAAATTGAACGGCTGGAGTTACAGGACAGGGTGCAGTTTGTGGGCTACGTGCCGGCCGAGGAGTTGCCGGGGCTGTTTTCGCTGGCAACGGTCTTCACCTTTCCTTCTCTGTACGAAGGGTTTGGCCTGCCGCCGTTGGAGGCGATGGCCTGTGGCGCGCCGGTGCTGACCAGCAACCGTTCGTCGCTGGCCGAAATCTGCGCCGGGGCCGCCTGCCTGGTTGACCCGGAGGATGAGGAGAGTATCGCCGCCGGTCTGCTCTCGCTGTTGGCTGACGAGGAGTGGCGGCGGGAGTTGGCTGAACGCGGCCGTCG
>JBFMFT010000639.1:0-1881 GCA_040751925.1 Chloroflexota bacterium
TCCCCTGCTCCCCCGCCCCCTGGCCGCCGTCGGGAGGTCCTCTTATGACCGGCAAAGCCCTGGTCGCCCTCGTCGGCCGTCCCAACGTCGGCAAATCCACCCTCTTCAACCGCATCGTCGGCGAGCGGCTGGCCGTCGTCTCCGACGTGCCGGGCACCACCCGCGACCGGCTCTATGCCGACGGCGAATGGAATGGAGTCAACTTTATCGTGGTGGACACGGGGGGGATCGAAGTCCTGGACGGGCGGCGCGCTGAGCCGCTCTCCGAAGATTCCGAGCATTTTCTCCCCCTCATGCGCCGGCAGGCCGAAGTGGCTATCGAGGATGCCGACGTGATTGTGCAACTGGTGGATGGGCAAACGGGGATTACCGCCGCCGACCAGGAAGTGGCCGCCATTCTGCGCCGCACCCAGAAGCCGGTCCTCGTCGCCGCTAACAAGCTGGAATCTACTAAACTATGGGATACCGCCTACGAATTTTACGAACTGGCCTTGGGCGAGGTCTTTCCTATCTCGGCCCTGCACGGCACCGGGGTCGGCGACCTGTTGGATGCGCTGGTCGAGGCGTTGCCGGCCGCCGCCGAGTCAGCCGAGGACGATTCAATTAAAGTGGCGATTTTGGGCCGGCCGAACGTCGGCAAGTCCACCCTCCTCAACAAGCTCTTAGGCCAGGAGCGGGCCATCGTCAGCCCCATCCCCGGCACCACCCGCGACGCCCTGGACACCCCGCTAACCTGGGATGGACAGCGCTTCACCCTGATAGACACGGCCGGTATCCGGCGGCGCGGCAAGATCGAGACCGGCGTCGAGCATTACAGCGTCCTGCGGGCCATCAAGGCCCTGCGCCGGGCCGACGTAGCCCTCTTGCTGATTGACGCAGTAGAGGGGATTACCAGCCAGGATGCCCACGTAGCCGGGATGTTGATTGAGGAAATGGCCAGTGTGGTCGTCCTGGTGAACAAGTGGGACGCCATTGAGAAAGACACCTACACCATCAACCAATACACGGAGAAGGTGCGCGAAGACCTGAAATTCATGCCCTACGTGCCACTCCTGTTCATCTCCGCCCAGACCGGCCAGCGCGTCCAGCAGATATTGCCCACCGTGCGCCAGCTATACGAAGCCCGCCACCAGCGCATCCCCACGGCCGCCCTCAACCGCTTCATGCGCGAGGCGGTGGTGGCCCACGACCCACCCCACCAGCACGGCGTTCGCGTCAAGTTCCTCTACGCCACCCAGGCCGCCGTCGCCCCCCCCACCATCGTCTTCTTCGTCAGCAAACCCGAATGGGTCCACTTCAGCTACCGCCGCTACCTGGAAAACCGCCTCCGCGAAACCTTCCCCTTCCCCGGCGCCCCCATTCGCCTGGTCTTTCGCGGCCGGGACGAGGGCCGGGATTAGGAGATTGGGGGAACGAAACTTTACGTTTCGACGGCAAACTGCATCTCAGTTGCCTTTTGGATAACCTGGGAAGCGCGCAAGATCTCAAAACGGACAACCTGACCATCGTAGCCAAAATCCACGATGATGCCGGGGCGTACTTCATCGCTCTCCTGAATGCGTTCCTCACGAAAGGTGATAACTAAAGTGTCCGTTTCACGGTCATATACAACTTTCATGTTACCTTCCCTTCCAATAGCGGCCGATTTGCGAGGTCTTGTAAACCGTTATCACCGTGATAGCCGCACCTGATTCGCTCACGATTACCCGCAGCAACATTTCCTTGCCTAATAGTTTATCACGATACCGCCGCATGAGAATCTGCCGGCCGGGCGGGTCTGGTACAATAACCTCTGGCTGCCGAATCGTTTGTTCGACTTCAGCCCGGTCAAGTTCCCGATCAGCCAGATTTTGCCAGGCATGTTTCGTCCAGATAATTGGT
>JBFMFT010000064.1:0-15825 GCA_040751925.1 Chloroflexota bacterium
GGGATTGTCTATGGACAAGAATCCCCTAATCCCCTAATCCCCGCAAAAACATTATTGGAGGACGCCGTTGTCAATCATCCAATCTATCACCGCGTCGGTGAAGACGTCGTAGCCCAGGGAGTTGAGGTGGATGCAATCTTCGTCCCAATAGGGGTAGTGGGTGAAGTATTGCAGGGGACTCCAGGAGTAGATGTCGGGGTTGCCGGGGTTGCCCTGGAGCGCGCCCCAGACGAAGCTGGAATAGACCTGCTCGTAGTCGGCCGCCACTGCGTCGTTGACCTCGCCCAAGCGAATGAGGACGGGATTGAGCAACTCTGGCTCGGCCGTGCCAAACTTGTCAATGGCCCAGTCAATGCAATATTGACTCTTTTCGATATTGCCGATGTCGTAGCCAGCCAGAATGATCTTGACGTTGGGGTTGACCGAGATAAGCTCCTCCACGATCTCGCGCAAGTCTGAATCAATACGGGAAAAGACCTCGTCACCGATGTCCGGGTAATCGTTGACCAGGTCGTTGCCGCCCAGGGAGATCAGGACGTAGGGTGTGCCGGTGTCGTTGCGAACGATGGGGTCTACCAGCACGTCCAACAGCCAGGTGCAGGGCCAGAGATCGCTGGCCCACTGGCTGGCCTCGGTGCCGGGAACGGCCCGCATCTTGAAGCTGAAGTAGCCATAGCCGGCCGCGTCCATGTTACCGCGAAACATGGGGAAGTAGAGAAAGCCCCACGAATCGCCGATGACGGTGAAGGTGTTTTCGGTGCGGCCGGCGGGTTCGGCCGGTAGGCGCATCGCCGGCCCCAGACACTCATCCAGCAATTGATTCTCCACTCCCCTATTTGTTCCTGGAGTGGATACGGCCGACGGCGCCTCCGACGCCAACACCTGGATCGGCGCGATCAACACAACGGCCAATACACACAAAACGACGACAGCTAGACGATTACGCATGACGACCCTCCTAAATAATAGCACGCGGATTACGCAGCCTTTCGGTGATGAGTGTTGAGTGATGAGTAATGAGCGACACAATCCTCATTACTCATCACTCATTCCTTACTCTGCGGCCTCCGCGTCTCTGCGGTAAAACTCTTATGGGCTAGTTCCGTAGAGGTTTGCCCGTCTGTAGGATATGCATAATCCGCGCCTGTGTCAAGGGTTCGCCGGCCAGGGAGAGCATGGCCTCCCGCTCCAAATCCAGGATATACCAGGGGTCTACCCAGGCTGGCGCGCTGAGGTCGCCGCCACAGAGGACGTAAGCCAGTTTGCGGCCGATCTTGGCGTCGTGTTCCGAGGCGTAGTTACCCCAGGCGAAGCCTTGCACACCCAGTTTCAGGGCAGCCAGGGCGTCGCGGCCGGCGGCGTATATCTTTTCGACTTCTGGCGGCCGTTGGCCGGAGGCGACCAATGAGAGAGCTTTTTGCTTGGCCGCCGCCAGCCGGTGGTCACTGTTCATCACAATCAGGTCGTCCGGCCGCAGATAGCCCAGCCCCTTCGCCTCCCACGCGCTGGTGGCGACCTGAGCGGTGGCAATTTGGGTAAAGACCTCCTCTAAGACCGGCAGCACGTCGCCATTCTTCGTCCGCATGACCGGGTTCACCCGCCGGCGGAGGGTCTCCTTGCAGCCACCCCAGGCGGGGATGATGCCCACACCGACTTCCACCAAGCCCATGTACGTTTCGTGGTCGGCCACGGTGGCCCAACTAGACATGGTGATTTCCACTCCACCACCCAGGACGCGCTGGTGGGGGGCGGTCACGACTGGCTTGGGGGCGTGGCGCAAGTCCATAAACACCTTCTGGCCGGTATGAATCATCTCACTGACCTGATCCCACAGCCCTTGCGCGGCGGCAAAGCCCAAGAGGGCGATGTTGGCCCCCACGCAGAAGTCCGCCCCGTTGTTGCCAATCACCAGGGCGTCGAAGTCGGTTTGCAGCCGGCCGAGGGCGGTCTGGGCCATTTGCATCACGTCGGCGTCAATGGCGTTGATCTTGGGCGAGTGGAACTCCAGAAGAGCCACGCCGTCGCCCATGTCTAATAAGCTGGCGCTGGTGTTGGTCTCCACGACCTTGCCGGCCGCTCGCAGTTCGTGGGTCAAGATGATTCGGCCGTCCTTCGGCCGGGCCACGTAAGAGTTCGTGTTGAAGTCGTAGTAAGAGCCATTCTGGTAGAAAGTGGCGTGGCCGGCGGCCAGCATTTCCTTGACCCAGGCGGCCACCTGATAACCGGCCGCTTCTATCTTTTCCACCGTCTCCGCTACCCCCAATTTGTCCCAAATCTCGAAGGGGCCGGCGTCTTGAGCAAAGCCCCAACGGTTGGCATTGTCCACATCGGCCAGGCTAAAGGCAATTTCCGGCGTGACGTAGGCAGCGTAAGCCAGGTTGAAATAGAGGGTGTCGCGGATATAGGCGGCCGCCCGATCCTGGAAGGTCAGCAGCAGCTTGAGACGCTGGCCCAGGTCTTCCACGTTGCGGGTGGCCCCCACCGACTCGAAGCGAATCTTGGGCGGCGCCTCGTACTCCATCGTCTCCGTGTTCAGCGCCCAAAATTCCTTGTTGCCGCCCACGCGAACTTCTTTGTAGAAGCCCTGCTTGCTCTTGTTGCCCAGCCAGCCGCGCTTGAGCATTTCGCCAAAGACGGCCGCGCTTTTCTCCCCCTTGAGTTCCTCACGGTAAGCGTCGTGGGGAATGGCCGGGTAGAGGTTGTTGTTGACGTGAGCCATCACGTCCAGTCCCACCAGGTCGTTCAGGCGGTAGGTGGCGGTTTTCGGCCGGCCGATGAGCGGCCCGGTAATGGCGTCAATCTCGGCCACCGTGTAGCCCTTCTGCAAGGCAACTTCGATGGCGTGGGAGCCGGCGACGGCAATGAAGCGATTGGCGATGAAGTTGGGGGTGTCCTTGCAGACCACGACGCCCTTGCCCAATACGTCGCGTCCGAACGCCACCATGAAATCCAGGACGGCCGGAGCCGTCTTGGCCGTGGGAATGACCTCCAACAGCTTCAGGTAACGGGGCGGGTTGAAGAAATGGGTACCCAGGAAATGGGCCTGAAAGTCGGCCGAACGCCCCTCAGCGATCTTGTGGATGGGAATGCCCGACGTGTTGCTGCTAACAATGCTGCCTGGCTTGCGGACGGCCTCGATGCGCTCCATGAGCGATTGCTTTGGCTCAAGCTGCTCGACGATAACCTCAATGATCCAGTCGCAGCCGGCAATTTTGTGGAAATCGTCTTCCAGGTTGCCCAGGGTGATCAGTTCAGCCCGGTCAGGGCGGGCCAGGTGGGCCGGTTTGGCGCTGGCCATCCGGTCAAAGAGGCTTTGCACAAGGCGGTTGCGGGCGGCCGGCTGGCCCCGCTCCGCCTCGCTCAGATTAGGCGATACAATGTCCAGTAAAAGGACGGGGATGCCAATGTTGGCTAAGTGGGCGGCGATGCCTCCCCCCATGGTGCCGGCGCCGATGACGGCCGCTTTCTCAATACGGTATTTCATATTTAATCTCCTTCGTATGGGACGCGGATGACGCAGATAAACGCGGATTGACGCGGATAATTCTCATCAAGGTAAGAAGGCAACCGTCTGAATGGCTGATGTATCTAGGGTTGCCGTTCGATGCAGCCTTCCTTTCTCCAATAGACAACATTTGTAGCCCAGGTCATTCATCTCTGCCACAAACTGGCGGGAAGTATAGCCGGCGACCTTCAGGAGTGAAACTGGATTCAGTTCAGATAGGATTACCGGCCTGTCCACCCGAAGCATTTCCCTGGCTCCGTGCAAGGCCAGTGGTTCAGCCCCTTCAATATCTATTTTGATAAAGCTGATTGGGCGAGGCAATGGGTATGTATCAAGACTGACTAACTGAACCGTATCCACGTTATGAGCGGCCGGTATCTCGCTTTCCCCTTCGTGCAAGAAAGCTCCGCCCCAATTGAGAGAAGTTTGCGGGCTAACCAGCGACCCTTGTCCTGGCTGCTCGCTGACGGCCGCTCGTTCCACCACCACTTGATCCTGGAAACCATTTTCCACCACTGACCGCTCTAGCAGTTCCGCGTTTCGCTCCAGCGACTCAAAGGCAAAAACCTTGCCGGTAGAACCCACCAACGCCGCCATCGTGATCGTAAACAGCCCGATATTGGCCCCAACGTCTAAAACCGTTTGACCGGGTTTAACCGTCTCGCGCACAAAGGCCAGCTCACCCGTTTCATATCGCCCCCGGATGATGCCCAGTCCAATCACGTAGTCCGAAAGGTCTACAAACAGCCTGAGCTGGTCGCCAATTTCCTTGATAACGACGTTTCGTTCATTGACGTAGGCCAGGTCTGGATTCTTCTGCTGAAACTCGGCCGAGGTCATAAAGTCAGCCCGCAAGTCCCTGGTCGTTCGCCAGGCTCGTAGCTTTTCTTCGATAACCGCCTCACTTTCCGGCTCGCGATCTAGGAAGAGGCGATAAGCCCAGACAACGTGTTCCTGGCTTATTGGATAAAACGGTCTTCTACCCTGGATACGCTGCCATAAACCGAACATACACGCCTCTTTAGAGGAGAGAGCATCCTCAGATGCGGCTCTAGTCAGAACCGGCTACAACCGGGGCGATGAGGCCAGGGTTGCTACCAGCCGCCTCCTGGCTCTTTTCGTGGCGGCCGCGCGGTCGGCCTCACGGTCACTTTGCTGAAACTTGCGGTCCAACAGGCTCTTAATAAACTGCAAAAGCTCATCGCTATCAAATGGCTTCTGGAAGCACCCGTCCACCCCTGTCAAGCGACCTGCACGGATCTCCTGTGTTAGGTCTCTGGGGGCCAGGAAGACGAATGGAATATGAGCCCAGGAACGGTTCGCACGTACCCGCCGCAAGAATTCAAACCCGTCCATCTTGGGCATCATATTGTCGGAGATAATGAGGTCAGGGGCATGGGCATATAGAGCCGACAGGCCCTCCACGCCATTCATTGTGCAAATAGTCTTGATTTGGTAGCCAATATCACAAAAGCCAATATTACAAAGCTCAAGCAGTTCGGCCAGACCCTCAAGTATTATGCGGTCGTCTTCAACGAGGAGAATGGTGGCTGATTTGTTCATGGTGTACCTTCCCCGCTGTCCACAGATTTCGCAGATTAACACAGATGATTCTTCTGCGTCAATCTGCGTCATCTGCGGACAATTCCCATCATTTCAGTTCGTGGCGAGTGTAGCCCAGGATGCTGCGGGCGACAATGAGCAGATTGATCTGCTTGGTACCTTCGTAGATGTCGTTGATCTTGGCGTCACGCATCCACTTCTCCACCAGTAGTTCGCGGGAGTAGCCCAGTGGCCCCAGCAACTCCACCGCTTTCTGGGTGATCCAGGTAGCCGTCTCCCCAGCGCGAGCCTTGCACATACTGGCTTCCAGGCGGTTTTCCTTGCCATGCGCCATCAACCCGGCCGCCCGCAAGGTCAGCAGCCAGCCGGCCTTGTGGCGCGCTTCCATTTCGATCAGGTCGCGCTCGACGGCCGTCCAGGTGAAGCGCGGCTTGGTGTAATCCACTTTAATCCCTTCTTCGGCCAGCCGCTCGCGGGTAAAGTCCAGGGCGGCGCGGGCAATGCCCATGGCGCTGGCGGCCACGACCGGCCGGCTGGCGTCGAAGGTTCGCATCGCCCCCTTGAAGCCTTTGGTGCTGGCGGCGTCTACCTGCTGCACTTCCGGGCTGCCCAGGATGTGGTCGTAAGGCAGGCGGGCGTCGTTGAAGACGATAGCTACGGTGTCACTGGCCCGGATGCCTAGCTTTTCTTCCTTCTTGGCGATGGAGACGCCAGGGGTCTTGGCCTCGACCACGAAGGGCTTCATGCCGGCCCGGCCGGCGTGCCGGTCAACCGTGGCCCATACTACCACGAAGCCATCTGATTCTTCCAGGGCGAGCGAACCGCTGGTGCAGAAGATTTTCTCACCGTTCAACACCCACTCGTTGGTCTTCTCGTCCAGGGTAGCGACGGTGCGGATGGCGCTGGTATCGGAACCCGCGCCCGGCTCGGTCATAGCCATCGCCCCCCACTTGGGTTCGCCTTCGCCAAAGCGTTTCAGGAAGCGATTCTTCTGATCCGTTGTGCCTACCGCCTCGATGGCCGCCCCGCCCAGAGCCGCGTCGGGGGTGCAGAGGTATTGGCCGGCGTCGCCCCAACTCAACTGCTCCACCAGCATCACCAGGCGCAGGATGGTGTAATCGGGGCCCTCCCGCTGCGGCCGGCTGCCATTGCTGGCCTGCCGCTCGAAGCGACGCTTGTTCTGGTCGCGCAAGACCGGCCACATCACGTTGATATATTCCCACGGCCGCTCGTGTTCATACTCGTCGTAATAGCGGGACTTCGGCCGCATCACCTGTTCGGCCACCATCTTCGCCAGTTGCAGCTCATTGGTAATTCGTTCGGGAATCTCAAAACTAATCATGGTCTTCCTCGATCCACGTAATGCGTAATGCGTAATACGTAACAAACCAGATCTACGGATTACGGATTACGCATTACGCATTTAGACAATCGCCAACCCATCCAACGTGGCAAAACCGCGCGCATTTCGCAGCCACAGTTCCACCGGATGCTCGCGGATGTAGCCATGACCACCCAGGACTTGCACGGCCCCATCGGTCACGCGCAGCACCATCTCGTCCACGTATTGCTTCATCACCGTCGCGTTCTGGGTAGCCGGCCGGCCCTGGTCTAAGAGCCAGGCCGTTTCCCAGACCAGCAGGCGGGCGGCGTCAATGTCAATGGCCATCTCGGCCAGCATAAAGGCGATGGATTGGCGGTGGGCAATCGGTTCACCGAAGGCGATACGCTCTTTGGCGTAGCGCATGGCGTACTCGTGGCTGGCGCGGGCTACGCCAACGGCCGCCGCCGCCAGCGCCACCCGGCTGTGGTTCAAGATCACCTCAAAGTCAATACCCGCGTCACCACCTAATTTGTTAGCGGCCGGCACACGGCAATCGGTGAGGGTGAGGCCGAAAGTGGGCAAGGCTCGCAGTCCCATCAGCTTTTCCCGCTCCCCGACGGTCAGGCCCGGTGTGTGGCGGGGCAGCAAGAATCCCTGGGTGCGGCCGTCGCTCTCCTGGGCATAGACCAGGATCGTTTCGGCCTCGTCGGCCAGGGGAACCATGCTCTTGACACCATTCAGGACGTAATGGCCGTCGCGGAGGGCGGCCGTCGTTTTCAGGTGGCGTGGGTCGTAATGGATAGATGGCTCGGTCAGGGCGGCCGTCAAGCGGGGCTTCTCCTCCTGCGAGAACGGGGGCAAGTAGGTGGCCTTTTGGGCTTCCGTGCCAGCCAGCAGGATGGGGATAGCTACCAACCCAGGGGCCAGGATGTCTAGCGTAATGGCCAGGTCGCCCCAGGCAAAGGATTCCAGGGCAATAGCTCCGGTCACGGCCGAATGGGCACCAAAGCCGCCGTATTCTTCGGGGATGCTGGAAGGCAGCAACCCCAACTCCCAGCCAGAGCGCAGCACGTCGGCCGGAATCTGCCCCTCCTCGTCGGCTTCGCGGTAGACGCGCCGCACGCGCTCGGCCGCGAAACGGCCAATCGCCTCCGACAGCATCTTCTGTTCTTCGTCAAGTTCAAAGTCAATCATCTGTCACCTACCTCTAAGGTTAAAGGTTGAAGGTTGAAGGTTGAAGGTTTTCGTTGAACTTTCAACGTTCAACCTTCAACTTTCAACTTTTGTCTTACGATGTGATCCGCCATCCGCGCCACCCGCGCCATCGCCGGCAGGTCGTGGACGCGTACAACGTCGGCCCCGCGGTCAATGGCGATGGCCACGGCGGCGGCCGTACCTTCTAATCGCTCTTCGGGTGGTAAGTCAAGGGTATAGCCAATGAAGGATTTGCGGGATGGCCCAACCAGAATAGGGTAGCCCAGGTCTCGGAAACGATTCAGTTCATTTAGGAGGCGCAGGTTTTGGCTGACTGTCTTGCCAAAGCCCAGGCCAGGGTCAATGATGATCTGTTCCGGCCGCACTCCCTGGGTCAGAGCCAGGTCAATGCTGGCCTGCAACTCGCGGCGCACGTCCTCGATTAAGTCCTGGTACTCCACCCCGACGTAACGGCCGCCCAATCGCTGCGCCTGAGCCACGTCCTTCGGCCGGCTGCGGTTGTGCATAATCACCACCGGGCAGCCCGTTTTCGCCACCAATCGAGCCATAGCGGGATCCATGCGTAAGCCCCACACGTCGTTGACCCAGTTCGCGCCGGCCGCCAGGGCCGCTTCGGCGACGGCCGCCCGATAGGTGTCTATGGATAGGGGAACGTCTGCCACCTGGCGAATGGCCCGAATAACAGGTAAGACCCGTTGTAGCTCCTCCTCCTCTGTTACGGGTGTGCTGCCAGGTCGGGTACTCTCCCCGCCTACGTCTAAAATGTCCGCCCCGGCCGTCACGAATGCCTGGGCCTGGGTGACGGCGGCCGCCACCCATTCCTCCTCACGCAATAAGCCGTCGCCGGAGAAGCTGTCCGGCGTCACGTTCACAATGCCCATCACGTAAGTACGAGAACCCCAGTCAAACATCCAACTATCGGCAAGGTAAAGGACAAGTCAGGCGCATGACGCAGTGCATTATAGTCAAAATATAACACGCCGCGTCATAATCGTCAATAGGGCGCACTTTCAGTTTGCCCGCGCCGGCGCAAGCTAGAAGCGTGCGCTACGTCCGGCCGACCCGCAAAAATAGGGGAATGGAAGCCAACTGTATCACGACCGAAAAACCCACGAGAGCCATTACCGAAGTATCGTAGAGAAGGCCCATCAGCGCGCTACCCAGGAACCAGGCCAGGCCAAAACCGGTGTTGAACACGCCATAGGCCGCGCCGCGCCGGTCGGCCGGGGCCATGCCGGCCACGGCCGCCCGCATAATGGACTCCTGTGCGCCCAGGCCGATGCCCCACAGAGCCATGCCGACTAGAGCGGAAGCAAAGTCGCCGAGGAAGACGAAGGGCGCGAATAGGGCCGAGAGTAGGGCCACCACAACCAGGATAGAAAGGCCACGCTGATCAAAGAGACGGCCGAAGGCGAGAGCCGCCAGGGCGTCCACGCCCATCGCCACCGCGTAGAAAACGGGAATCCAGGTGGACGAGACGGCGGCCGTTTTCTCAAAATGATAAGCGATGAGAGGAAAATCGGCGTAGCCGGCGGCGATGAGAGCGACGGCCGCCAGGTAGAGCCAGAAGTGGCGCGGGAGGCCTCCGGTGGCTAATTCGGGCGTGCTGACCTCTAATTCGCGGGGATGAGGGTATAACAGGCGGGCGGCCGTAAGGACACTGAGAGCCAGGAGAGCCGGCAGGGCGAGGGCGGCAAAGCCGGTCTGGTAACGACCCTGGGTATAGAGAATGGCGGCCATGATGAGCGGGCCGGCCATCGCTCCGACCTGATCAAGAGCTTCGTGGAGGCCAAAACCCCACCCCCGCCCCATTTCGTGAGTGGCGTGCGAGAGCATGGCGTCGCGGGCGGGCGTGCGAATGGCTTTGCCCACCCGCTCGGTGACTATCAGAAGGGCGGCCCATTCCCAGCGGCCGGCCAGGGCCAGCAGGGGGACGGCCGCCAGGTTCAGAAAATAGCCCAGAAAGGTGATGAGCCAGTAGCGGCCGGTGCGGTCGGTGAGGTAGCCGGAGAGCAGGCGCAGGCCATAGCCAACGAGTTCACCCAAGCCGGCCACAACACCCACGACAGTCGCGTTAGCCCCCAAGAGGGCCAGGTAAGGGCCGGTGATGCTGCGCGCCCCTTCGTAGGTGACGTCGGCCAAGAGGCTGACGATACCCAGCAAGACGACAAACTTCAGAGCGGTTCGAGAAGAATTGTTCATGTCTCTGTGAGAGAAGTTGCCTCAAAAGTAGTTGGCGACAGGAGGGCGCGCAAGGCGGTCTGCCGATCCAGGATGCCGGCCAGCCGACCTTGCGCGTTCAGCACAACCAGGCGCTTGGTGCGATGCTCGACCATCCGTTGGATAGCGACGGCTAAGGTGTCGTCCTCAGAGACGGTCAGCACTTGAGGTTCCATCACTTGAGCGGCCGTCGTCGCCGCTACCTTTGGGTGTAAAACCTCTCGACCCACCAGGCGTTGCGCCAGGATTTGCAGGAGACCCGGCCGCACCTCGGGTTCGACCTGGCGCAAAAGAACACTGTCCAGAATAATACCCTGAACGCGCCCTTCGGCATCGGCTACTACCACACGTCGAAAAGGTGTCGCTACCACTTGCTCCAGAACCTCTGGCAAAGGCGTTTCTGGTCTCACCGTAGGAACGTCGCGACTCATGACTTCCCGCACCCAGGTGGCGCCTGTTGGCAACGTCTCTGGCGTTACAGCGCCGACTCGAGTGGCCTGGGCTACTGTACGCAGCACGTCTATCCGGCTGATGATGCCCACCAGGCGCTGGCGTTCATCAATTACCGGCAACCGTTTCAGATTGTGTACGAGCATCAGATGGGCTGCTTCTTCTAGTGTAGCCTTCTCAGCCACGGTTATCACGGGTGATGTCATAACGTCGGCCGCCGATAGCCCCTTTGCTTCCAGATCGCGCATAACTTCCTGGCGTTCGGCCGCTGGTAGCTCTAATTGCAGGCCCAGGCGCAGACCCAGTTCCCCTCGCGCCAACAAGTCACCCCCGGTAATGATGCCGGCAACTTGACCGTTTTCATTAACGACCGGCACGGCTTTGATACCCCGTTCCAGTAGCATGGTCACGACTTGCGCCAGGGGTGTTTCCGGCCGTACCGTAGCCACTTCGCGGCTCATGACGTCACGGACACGGCGGTCTTTAGGCAGGTGGGTCAGTACCCGGTGCGTATACTTCAGCACTTGCACGTCCTCGAGGGTGATCAGCCCTTCCTGAACCATAGGGCCAACGATGGGCAGAACGCGCTCGATGCGCTCTGGCTGGTCTACCACCACGACGACGACAGGCAAGTCTACCGAGAGAGCTTCCAGAGTGGCCGTGTGAATCCGGCTATGCGCGCCAAAGCCGGCCAGGCCGCGCAACACAGTTGCTCCGGCTAGCCCTTCACGCTTGAGAGTTTCTAACAGGGCCATCCAGAGCGGCCGTTGTTTCCATCGGTCACTCTCACCAATTAGAATCGTCAGCCGTTTCGCCGGGCCATAAAACTCCATACTCTACCTCCCTGCCAGGTGATTGTCCGTAAATAACTTCGTGGTTTTCGTTCGTAGTAGGCGCTTTAGCGCCCCAGGCGATGAATCGCCTACTACAAACTTGTTTACGGACAATGCCTAGGTGACAAGGCGTGCTAACGCGCTGCCTATCACGATACCCACCACTCCTAAAAGGACGCTACCCGTCATATTCAGAAGGCCGGCCAGCCAGGCCCCATCGCGGAGTAAAGCAACGCTTTCGTAGGTGAAAGTCGAGAAGGTTGTGAACGCGCCCAGAAAACCTACCGCTACCAGTAAACGCCAGTGGGGATGAATGAGCAAGCGTTCGGTGGCTAGGGTCAGAAAGAAGCCGAGGAGTAAACTCCCGGAAACATTGATGAGCAACGTACCATAGGGGAAGCCGGTACCCCATCGCCCGGCCGCCCACAGGCCGAGCCAGTAACGGACATTGGCCCCCAAGAATCCCCCCAGGCCGATTATGCCAATCGTAAAGAGTGTTATCCGGTTCACGTTTGTCTATTCTCTGGTTATGATAGAGAGTTTCTTGACCTGTGTCGCGTCTGTGTTAGCTAACATGGCACGAACAGTCCGGCCGGTCTGCGGATCGATCAGGTCAGGCGCAATGTCGGCCAGGGGGGCCAGGACGAAGGCTCGTTCGGCCAGGTGAGGATGGGGGATGGTTAGCCCTTCCTCTTGCACGATGAGGTCGTCGTAAAAGAGGATGTCTATATCAATCTGGCGCGGCCCCCAACGCAGTCCCGGCCGCCGTCCCAGCTGAACTTCCAGGTTCTTGAGGGCTGCCAGGAGCGGCCGGGGGGCCAGGGTCGTCGTCGCGGCTACACACAAGTTGAGAAAATCGGGCTGATCGGCCAATCCCCAGGGCTTCGTCTCGTAAATCGGGGAAACCGCCTCAACCGTCACGATGGACTGGAGGCCCTGCGCCGCCCGCCGCAAATGGGTGAGCCGGTCGCCCATATTTGTGCCTAAACTCAGATATATTCGTGCCACCATGGTCTGTCACGAAAATGGAACGCGGATAACGCGAATAAACGCGGATGGGCGGGGATGGTCATGGATAGGTAAGATTTTATCAGAAAGGGTGTACAATCACGAACATCCTTATTTCTGGACGATTACTTAGGGCGACTACCTACTCTATTGACTATGCGAAGTTTCGGTACAAGACTTCTTGCTAACTATGCGAAGCAGCTGGTGTGGCTGACCCTGTTGGTAGCGGTGTGGGGCAAGGGGAACTTGGCCCCGGCCGCCGCCCAAAGCCCTGCCCCCTACCAACACGTCGTCCTACCGGGCGACACCTGGGCCGCGCTGGCCTGGCGTTTTGACCTCACCCCGGCCGCCCTACAAGCCGCCAATCCCCACTTCAACCGCCAACGCCAGCCGACCATTGGCGCGGCCGTCCTCATTCCCGCCACCGAAAGCGTAGAGCGCTCCGGGGTACTGATTCGAGTCAACGAAGGAGGGCTGTTGCAGACGGCCGCTCGTTATCACCATTCGCCGTGGTCGCTGTCGCTTGCCAACGGATTCGCCCACCCCTTCTATCCCCTGCTATACCGGCCGCTCTTCTTACCCGGCGGCGCAACACCACCGATTGACCTGCCGGCCGGTTTCCACAGCCTGGAACTATCGGCCGTCCCCTCCCACCCTGGTGAAGCCCTGGCTATTCGCGCCCAAGTCAACGCGGCCGTCTCCTCCACTATTCAACTGGCCGGCCGCCCCTTCAACATTTTTACCGACAGCGCTGAATCCTCCATCCCCTCATCTCCTCATCCCGGCCGCCTGGTTGCGCTGGGTGGCACAGGGGCCTTCTTCCCCCCTGGCGACCACGAGTTGACCGTCCAGACGGCCGGCCAGCCCCTCTGGTCGCAACCCTGGCGCATGGTAGATAGAGAGTGGGGCTACGAGCAACTGACCTTGACAGGCGCGGCGGCGGCCATTGACCAGGCTTCGATTATTCAGGAGCGCGCGCGGCTCTTCCAAATCTGGAACCAGGCTTCGCCCCTTCCCTTGTGGGACACGCCCTTTCAACGGCCCATCATAGACTACCTGGAACAGAGTGGTTTCTATGGGAGTCGCCGCTCTTACAACGGTGGCCCGTACAGCACTTACCACGAGGGAGTGGATTTCAGCGCGTGGGCTGGCACGCCGGTTTACGCCCCGGCCGGAGGGACAGTCGTCCTGGCCGAAACCCTTTACGTGCGGGGTGGCGCGGTCATCATTGATCACGGTCTGGGCGTTTACACGGGTTTATACCACCTGTCCAGGGTTTTGGCGCAGCCCGGCCAGGTGGTACGGCCGGGCGACCCCGTTGGCGAAGTCGGCACGACCGGTCTCTCGACCGGCAATCATTTACACTGGGATTTGTTGGTAGCTGGCACGTGGGTGGATGCGGCCGTCTGGCTAGAGCAAGATATAGGCTGCTGGGTGTTGGCCGGATTGGGGCGGCCGTGTCCCTAATAGAAGCCAATACCAGGGTCAATCTCGGCCGCGTAAGCGTCTATCCCGCCGGCCATGCTAGTGACGTTCTGCCAACCCTGGTAGCGCAGCCAGGCCGTTACCTGCGCGCTGCGAACCCCCGTGTGGCAGAAGACGACGATCTCGGCCGTCTGGTCTTGCGCCGCTTCTGGCAAGGCCGCCAGTTGTCGCGCCGCCAGTTCACTCATCGAAACCAGAATGGCGTCGTCGCCCAGGTTAGCCAGGCTTAACTCAGCCAGCTCGCGCACGTCCATTAGGACGAACGACTCCCCGGCCGCCCGTTTGCGGGCTACTTCTTGTACACTGATTTCGGGAGCGTGGTATGGATTGGGCAAACCATATCTCCTATCTGAAGAACACGGATTCCGAGAAGAAACTGATCCGTTAATTCTCTTAATCCGCTGTTCTAACCAGCACGCCAGGCGGTTATCAGCAGCAGCAGCCAGCCGCCTAAAAAGGCCAGACCACCCAGGGGGGTAATAGCCCCCAGCCAGCGTATCCCGGTCAGGCTTAAAGCGTAGAGGCTGCCTGAAAAGAGCAGGATGCCGGCCGTGAACAGATAACCTGACCAGGCCGCCAATCCTCCGGGCCAACGCCCGGCCGCCCAGGCCACCACCAGTAGAGCCAGCGCGTGGATGAGGTGATAACGCACGGCCGTCTCAAACGTGCCAGCCAGGTCTGGCTGCTGCTCAAAATAGGCTCGCATAGTGTGCGCCCCAAAAGCGCCCGCGCCCACTCCTAAAAACATAAAGCCTGAACCAATCATAAAGAACAAACGCTCCACTGTCCATCCTCCACGTCCAATCCGCGTTGATCCGCGCCCTCCGCGTCCTATTGCAGAGTACGAGCCACGTACTCCACCAGCGTTTCGGCGACGGCCGTCTTGCTCTGCAGCGGTAATTCTACCACTAATCCACCCCGCCCCAGGAGTGTGACCCGGTTGGTGTCCACACCAAAGCCGGCATCCGGCTGGCTCACGTCATTGATGGCGATGAGGTCCAGCCCTTTGCGGATCAGTTTATCACGCCCATTGGCGACGACGTTCTCGGTCTCGGCCGCAAAACCCAGGGTGACGAGCGGCCGGCCGGTTTGCTCCTTGTACGCCTTAACCGCCAGGAGAACGTCGGGGTTTGTGGTGAGATGAATCACTGGCGCACTGGCGGGCGTTTCCTTCTTCTTGATCTTCTGGGCGGCCGGCCGCTCCGGGCGAAAGTCGGCCACGGCCGCCGCCATGAACAGGGCGTCCGCCTCGGTGACGGCCGCCAGCACGGCCGCTTTCATTTGCTCTGTCGTCTCCACCCTCACCGGATCCGCTCCCAGGGGGATGGGTTCGCCCATCGGCCCGGTAATCAACGTCACCCGCGCCCCGGCGTCCAGGGCGGCCTGGGCCAGGGCCAGACCTTGTTTGCCGCTAGAGTAATTGGAGATGAAGCGCACCGGGTCTATCGGTTCGCGGGTGGGCCCAGCCGTGACCACGACGTGGCGGCCGGCCAGTGGCCCACGACGAGCCAGGGCCAGCCGAATGTGCGCCAACAATTCAGACGGTTCTAGCAGACGGCCCCGGCCGCTCAGACCAGAGGCCATACGCCCTGCGGCCGGGCCAGCGAGGATTACGCCCCGTTGCTGTAAGGTCGCCAGGTTGACCTGGGTAGCCGGGTGTTCATACATCCCGCCGTCCATGGCCGGGGCAATCAGCAAGGGGCAGCGGGCGGCCAGGGCGGTCATGGTCAGCAGGTTGTCAGCCAACCCCTGGGCCAGTTTGGCCATAGTGTGGGCGGTGGCTGGGGCAATCACCAGGAGGTCGGCCGTTTCACCCAGGTTGACGTGCAGGACGTGTTCGGCCAGTTGCCACATATCGGTGTAGACGGGCCGGCCGGTCACAGAGCGGAAGCTCAGGGGGGTGACGAAGTGGGTGGCGGCTTCGGTCAGAATCACGTCCACTAGCGCGCCGGCCTGGGTCAGCTTGGAGGCCAGGTCAACCGCTTTATAGCAGGCGATAGAGCCTGTTACACCGAGAACAATCCTTTTGTTTCCCAACAGGGTAATTGGCGACATACCTCAAGTGTAAACCAGGTTGGTCAAATAAGAAAGAGACCGCATTGCCTCATTGAAAATGTTACCGAAGCATGATCGGTTGCCTCAAAATAAGTGTTACCTTTGCCGGCATGAAAAAGGAACACACCTTGAGTCAACAAAGCAAGCGAGAACTGGTCGAGGCTCTT